>CAZQUF010000111.1:0-1632 GCA_964596505.1 uncultured Candidatus Saccharibacteria bacterium | reverse complement strand
TTGCCGAACATGACGCCGATCTGCATGCGGATCTGGTTTATGAATATGACCACGGTCTTCGATTTGGCGGTGATAGCGGTCAATTTGCGGAGAGCCTGGGACATGAGGCGGGCCTGTTTGCCCATATGCTGGGCGCCCATGTCGCCTTCGATCTCGTCTTTTGGTGTGAGAGCGGCGACCGAGTCGATGACGATGACGTCGAGCTTGCCCGAACGGACGAGAGATTCGACGATCTCGAGAGCCTGTTCGCCCGTGTCAGGCTGGGAGATGAGGAGCTGGTCGACTTTGACGCCGATCTTCTTGGAATATTCCGGGTCCATTGCGTGCTCTGCGTCGATGAAGGCGCAGATTCCTCCCAACTTTTGTGCTTCGGCGATGATATGGAGAGAGAGGGTAGTCTTGCCCGACGATTCAGGTCCGAAGATCTCGATGATCCTGCCGCGAGGTACGCCGCCGATGCCGAGCGCCGCATCGAGGCCGATCGATCCTGTCGGAATAGCATTCACGTCGACGCGCGGCTTATCTCCGAGCATCATGATGGCATCGTCGCCGAATTTGGTCTTTATGGCGGCGAGGGTGTCCTCTATATTGGTCTTTTCTTTCGGCGCAGCCTTTGCTTCGGATTCGATGCCGTTCGCGGCGTTCTCTTCGGCCAATTCTTTCGCCGCCTCGTTCTTCTTCTCTTTTCCGTCTTTCTTTTTTGCTGCCATATTATTCGTTATAGGTTACTTGTAATGTCTTGGTGGCTACTCTCCCGAATCGGTCGCGCGCTTCGAGGGTGATTACATTATACCCGCGGGCGAGCAGGATGCTCTCATCGTACGCGCCGCTCTCGTCGGTGAATATCTTGTTGCCGTTAAGGGTGAGGAACGAGATATTCTTGGCCGTGCCGCGTATGCCGACGAGAGAATCGCTCAGAGCAGCGCCTTCGGCGGGGTAGGTCACAGAGAGCTGCGGTCCCTCGGCGAGATCCTTGGCTCTGAACGCGCCATAGCCGATGACGAGAGCGATCGCCGCGAGAGCTATCCAGACCGTCATCATCCGTTTTACTTTTCTTCTGTCTGTCATAGCCGGTTATATTGTACTCGGAGGATATTAAGAAAGGCTGAAGATTTCGCTATGCCTGTGGATTACTTTCTCCGTCTTCATGGGCGTGGTCGGTTTCGTGAGCCGCGTCGGGGGCCGTATGGCCGCCCGATGCGCCGCCGGCGCCCACGACAGAGCGAGGCTTCGAGCCGTCAGCTGCGCCGATGACGCCGCGCTCTTCGAGGAGGTCCATGAGGCGCGCCGCACGCGAATAGCCCACGCGAAGCTTCCTCTGTATATAGGACGTTGAAGCTTTGCCGGCTTCGAGGACGACCTGCTTGGCCTGTTCGTACATATCGTCGTCATCGCCCGGTTCGTCGCCGAACCCGCCGCCAAGAGCGCCGCTCCCGAGACCGCCGCCGAGAGGGTCATTGATGGAATCGTCGAGCGTGGCAGAGAATACCGCATTGTCGGGCTTCACTGCGTTCTCCGTAAGGTTGAGCTCGTCGGAGAGCTCTTCGATATGGGTATCGACGAGGTATTTGACCACTTTCTTGACCTCGCCTTCGGAGATGTAGGCTGATTGGATGCGGGTCGGCTTAGACA
>CAZQUF010000110.1:0-1801 GCA_964596505.1 uncultured Candidatus Saccharibacteria bacterium | reverse complement strand
CGCGCTCGACAGCCCTGGCTATCATCGTGCCGCTCTCGGTCATGGCAGCTTTCATGGGTTTCGGCATGTCGCAGAGAACGAATATGATCGCCGAAGCTGTGCCGAAGAATGAGATCGGCATCGCATCGTCGATCCTGGCTCTCGCTCGAAATATCGCGGGAGCTTTCGGTATCGCCCTTTTCGGCACGCTTCTCAACAACCTGACCGAGCGCAATGTCCTCGCCATCGCTCAGAACACGGTCATACACAGCTTGTCGCCTGCGATTCACGGACAAGTGACTGGTCTCATCATCCTCAAGGCCGATGTCTCGGCCTACGGCACAGTGTTCCTTGTGTCGTCGCTCGTCGTGGCGTTCGGAGCGCTGCTCGTTCTCTTCACGAAGTTCCCTGAGAAAAGGACGCTCAAGCCGGGAGAGGAGAGGATAGAGGTGATGGTGGAATAAAAAATCAGAGCTTGAATGAGCTCTGATGCATTATCGCCTTCCCGGTTAGGGCCTACGCGCTTTTTGCGATGGTCGAAATGACGTAAGGCACGAGCGCGATATATGCCCACATGGCGCACCCAAACATGACCGCGAGCGGGGTAGCGTCTGTGGCGAATTGCCTGAACCCGAGACGTTTGAATGGATGTTGTTCGGGCAAGAACGGTTTTGCGCACATAACGAGCAGCCACTGGGGCGCGAGGGCGAGAGTCTTGATTTTCATAGTAAGGAATGGTCTTTCGTCATACTATAATTCCAAAGGGAGAGAAGTCAAATATTTTTCATAGTCCCTTGACTTCTTTTCCGCCTTGAGTAATATACATCCTTGGCTAGCAGAGTCAGAACAGGACGGCCTCGAAAGGGGCGATGTACACAAAAGACGGGACGTTCCTGCCCCTAGGACCTTTCGAAGTAGAGGCTCAGAAGAGCCCCTTCTTGATTGGAGACCCTCCGGGCGGGTATAACCGTCGCGATATCATAATCTGTCCGCCTTCTTGCGTCTGCCGGCCAACTGCGCCTCCTTCACCGGAGGCGCTTTTTTATTTTCCTGGGGTATACTTTATATATGTTCGATAAGGATTCTCTCCACCATGCATATTTCATAGAAGGCGATGGTGCCGTCGTTTTGGCCGAGCTCGAAGCGTTCCTCGCAGAAGCTTTCGGCATCGTGCGCCAGGGCAACCCCGACGTTCATTATGCCGAATATGAGTCCTTCGGCATCGACGAGAGCCGCGCCTTGCAAGATATGCAGTCGATGCGGCCCGTCATAGGCGATAAAAAGATATTCATCCTCGTCGCGGACGCTATGACGAGCGAAGCGCAGAATTCGCTCCTCAAGGTCTTTGAAGAGCCGACTCCAGGCGCTCATTTTTTCGTCATATCGTCCTCGGCACGCATACTCCTCCCGACCCTTCGTTCGCGCATGGTCGTCATTACGCATTCATCTGCGGCTTTGACAGGGGAGGCCATCGGATCAGACGCAAAAAAGTTCGTCGGTCTTTCTCGGAAGGCGAGGATCGACTATGTAGCAGACATGATCGAGGACAAAGACAAGGCTCAGGCGGAAGATTTCCTCCAAGCGCTCGTACGAGAGCTCTCGACGACGAACGGCAAAAGCCGCATCGCGAGCGCCTCTCCTGCTCGGATCGACTCCATCCGCGAGATCCTCTCTCTCATCCGCTATCTCAAAGACCGATCGTCGTCGCTCAAGCTCATCCTCGAGAGGGTAGCATTGCTTGATCTATGATCATCGAGGCCGGGAGCGATTTGAGGGGCAAAGTCGTCCTCGCGCATCGAGGCTTTTTCAGTAATGCCTCCGC
>CAZQUF010000109.1:0-2001 GCA_964596505.1 uncultured Candidatus Saccharibacteria bacterium | reverse complement strand
GTATCCCTTCCTCTGAGCGAGAATGACCGCGAATTGCGCCTTCTCAAGCCAAAGAACAAAATTATCGGACCGTTTTCGCCGACTCTGCCAATAGGTGATGTCCGGATTCAGCCCACAACCCGCTATCACCCAAGAAGTCCACCTGATACGTTCGCACCTCCTCAAGTCAGGGATCCGCTCGGCTTCCGTTTCTCCTTCTGATATCAAGTGCCAAAAAGTAAAATGTTTTCCCTTTTCCTCCGGAAATCGTCGTAATCGCACAGGCATGCCCATGAATCTCAAGGGCGCATCTATAAGAGTCTCTTGGAATATCTTAAAAAGAGACTCTTGATAGAGCTCCCAGTCGTCCGTATGGCCCGAAAAGGGCACAAGAGCGGGCGGAGACGGATTTAGCGCTTCGGCTTCCATACGAGAACGTTGAACTTATCTTCGCCCTTCGGAGAAGAGCTCAATAGTCTCCCTTCGCCTAGGTTTTTCTCAATAGTCTTAATAACCCTATTCTTCCCTGCGTTCCCATGAAGGCCACGGTGAGCATATGACAGCGCTCCTATGAACAGATCGCTCAATTGCATAAGCTCGACCTCGTGAGACCTGATCTGTTGCGCTTTGGCTACAGAAAAGTCCTGCTCGGCGCTTGCGATATTGAGCAAACGCTTGAGTTCGAGGACTTTCGCATTGCCTTTTGTATCCTTGATATCGAGATATAGATCGTATTCCGTCTTTTCGACATTTCTATTTACGATCACGCTCAGAAGCACATAAAACATCTTGTAATACCATGTATCATGGTCTTGCCCGAATGCCGCATGATTTAGGATGCCCTTATCCGGCACTACGACACCTCGGAAGCGCAGGTCTTTGCTTCGAAAAAAATAATTGACGACCTCACAGTAATAGACCTCTTTCGCCTTTGATACTTTGGTCCATTTCGCCTCGAAGTCGGGTGCGAGCCCGTGCTTTGATTTCAGCTTCCGTAGGTCATCGAAAATATCAGCGGCCTTTTCCTTCTCTACCCACACCGCCCCTATCACAAAGACTTTCTTGTGGTCATTCAAAAGGTGACAGCTCTCGTCACAATATATGTTGTATATGGTCTTGCCTCCCATGGCACAGATGTTACCACAGAAAACTGAGACACTAGTACTCCACATTCCTCGCGGCCTTCACCCCGCTCGCGAAGGGATGCTTGATCTCTTTCATCTCGGTCACCAGATCGGCGCGGTCGATGAACTCCTTGATGCAGCCGCGGCCGGTCATGATGAGGTGCTCGCAGAGGGGCTTGGCCTTGTCTATGAATGCGGCGATCTCGGGCGCCGAAAGCAAGCCGAGCGTCAGAGCGACCCAGACCTCGTCGAGTATCAAGATGTTCCACTTCCCCGTCTCCAATTCCTCGAGTGAAAAAGCCAGCGCATCGTGCGCGGCTTTGACATGGTCTTCGAACGGCAGCTTGTCGCAGGGCGTCTTAACGAAGCCCTTGCCCATCTTGACGATCTTGAAATGCGAGGCCAGCATCTTGGCAGACTCGTGCTCGCCGGACTCCCACGGGCCCTTGATGAACTGAACCATGAGGACGTTCGCGCCGTTTCCGACCGCGCGCAAGGCCTGCCCTATCGCCGCCGTGGTCTTTCCTTTTCCGTTCCCTGTGAAGACGATGAGCATGGCGATAGATGTGATGATTATGCGATCTCGCAGACGCCGGCGACGCAGGCGAGCTCTTTCTTGACGTCGATCTCGTCGGCCTTCTCGTAGGTGATGATCTTGGAGTAGTCGATATGGGCGAGGCGGGCGGCCAATTCCTCGTATTTCTCCTTGGTGATCGTCTCGTAGGGCGCGAGCTGGTAGACATGGTTATCGCGCGGCAGGAACGAGAGGCCGCCGACGATATCCCAGTTCTTGTAGACCCAGTTCCCCACTTCGATCCATTCGTCGTCGCCGACCGATATCGTCACCTACGGATTGTGCTCGGTGTAATTGATCTTGACCGTCTTCCAGTATTCGAGG
>CAZQUF010000108.1:0-2022 GCA_964596505.1 uncultured Candidatus Saccharibacteria bacterium | reverse complement strand
TACATTCCTTTACTCGGGCACCCTACTCGGCGCGTGCATCACGCTCCTCATAGCGGATCATGCCTCTTTTGCGTCGATATTCTTTTGGGTCGTTCCGACGAATCTCGTAACGCTCCTCCTATTCATTGCATTCCTCAAGAAGGACAAGCCTCGAGCCGTCAAGAAGGACGAGATGGCCCGCTATTCATTCAGAGAGTATGCGAGCGTCTGGCGCGACGCGACGAGCAAGGAGAGCGGGCTGCGGCTCCTCGCTTTCCTCGAATTCGTTTTCTGGGCGCTCTTTTCTTTCTGCACGGTGCTCATACCGATATATGCCTTCGTCCACGGAGCAAACTATCAGGAGATAACCCTCCTCTACCTCCTCGCTAACCTGCCCCAGATATTCTCATCTCCTTTCGGCAGGATGGCCGATAGGTGGCATAGAGCGCTCCTTCCTATCGGAATGCTCGCGATCGCGGTCATGATCGGGTCGTTCGCGATGATCCATTCCTTTCCTTTCATTCTCGTCGGCGTGCTTGTCATAGAAACGATCCTGGTGCTTCTCGGACTCTGCGTAGAGAACCTCATCACCTCGATGACGGAACCAGAGCGCTACGGTCGCGTGGGCTCGGTATTCGAAGGGCTCAAGGAAGTCGGCAAGTTCACCGGCGCCATAGGCCTCGGCTTTGCCGTCGACGCCTTAGGAACAGAGCCGGTCTTCATAGCTTTGGCGATCGGGACCGCTATCCTCGGGCTCGCTCTCTGGAAAGGCCCGAGAGAGACAAGCTTATCAATCGAGAGCGACGAGCTCCTTCTCGGCGATGAGCTTGGAATGGTTGGTGATATCGATATTCCTTAGTAAGTCTATCGCCTCGGCGCGTATCGTTTCGCCGGAGCTCGAAGCGGTGCACTCCTCGATAACGTAGGTATAGAATCCTGCGCCGAAGGAATCCAGCGCGGTAGCGAATACGCAATCATTGGTATCGACGCCGACGATATGGACTTCTTTTATATGCTTTTCATGGAGAAAAGCGACCAAGTCTTTATTGCCGTGGAAAACCGACTGGACGGTCTTGGTGATCCTGAGAGGATTCTTAGCGGCGAGGATCTTTTCTATATCGGGGAGAGTCGGCTCGGCGGGAAATGTCCAGCCTGTCTCTTTGTCCCATAATGTTCCCTTGCCCGCATGGAAGACCGCTTCGACGTATGCGTCGTATCTGACTCTCTCGAGGAGAGAGCAGATATTCCGAATGACGGGTACGTGCACGCCTTTCAAAAAACCCTTCTGCATATCGACGACGGACTGCAGAATATCAGACCCTGCAAAGAGCACGGCATCCGAGGGATCGTCTTCGATAGGCCGTGGAATACGGGCTTTGAGACGGGCGACCGTATCTACCGTCTGTCTGATCTAGATGAAGTCGCTTGAGACATGCGTAATGCCGCTCGCGCGTATCTTTCTCCAATAGCTTTCCTTGCTAAAAAGAATCCCCGACATCCAACACTCCAATCCGAGAGCGCGTGCGCGTGCGACCGTATCCATGTCCGTTTGAAAAGGGAAAACCGGTTCATAATAGCGAAAGCCCTTCGCTGCGAGCTTTTCGAGATCATAAAAGCCGCAGAGGATATTGCCATTGAGAATCTTCGAAAACAGGGGCGGCAAAGGGTCGAATCGACGCAAGAAACGTACCGACCGATTGCCGATGATGACTTCCTTGAACTTTTTAGCACGGAAGGCGTCCAGCACATCGTCCCGAGTTATCGCCATGTCTTTCATATCGAGAAAAATCGATTTTCTTTCAGGTATCGTATCGAGAATGTCAGAGAGCCGATCGACGCCATATCTTTGTCGTATGCGCGAGAACCGCATCGGAAACCGGAGCATGAAGAAATACTGGAACAGGGTTCCGTGATAGCAATACAGGACGCCGTCGGATGATTTTCGAAGATCGAGCTCTATTGATAGCGACATCATCTTTTTTGGAAGATGCCGCGCAGGCCCCTACCGAATTCTCTTTATATATGCTCGCGGATGCATTACTG
>CAZQUF010000107.1:0-2076 GCA_964596505.1 uncultured Candidatus Saccharibacteria bacterium | reverse complement strand
CGGAGAACGCGTCCCGGGCCTGCTGGCCCGGGCGCTCACTCTCGCGCCGTCGCGCTCCGAGAGTCTCCTCGAAGGACGTATTTAGGACCTCTGCCTATTACTACCTGAACGCAATAAATAGAGCGAGAGCGATGCAGACGATCGCTCCGATGACCAGGACCTTGTTGGCCGAGGAGACGTCCTTGGCTACGCCGTGCGAGATGAGCCAGCCCGCGAATTTTGGCGTGCTTTCGGCGTTAAAATCTCGCCTATTGAAATCATTTTCTTCGAATTGTACTGACATAATTGTGTATCGATTACCTATATCTCTATGCCTCTAGTATATCACTCCTTGGCGAGGTGCGACATCATGTAGGCCTTGGTGCCGCCGACTTTCTTGCCGGGATTGAATATATCCTTGGGATCGAAGGCATCTTTAGCTTTCTGAAAGAGCGCGACCACTTCGGGACCGAACTGCTTGACGAGATACGGCGTGCGGATGATGCCGTCGTTATGCTCGGCTGTGATAGAGCCACCATAGGCGATTACGAGGTCGTATACCTTGTCGGAGACTTCATCTATCGCCTTTACATTCGACTGGTCGTGCATATCCATGAGAGGGATTATGTGGAAATTACCGTCGCCTGCGTGGCCTGCGATGGTGTAGACAAGCTTATATTCGTCGAGGATAGCGCGGAGCTTCGGCAGGAACTCGGGCATGGTCACGGGCGGTACGATGATGTCGTCGATAAAGGGCGCCGTGCGGCGGCCTTTCGAGTGTTTGCGAAGGAGGTTGAAGCTCTCGCGACGGATCGTCCAGTACTTCTCCGAATCGAACTCGTTCTTGGCGCGGCGCATCTTGAAGCCATAGTGTCGTATCTTTTCCTCGAGGGCCGATATGCGGCCCTCGATCTCGGCGTCGGTCGTACCGGAAAACTCTACGAGAAGGACGAGCTTTGGAAAGCCGCCAGAGAGCGCCATCCATGCTTCGGGCCGGAAGCTCCAGAGAAGCCGGGCGAAATTATGGAGATGCATGGTGCGGATCATATCGGGCATGAACTTCACCGCGAGGGCCATAGTGCTATCGTCGTACGATTCGAAGCTCTCCGGTTGGAATGCGACGACGTCTTTGACGATATCGCCGAGCCTGTCGAGCGACGGCATGAATATAACGAAAA
Source organism: uncultured Candidatus Saccharibacteria bacterium (assembly GCA_964596505.1). Taxonomy (GTDB): domain Bacteria; phylum Patescibacteriota; class Minisyncoccia; order Phycocordibacterales; family UBA6065; genus UBA6065. Next base: position 919 of record CAZQUF010000107.1, on the reverse strand, counting down.
GCTTGGAGAGCGGCTTTATGGGCACGAGCCTGATCGTAGCCTCGGTAACGATACCGAGCGTACCCTGGGACCCGACGATGAGACGGGTCAGGTCGAACGTCGTGCCGTCCCAGACGTTCCAGAGATAGTAGCCGGCGGAGTTCTTGGAGACTTTCGGCTTGGCGAAGGCGAGCAGGTCTTTGTTCTGCGACACGATATCCCAGATCTTCCGATAGAGAGCGCCTTCATAATCGTCTTGTGAAAGCTTTTGCTTGAGCCCTTCGCTGTCGAGAGGCTTCACAACGTATTCATTGCCGTCTTCGAGGATGACCTTGAGGCTCATGATGAAATTCTCCATCTTGCCGTAACGCAAGGTCTTCTCCCCCGCCGAATTGTTTCCGACCATGCCGCCAAGGGTATTGAGATTTTTCGAGGCCGTATAGCACGGCAGGAGGAGACCGAGCTTCGCGGCCTCGGGCTCGAAATCGCGATAGAACGTGCCAGGCAGGACTGTCGTTTCCCCGCCGACGGTCGCGCCCGCAGCATCGGTCTTTTTCGACAGATTCAATATGCCGTGCATGAATCGCGTCACGTCGAGGATGACAGAATCGTTAAGCGGCCCGCCGGACATATCGGTGCCCGCCGAGCGGACGGTGACAGAGAGATCGGGATGCGCCGCTTTGTTGACTCGAACGTAACTCACGACAGCCTTGATGTCATTGGCATCTTTCGGAAAGAGCACGATCTTCGGGCGCACCTCGAGGAGGCTCGCGTCGTGGCTCACGGTCGTGAGAGCGGCGGCAGAGTCGTCGATGTCGCCTTTGAAATTTATCTTTAGGAAATCTTTGAGAGCTGAGATCGAATCCATGCTTCTTAAGTATATCTCATCTATAAAGTTTGCTGTGGGTATCGAGAGCGACGAATACCGCGACGGCGTTTT
>CAZQUF010000106.1:0-2143 GCA_964596505.1 uncultured Candidatus Saccharibacteria bacterium | reverse complement strand
TTTCATACAGAAATCATATCAGAGAATATTAAAAGCTAACTTTGATCTGCCGTACTTCGAATGAAGATCTATTACATCGAAAATCTCGGAGACCAGAACCTCGACGCTTGGCTCGCCGAGCTTCAGACGAACGATTCGTCGATAGAAGATTGCCCGGCGAAAGCCTGTCTCGACAGGCAAGGCAAACCGATAACCCGGAACCTTCGCAGGATCCCGGTCCCCGTTCGCGACAAGATCGTGCGGATGACCGACGCGGGCTTCCAGTTCGCGCTCTATGCCGGGAATCTGGGTGTCCCTCCGCAGGAATACTTCCGGCGGGAGGTAGCCCTCACGTCCGATCCCTTCGCCGTAGCCAAAAATCGGAGGAAGGGCAAGGTCGTCTTGCTGCGAAGCGTCTTTCGGGGAGCGCATCTCGTTATGCTCGACCCGGGCCGCCGATCGCGCGCAAAAAATACGTAACGCTTGCCGCATCCGACGCGTGGGTGTAGGATGTGAACGCTTCCGGCATAGCGCTCATAGCGCGTCCGGGCAAGGGAGGGCGGCAGCTCAGGAGTACGCATAGCGGCCGTTCTGGGGGAACGTTTCCCCGCTATGCGCTTGGTCGCCCTCCCTCTGTTCATTCTTGATCTTCGTTGCGGCGATGGTGTTGGGTTTCATACGCATCGCGGGCGGGAGCTGCAACTCCCGCCCGCTTTTTTATGGAAATAAGGAGCGAAGCTGCTATACTTGAGCCATGACAAAAGCCGTCGCTCACGAAGTGCTCTACAGGAAATACCGACCGCAGACGTTCGATGACGTCATTGGCCAGGATACGGTGGTCAAAGCCCTCAAGGGCGCCATCGCCAACGAGGCGATCGCGCACGCGTACCTCTTCGCCGGGTCGCGCGGCATAGGCAAGACTTCGATCGCCCGCATCTTCGCCCGCGAGATCGGCACGACGCCGAACGACATCTACGAGATCGACGCGGCGTCGAACCGCGGCATCGACGACATCCGCGCCCTGCGCGACGCCGTCGCTGTCCTGCCCTTCGAATCGAAATTCAAAGTCTATATCATCGATGAGGTCCACATGCTGACCAAGGAAGCCTTCAACGCGCTCTTGAAGACGCTCGAGGAGCCGCCGAAGCACGTGGTCTTCATCCTCGCTACGACCGAGATCCATAAATTGCCCGAGACCATCGTCTCGCGCTGCCAGGTCTTCGAATTCAAAAGGCCGTCGACGGAGACGTTGAAAGGCGTCGTCACGGCAATCGCCGCTAAGGAAGGATTCGCTATCGAGCCTGCCGCAGCCGAGCTCGTGGCGCTCGTCGGTGACGGCTCGTTCCGCGACGCGCACGGGATACTCGAGCGCGTCATCGCCGGGTTGGGCGAAAAGGGATCAAAAGACTCGAAGGGCGCTAAAGGCGGCGCGAAGATCTCCCGCTCCGACGTCGAAGAAGCCACCGGCGCGCCGAGATCAGGCCTCGTCCGCGACTTCGTCGGCGCACTGACGCGCAAAGACGGCCCCGCCGCGTTCGCCGCCCTGGCCGCAGCTAAAGAGAAGTCCTTCGATTCAAAGCTTTTCCTCGAGCTCTCGCTCTCTCTCGTCCGACTTGCCCTTCTCCACAAGATGGGCGCGGCCGGCGCTCTCGACCAAGCATCCGAGGAGGATAAGGCGTTCATCAAGTCCGCGTTCGTCGGCGAGGCGGGGAAGGCCGGCGCCGTCATCGATTCCAATCTCCTCCGGGCGCTTCTCCGCGCTTACGACCACCTCGGCGTCTCGCCGATCCGCGAGCTGCCCCTCGAGCTCGCCGTCCTCGACATCGTCGGGGGAGACCAGGGCGCGGGCGGTCCGAAAGAGAAGGGTTTGTTCGCGGAGGCGAATTAGTGTACGGTATGAGGCAGTCAGTATGTCGGTACAATCGAATAGTGCCGGCTCGTCTAATGGTAGGACGGGAGCCTTTGGAGCTCTAAATTTTGGTTCGATTCCAAGGCCGGCAACCAAGTTGAGATTAGTTTATATCGCTCAAGACGGGTCGTTTCTTTTGAATTGCTTCTAAGTCATAATATCCATATGCAAGCACCTAAACTCATACCTGAACTAAAGGTACAGGACTTCAAGAAAAGCCTAGATTTTTACACACGTCTAGCGAGTATGTGGCAC
>CAZQUF010000105.1:0-2173 GCA_964596505.1 uncultured Candidatus Saccharibacteria bacterium | reverse complement strand
ACAAGACCCTGCAAGGCTTTTTCAGAGTTCTCAAGAAGACTTGCTACTTCAGAGATGCGAATGATGTGACCGGATACTTCGACAAATGACCCAGCTGAATCATATCGAGCCGTAACATTGAGCCAATTCGCATCCCAGTAATCAGAAGCATCTGGGAATTGTCGTCCATGAACCCAAATCTTCAGTTTTTCTATTACTAAGTCTGGTTTGTCCGTTTGCGTATTTTTCATATGCGTAACCTAGAACGACCCATCGTCTGCTCTCACAAAATCTCCGAAATCCGCTTTCTCGACAGAAAGGAACGTCGATTTGTCGGCATCGAATATGAGCTGGACTTCGCCGGTAGGGCCGTTGCGGTGCTTTTCGATCAAAATAGTAGTCTCGCGAGCGCGGGCGCTTTCGCCGGATTCGTCTTTCTCGCGGTGAATGAACATGACGACGTCCGCGTCTTGCTCGATGGAGCCGGAATCGCGAAGGTCGGAGAGGCGCGGTTTGCCGCCGCGGGACTCGACGGCGCGGTTCAATTGGGACAAGGCGATGACCGGCACGTCGAGATCGCGGGCAAGGTTTTTCAGCGAGCGGGAGATCTCGGTTATTTGCTGGACGAGATTGTCATTCTTGACGTTCTGCACCGGCGTCATGAGCTGGAGATAGTCGACGATGATAAGGCCGATGCCTTTCTCGGCCTTGAGGCGTCGCGCGATGGCGCGCATCTTTAGGATATTATTTCCAGGCTGATCGTCTATGTAAATTGGGGCTTTGGCGAGCTTGCCCATGGCGTCGCGGATGCGAGTGAAATCGTGGTCTATAGAAAGGTTCTTACCGGTGCGGAGCTTCCAGGCATCGACCCGCGCCTCTGCGGCGAGCATGCGGTCGACGAGCTGCTGCGAGCTCATTTCGAGAGAGAATATGGCGACCGGGATGTTATGCTCGACAGCAGCCTTGCGTGCGATGTCGAGTGCGAGCGATGTCTTACCCATCGAAGGGCGGGCGGCGAGGATGATGAGGTCAGATTTCTGAAAGCCGGACAATTTATTGTCGAGCGACTTGAATCCGGTCGGTACGCCGCGGAGCTCGTCTGCCGATCCGTGAAGGCGTTCGAGGCGCTCCCATGCCTCGCCGAGGGTGTCTTTGAGCTCGACGAACTTGTGGGTCCCGACGGAGTTGGTCACATCGAAGAGACTCTTCTCGGCATTGTCTATGATCTCTTCGAGCTCGCCTTGTTCCTCGAAGCTGATGTGGCTGATATGCTCGCCGGCTTCGATCATGCGGCGCATCATGCTTTTCTTTTGGACGATCGACGCATAGTGGCGGACGTTCGACGCCGACGGCACGAGCTGGACGAGCTCTGAAAGATATGACGCTCCGCCGACGCGGTCGAGCTCGCCGCGGTCCTTGAGCTTCGACGAGAGGGAAAGGATGTCGATCGGCTCGCCCTTGGCCATGAGCTCGGTCATGGCGCGCCAGATGACGCGATGCTTGTCGGAATAGAAATCCTCGTCGCGGATGATGTCGGTGACCTCGTGGATCGCTTCCGGGCGCAGACAGACGCTGCCGAGGAGAGCCTGCTCGGCCTCGATCGACTGGGGCGGGATGCGGATGTGATCGCCTTTGCGCTGCATAGTGTTAGAGACATTCTACACCCTCGCGCGCGCTCGGTCGAAATATGGTCAAAAGGGCACAAGCTGTGAATTGTGGGGAAAAGAAAAGGCTCACCGTATTTCAGGTGGGCCAGTTGTGGCTGCTATCGACAGGACCGTTACTAGATTACAGGAACTAGCATTGGGCCTTTGTGACGGGCGTCGCGTAATACGTCGCCGATGGTGCCGCGAGGAAAAGCCGTCGATCAAGTGATCTTCGGCATGGCGGCGGGCGCAGCTAGTGCGTTCTTGTCGCAAGCTTCCGTTCACGAGACTGACAGTCGGTCCAGTATTTCCTGGCTTTTGCGCTCCAGTAGAGTTGAGCGCGGACCGACATCTCGATTTAGGTCTCTTCGCTTCCCGCCCCGATGTAGATTGGCGGAGTGAGCGAAGATCGTGGAGGGCAATAATGCCACAGTTTCCCTGCACGAGGCTGGTTTCAACTCTTTGAAGCCAATCTCGTGCAGGGGACATTCAATGTGGCAGATCAAAGTTAGCTTTTAATATTCTCTGATATGATTTCTGTATGAAAA
>CAZQUF010000104.1:0-2174 GCA_964596505.1 uncultured Candidatus Saccharibacteria bacterium | reverse complement strand
CCCAAAGCAAGAAATCGATCGGCGGCTCATATTAATCATGGCTCACCGCGACTTCGAAAAGGGCCTGAATCTCCGGGCGTTCTTCAAGACCCAGGACCATGCTCTGGGCGAAGATCTCGTCCAAGATACCTTCATGAAAACATGGAGCTATCTCGTGCGCGGCGGAAAGATCGACGTCATGAAGGCTTTCCTCTATCACATCCTCAACAACCTCATCGTCGACGAGTATCGCAAGCGCAAGCATAGGGCCACGTCGCTCGACGTTCTCGTCGATAAAGGCTTCGAGCCGAGCGAGGACGCCTCTGCCGGCATAAGCCATTCAAACCGCTACTTCGATACCATCGACGGCAAAGCCGCGCTTCTCCTGATCCACCGCTTGCCCGAAACGTACAAAAAAGTCATGCGCATGCGCTATATGCAGGACCTTTCTCTGAGCGAGATGTCGCTCATCACCGGCCAGTCGAAGAACGCTATCGCCGTCCAGTTGCATCGAGGGCTCGAGAAGCTCAAGCTCATGTATGGGCGGGCGGAGGCGTAAGCAATTGACTTACCGAAAAGACTCGTATTAAATGCAGAGAGGAAATCAGAGCGCAGGCGAACGTCTTGCGCCGACAGGGATATCAAGCACATACAAAGAAAGGACAGATACGTGAAACTATCAAAAGAAGCGCTGTTTTTCAGGGCCGCTGACGGAAGCTGCGTGCTCTATACAAATAGCTGGGGAGATTCGATCTTCTTCAGCGCCGACGGCAAAAAGTTCTTCGAGGTCGAAGGATCTGGACAAAGCGGGTCCGAGGACGACCACGAATTTTCGTTCGAAGATCCACACCACAACCTGAAGGGTAAGATTCGGCGGAAGGACGACGCTCTCAAGGTAAACGGAAAGACCTACAAGAAGGTCCGCCGCCCGTCGAAGGTCGCCATCGTGAGGCTGCCGAGGATCCGCGAATCCAAGCACCTCTTCCTCATCCCCGACGGCGGCTACGTATACGTGAGCAGCGACCGGTTCCACGATGAGTACGAAGAATACAAACTCTTCATCGGCCGCGGAGCGAAGCTGCGGAACGTTAAGATCAAGAAAGACGGCATCGACATGCTCCGTGACGGCGGGACAATGTGGATCGACACCGTCGAGGGCAGACTCCACATTTCTGCACCTTCGCGCCGCGAACCGGCAACATGGAAAGAGACCATCGAGCTCCAGAAACTCGACCTCTCCCTCTACGAGATCGTCGAGTCTAAAGACGGCGTCGAGGTTAAGAAGCGAGAATTGTAAACATAGCACGCGCGCAGGATCTATCTGCGCGCTTTTTTCTTGCCTAGAAATCTTCTTATCTATTTACGTATCTTATAATCTTGCTCAGCTGCGAAGGACCTCGTTTCGTCTCATCGCTTTCGTGCCGATTGCCTTTGAGGACTTCTTTTCGGGATAGGCCGCTCTTTCTCATGCCCATATCATTCTCGGGGAACGGCGTCAGTCTTCGAAGTATCTTGCCGAGCACGGTCTTCGGCGGCTCGTCCATGGCCTCGTAGAGGCCGACGCGCTCGGGAAGCGCTATCCCCTTCTCCTGAAAATCGAGGAGCATGCTCCGGAATTCTTTGAAGAAGACGTCGTAGAAATATCTCTGTCGATCCTGGTTATGCGTGTCGGTCATGAGGGGAATGTTCGTCTGGATGCCGACCTCGCCGAGCTCGTATCTCTTGCCCCAGCCGGCGATAGTCTCCATGGTCCTGCGCAAAAGACCGAGCTGTTTGAATATCTCGCGCTTGTTCTCGCGGGCTTCGCCGAGAGGCACGTGCCACATGCCGGGATAGTAGTCGACAGCGATAGAGTCGAATGCATCCAAGGCGTCTTTGAACTTTTCGAGATACTCCTCGACGGGGATGCCGAAGTCCAGCTTGCCGAAGGTCGCTGCCTTGATCGCCCCGGGAAGATTGCCGGCGAAGATGCTGCCCATGAGCTCGATGTCGGGATTATAGCCATGCAAAACCTCGCGGGTTATGGCGCAGAGCCGCGGCAAGTCCTCGGCGGCGATAGGCGTATAGACCGTATTGTTCAATTCGTTCAATACCTGGACCTGCGAGACGAGCGCCCCCGTCTTTTCCGAGGCTTTGACGAGATTTTCTTTGACTTTTTCGACATATGTCCGGAATTCGTCGAAGAATTTCTCCTT
>CAZQUF010000103.1:0-2222 GCA_964596505.1 uncultured Candidatus Saccharibacteria bacterium | reverse complement strand
CCGTGGTCATATTCATAAACCAGATCCGCATGCAGATCGGCGTCATGTTCGGCAATCCCGAGACTACGCCGGGCGGCAAGGCTCTGAAGTTCTACACGTCTGTCCGCATGGACATCCGCCGCATAGCGCAGATAAAGAAGGGCGAGGAGGTCGTCGGCGGCCGCGTGCGCGTCAAAGTCGTCAAGAACAAAGTCGCCGCGCCGTTCAAGCAGACCGAGTTCGACCTCATGTATAACGAGGGCATATCGCGCGAAGGCGAGATCATCGCTCTCGGCGAGAATATGGGGATTATCTCGAAGTCCGGCGCTTCATATTCCTACTCCCCTCTCGACGCCGAAGGCAAGCCTATCGGTGAAAAGATCCCTCTCGGCCGCGGCTATGACGCGACGAGGCAATTCCTCAAAGAGAACACGAAGATCACAGCCGAGATCTTGAAGAAGATCAGGACGAAGCTGAAGGAGATATAGAGAAAGGTAAAAAAACCGGCCACAGCCGGTTTTTTTACGTCCCCTTTCATTCCAAGAGCTTTTATGTAGAATAACGAATAGAAAGGACCCTTCTCTATGAACATTTCGTTGTCAGATTTCATCGCTATGCTTTTAGTGAAGATGCACGATAAGAACATCGCCATACCGAGCGCACAGAGCTAGTGTAGGATATTGCGCGCTTTCTGGACAGAGCACGGGCAGGAATGTCCCAATGCGATCAAAAATCTTCGGTGGGACTGGAACGGGCAATTCCCTATCTCCCTCGAAATAATCGAAAGCATAGATGGCCTCGCGATTAGCGGATGTATTTCCATCTCAACGCCAACGCCCTCGTATGGCTATAGCGAGAAAGTCATCGACCTTTGGCGGAGAGATTACGGCGATGCGCTCGTCGAGAACGAAACATGGCTCGAGCATTGCGTAAGACTTACGACCTGACCCTCTCCCTTCAATCATGGCGCCGAATAAACGACGCCGTTTTTTATTTCTAAACAGAAAAGCCGCCCTGGAGGGGCGGCTTTTCTGCACTTGGTTGCTTCATCTTTTTTGAAAGAGCGTCTGAAGCAATCATAGAAGATCGATCATGAAGAAATGATGAAGATTCCATTTTCGCTGTGGATATCTCAAACTCGCGATCTGTTAGGGAAATGCCTTATAAAAAAATCCGCGATTGCGGATTTTGATTAAAGCCCGAGTAATTCGTGCACCACGTAGATATGGAGCATGAGTTTCCCTTCCTCGACCATGATCCAGCAATGCGGACATTTGGCGCCGCCGCCTCTGTCATTCTGGCAGTTTGCGACGGGCGGCAGACGCGGAGGAACGATCCGCCGCGGCTCGTTCTTGGTTTCCATGAAAAAAAGTCTCCTTCTTCGGACACCATACCATGCCCGTCTTTCGATTTCAATTCTTCTGCAAGGCGAGCGCCTTCTCAAGGGTAGACATTCTCAAAAATGGCTCTATATGGACATATCTAACCATTTGAGATAGACTGGTATTCTCATTATTTAGCCTTACATTAAGTTCAAATCCGATGGCACTCTTGGAATACAACGAAATAACCGCGCGAAAATACATCGTCTTCGAAGGCGAGCCCTATGAGGTCATCGAGAATCACATCTTCCGCATGCAGCAGAGGAAGCCTCAGAACAAGACCAAGATCAAGAATCTCTTGAACGGCCGCTTCGTCGAGGCCACGTTCCATGCGTCCGACAAGGTCCCTGAAGCCGAAATCGCTACTAAGGAAGCAAAATACCTCTTCACCAACAAAGGCGAATTCTGGTTCTGTGACGTGGACAATCTTGCCAAGCGCTTCAAGATCCCAGAAGAGGTCCTCGGCATCCAGGCGAAGTTCCTCAAGCCGAACACCGTCTACGATACCAAGGCTTTCGTCGACGGCGAGTCTGATTCCGACGAAGGCGTGATATTCGGCGTGAAGCTCGATGCGACCGTCGACCTCAAGGTAGTCGAAGCCCCTCCCGGCGTCAAAGGCGACACCGCGCGCGGCGGCAACAAGCTCGTGAAAGTCGAGACTGGCGCCATGGTCACCGCCCCCCTCTTCGTGAATGAGGGCGACATCATCCGCATCAATACCGAGACAGGCGAATACCGAGAGCGGGTGACGAAGTAAGACGTGACATAAAATCGCCCCTCTGAGGGGCGAGTTTATGTTTCAAGATTTACCACCAAGAACAACAGACATAGTAATGCCCATATATTCATCGTCAAGAGAAA
>CAZQUF010000102.1:0-2233 GCA_964596505.1 uncultured Candidatus Saccharibacteria bacterium | reverse complement strand
GAGCATCGCCCCTATCCAGCCGACCGACCATATTCTCGGCAATCCGAAGGCAAAAGTCGTCATCGTGGAGTATTCCGATACCGAATGCCCGTTCTGCAAGCAGTTCCAGGATACGCTCCACCAAGTCGTCGAATCCTATAACGGCCAGGTCGCATGGGTCTTCCGCCACTTCCCTGTCCATACCAAGTCGGTGAACGAAGGCAATGCAATCGAGTGCGCCGCTGAACTCGGAGGCAACGATACTTTCTGGAAATACACGGACGAGGTCTTTAGCGAGACGAATTCGAACGACAGTCTCGACCCTGCAGTCCTGCCTCAGATCGCGGTCAAGGAAGGCCTCGATCCGACAAAATTCAACGCCTGCCTCTCAGCCGCAAAATACACGGACAAGATAAATAAAGACCGCTCGGACGTCGTCGCGGCCGGAGCCGAAGGCACGCCGTTCAGCGTCATCTTCGCCGCGGGACAGAAGATCCCTATCACTCAGGGCGCGCTGCCGTTCGCGGACATGAAGAACATCATCGATACGGTCCTCAAGAATTCATAGTCAGATCGTCCCCGCGATAAGGTCGGATTCGAACCGCTCCATGCCCTTTTTGTCGGGACTATACGAAGATATATCGGGAAAGTCGAGCGCCAGTATCTTTTTGTATACTGCCGCAGCGAGGAGCCCGAGCCGTTCCGCCTCGGCGGGATCCAGGTCGCACTCGAGAGATACGAGCTTTCCGCCGTCCGGCTCGATGAAATCGATACGGCCGCGGAGCGCCTTAATGCCTTTGAATCGCGCAGAACCTTCGACGAGAAGCTTATAGAACAGGAGCTGGCGCTTGTATTTCTTGACCTTGAGGGCGTCGCGAGCGTCGGCGGTCTCCCAATCGTCGACCGTGCCGCCCGTCTTGTAATCGGTGAGGACGAGACCGCCATCGACGTACGAGACCTTGTCGATCTTGCCGTCGAGCCGGGCGCCGCGTACGACCACGCCTTCGTGCTTGAAGCTGACTTCGGCATCGTCCGCGGGGGCCATGGACTGCCCTCGTTCGGCGATATATGAGGCGAGAATGGAATGGCCTTTCGATGCATAATGCTTTTCATCGGCCGGCGCGAGGCGCTCGCGACCCATGAGCGCGTCGAACCAGACGAGGACGGTCGGCATATCGGGTAGGCTTCCTTCTCTCTTGAGATGCGTCTGGACGCGCCTTAAGGTCTCATGGATAGCCGTACCGAACGAGAGCGACGGCGTCTTGGCCTGCGGGAAGCGCAACATATTCTGTTCGAAGAAATAGCGCGGGCCGCCTTTTTCTATATCGAGGAAATTGGCGAGATGAGTGACCGACATCTGGTACTTTTCGAGGAGCGGTTCGAAGAGAGCGCGCTCGTCGGCGACCCGCGGGATGACGAGCGCCGATCTCTGCGCCAATTCGAGAGTTTCGATGTCATTCCGCGCTTTGGGGGTAACATCCTGAATGATGCCGAGGACTCCGGCCTGGTCGTCTTTCGACGTATTGATAAAGCGCACAGGCAGAGATTCCTTCCCCGCCATATCGCGCGCGTAGCCGGTGAAGTAGAGCGAATGGCGCGCGCGGGTGACGGCGACAAAGAATATGCGGGCAAAGTCGCTCACGGCGTCCTCCGACGGGGTTATGGGAAGATCCGCCGGAAACGGCAGCTTATTGCGCGACGACGACTCGGCCCAGACGTCGTCTTGGCACGAAAGTATGAATACATAGGGAAACTCCTGGCCCTTAGCCTTATGGGCAGTAACGAGCGTTACGGCGTTTTGCGCCTGGACGAAAGGAGAGTTATCGAGAAGCGGCAATCTGTTCTTCTCGCGGATATCGACGAATTCGACGAGGTCGGCGAGCGAAAGCGGCGCGCCGGATTTATATTCTCGTAACGCTTCGATGAATATGCGCAGGCTCGAAAGGAACGAGAGGTACTCGGCTTTGTGATCGACGAGCCGCTCGTCGCTCCAGTAATAGCCGCGAAAGGGGCTTTTGAACGATAGGAGTTTCGGCCGGTCGAAGCCGCCTTCTTCGTCTATCGCGATCGAAAGAGTGCCGATGAGGTTGTCGAGGATGAATTCCACGGTAGAGCTCGCCGACCGCGAGGCGAGCTCGCCGAGAAATCCCCCGATCGCCGCCATCTTTGTATCGGCGATCGAGCCGAGAGCCTCAGTCCACGAGATGCCTTTGTCCACGGCGAGCCGCGCGAGCTTCCAAAGCTCCTTTTCCTC
>CAZQUF010000101.1:0-2297 GCA_964596505.1 uncultured Candidatus Saccharibacteria bacterium | reverse complement strand
TCAGAACAGCGAAGATATCCAACAGGGGCTATTAGCCGACATGCTTCTCGGTCAATACGATAGAACGCCTTGGAATCTCATGTTCGGAGAGAACGGGAGCGTGCATTTCATCGACCACGGGGCATGCCTGAATTCGCGCGCCCGCGGAGGATACAAGGGTTTCTCGGAGAAGTTCACCGTAGAAGAGTTCGCGGAATCACTGAAGAATCCTCAATTCGAAGGTCGACCCGTGAACGAGGCATATGCGAATCTCGTGGAGATCAAGGACGGGAAAGTCGTGATCCGCGACCACGAGAGGATGTCGACGATATTCCGCCGTTTTCGATCAGATATCAGTTCCGATGTCATCGACCGGCTCATCGAGCAGGCAGGCTATGTAGACGGCCGCAAATCGCTCGGGGCGATAGAGAAGAAGGCTGCTTTTCTTGAAAACTCGCTTAATTCCTTGCAACCCGGTTCGAGCGATTACAAGAAAACGATGGCCGCTCTCGAGACGTTCGACAAGATGAGAGAGGCGGGCGGCGAGGCGGCATACTTCAAACGGGCGCTCTCGCAAAGGTTCGATGATATCTGCAGGATGATGAGGGATGCTCTCGGGGAAGAGAATCAATACCGATACTGATCGCGTCGCATTGCCTTCACTCGTTTTTGTAGTGGAATACTTTGAGAATCGGCGAGATTTCTGTATGATAGAGCTCCTTAAAAGTAATACCCATAGCAATCTCTTGAACAAAAAAACAAAGATCGTCTGCACCATCGGCCCTGCCACGGAATCCGAAGCCAAGCTCGAAGCGCTCCTTAAGGCCGGTATGAACGTCATGCGCCTCAACTTCTCGCACGGCGATTTCAATGAGCATCAGGGCCGCGTCAATAACCTGAAGAAAGCCGTCGCTAAGACAGGCATCCCTGCGGCGACGCTCCAGGACCTCGGCGGCCCAAAGATCCGCATCGGCATGTTCAAGACCGAATCGGTGACGCTCAAGGAAGGCGCTAAATTCACCCTCACGACCGACAAGATCGAGGGCGACGAGACGCGCGTCTCGATCAACTATCCGAACTTCGCCAAGGAGGTGAAGAAGGGCCACATCGTCTTTCTCCACGACGGCAGGAAGAAGCTCGAAGTCCTCGACGTCAAAGGCTCGAACGTTATCTGTCGCATTCTCGTCGGCGGCGAGATCAAAGGCAAGAGGGGAGTGAACCTTCCTGATTCCGACTTGACCATATCGTCTCTCACGGAGAAAGACCGCGCCGATCTCGAATTCGGCATCATGAACAAGGTCGACTTCGTCGCCCTCTCCTTCGTCCGCAGGCCCGAGGACATCATCGAGCTCCGCGCCATCCTCGATGCGCGAAAATCTAAGGCCCGGATCATCGCCAAGATCGAGACGCCTCAGGCCTTGGCCCATATCGACCAGATACTTTCTCTCGTCGACGGCGTCATGGTAGCCCGTGGCGACCTCGCCATCGAGATACCTGCCGAGAAGGTGCCTGCCGCCCAGAAGATGCTCATCAGGAAGTGCAACGAGCGCGGCTTGCCGGTCATCACCGCTACCCAGATGCTCGAATCGATGATCAAGGCTCCGGTTCCGACCCGCGCCGAGGTTTCCGACATCGCCAACGCCATCATCGACGGCACTGATGCGGTCATGCTCTCCGAAGAGACGACGCTCGGCGACTTTCCGGTCCAGGCGGTCGAAGTCATGTCTCGCGTGGCGCTCCAGGTAGAGGCCGGCATGATGTCCGAACAGCTCCTCGATATCCCGAAAGGCACGATTCAGACGTCCGCCGAGTCGATCACCGCGTCCGCGGTGCGTAACGCCGATCGCGTCGGCGCCAAATTCCTCGCAGCCTTCACCATGAGCGGCAAGACGGCGCGCTCCATATCCCGCCACAAGCCGATGCAGCCCATCTTCGTCTTTACGCCGAACGAAGTCGCCTTTAGGCAGTCGATCCTCTCGTGGGGCACGACGCCGGTCCTCGTCGAGCGCACCGACGACTTCAACCAGGTCGCCAAGATCGTCCGCGACCATTTCCTCAAGAACAAGATCGCCAAGAAAGGGGACAAGGTAGCCATGGCTTCGTCCTTGCCGTTCGGCAAAGGGTCGGAGACCAATATGCTCCTCATAGAGACGCTCTAAGCTGGAGGGCTTCAGACCTTACCAAAACCGCTCTGTTGAGCGGTTTTGCCTTGCGGGGGTATCGATTGACTTAAGTAGTACGTTGTGCTATAATTGTACGCAGAAAGCTGCTCATCTTATGCTAGCTCTGGAGCGGGCATGTGCCCCTACTTCACGGTA
>CAZQUF010000100.1:0-2366 GCA_964596505.1 uncultured Candidatus Saccharibacteria bacterium | reverse complement strand
ACCGACGTCAGCTTCGACGGCGCTACCGCCATCTCGATCGCCGAAGGCACCGCCTTCGCCAGTCGCGCCGGAGAGAAGCTCGCCCACGCCCTCAGGGCATTCGACGTCGACCCGAAAGGGCTCGTCGCCCTCGACATAGGCTCGTCGACGGGCGGTTTCGTCGACTGCCTGCTCCAGGGCGGCGCAGCGAAAGTGGTGGCCGTCGACGTCGGCAAAGACCAGCTCGCCGCGGCGCTCCGAACAGACCCGCGCATCGAACTTCACGAGGGAACTGACATACGCGACTTCCCCGCCCGCCGCGAGGTCGACGCGCCCGCAGCGCCCTTCGCCGATCTCGTCGTCGTCGATGTGTCGTTCATCTCTCTCGAACTCGTCTTACCCAAGGCGTTCGCGCTCCTGAAACCCCGCGGCCGGACGATCGCTCTCGTCAAACCGCAATTCGAGGTCGGCAAGGAGATAGCCGACAGATTCAAAGGCATAATCACCGATGAAGGCGAACGGCAGCGTGCGCTCGAGAAGATAAAGGCCTTGGCCAAAAGGATCGGTTTTTCGATCATAGGCGAAACGGCATCGCCTATCGAAGGCGAGAAAGGAAACAGAGAATTCTTGCTTCTTTTGAGAAAGTAGGTTATATTCCGCAACTGGTTCTGCTCTTTCCATTCGGCGAAAGAGGGACTTTTACCTCATCCACCACTCCAGGAATACTTAGAATGCATCCACGGAAATCCTGCAAGATTTTTTGCGGCCGGCAAGGCTGCGGAAAAGGAAGCCAATCGAAGCGCCTGGCAGAGCGCTACGGACTGCCGAGACTCGAGATGGGAGACCATTTTCGACATCTGAAAAATACGTCGAGAGACCCTCACGTCCTGAGAAAGCTCGCGCGCCTGAAGAGCGGCGCGCTCGTCGACGATAGGTTCGCCATCTGGCAGGCGAAGCTCTGGCTCATGAGGCATCGCGGCTATCGCGGCGTCGTGCTCGACGGAGTGATCCGTACGCTGCCGCAGCTCGACGCTCTTCTGCCCTTTATCGGCGATCGCGGCTTCGACCTCAGCGCGATCTGGCTCGATACGCCCGTCGAGGAATGCGTGCGCCGCATACTGGCGAATCCAAGGCCGGGACGCGACGACGACAATCCCGACGCTCTCGCCGAGCGATTCAAAGCCTATGAAGCGATGACCGCTCCGCTCAAACAAGCCATGATCGATCGCGGCGTCGAGGTGCATGTCATCTCCGATGTCGGCCTCTCGATCGAGGAAGTCTGGGGGCGCGTTCAGGGCGCCTTCCTCAGTGAAAGAGTCGTTCAGATGGTCTGATTCTAGCCGCGCCTCCCTCACCGGACGCGCGGCTTTTCTTTTGAATGGATTCGTGCTACAATCGTGATACATGAGCCTTGCGGCTCTTTTTTTCACCCTTTCGCTAGCCTTTCAACCCCATGGAAATCCGCAACATAGCTATCATCGCCCACGTCGACCACGGCAAGACGACCCTCATGGACGCCATCATGAAGCAATCCGGCGTCGCCAAGGAAGGCTTTTCTATGGACTCGAACGCCCTCGAGCAGGAGCGCGGCATCACCATCTACGCCAAGAACGCCTCGATCGAATACAAAGGCACCAAGATCAACATCATCGACACGCCCGGGCACGCAGACTTCGGCTCCGAGGTCGAGCGCGTCCTCCGATCGATCGACACCGTCCTCTTGCTCGTCGACGCCCAGGAAGGCCCTATGCCCCAAACGCGCTTCGTCCTCAAGAAGTCTCTCGAGCTCGGCATGAAGCCGATCGTCCTCATCAACAAGATCGACAAGCCCGCCGCCCGCCCGAAGGAAGTCATGGACGAGATCCTCGAGCTCTTCATCGAGCTCGGAGCGTCGGACGCGCAGCTCGATTTCCATACGATCTACTCGATCGGCCGCCAGGGCATCGCCAAGCGCCGCCTCGAAGACGATTCGAAGGACCTCACCCCGCTCCTCGATTCTATCCTCGAACTCGTCCCTGCTGCGCCGTCCGATACCAAAGCGCCGCTCCGCATGCAGCCTTTTAACCTCGCCTACGATTCATACACCGGACGCCTCGGCCTCGGCCGCATTTACGAGGGCACGATCCGCGAGGGTGAGAACGTCTTCATTAAAAAGCCGACGGGCGAGACGACTACGGGCAGAGTGACGAAACTCTACAGCTTCAAGGGCCTCGACCGCGAAGAGGTCGCCGAGGCCGGCGCAGGCGACATCGTCATGGTCGCCGGCCTTCCCGACATATTCATCGGCGAGACCATCTGCGAGAGCGCGGATCAGGTTCCGCTCCACGCCATCAACGTCGACGAACCGACCATCGCTCTCAACTTCCTCGTCAACAATTCCCCTCTCG
>CAZQUF010000099.1:0-2385 GCA_964596505.1 uncultured Candidatus Saccharibacteria bacterium | reverse complement strand
ACGTCGCGACGCTGGCCGCGGTCGGCGTCGTAGGCATCGCGGCCCTCGCGTTCACAAGACCATATGTCATGGACCGCATCCGGACCTTCATAGATCCCGCATCGGTCAGCCAGTCATCCGGCTACCAGATACAGCAATCGCTCATCGCTATCGGATCAGGAGGCATCACGGGCAGGGGATTCGGACAAAGCATACAGAAGTTCAATTACCTGCCTGAACCGGTAGGGGATTCGATATTCGCCGTTGCCGGAGAGGAATTCGGGCTCATCGGCGCATTGGCTCTCATCGGCCTCTATGTATTCTTCGCTCTGCGAACGCTCAAAATCGCTCTAACTGCCGAGCACCAGTTCGGCACGCTTCTCGCCATCGGCATCGCCGCCCTTATCGTCATCCAGTCATTCACCAATATCGGGGCTATGGCGGGCGTACTGCCGCTCTCGGGCGTACCGTTGCTCTTCGTATCGCAAGGCGGAACCGCGCTCTTCTTCGCCCTCGCCGAAGTCGGCATACTTTTGAATATATCAAGAACTGCAAGATTGAGACGCTAGGGAAAGGGTTGTATCTGCCTTCTCGGAGCACGCGTCGCGGCCTTGGAGGCCGCGCGCTCACTCTCGCCCCGTCGGGCTCCGAGAGTCTCCTCGAAGGCAGATACAACCCTTTCCCTGCGTTCATTTATGGCTTAAAATGTATTCAATATGAAAATCCTCCTTACGGGCGGCGGCACGGGCGGCCATTTCTATCCGATCATCGCGGTCGCCGAGTCCATACGCAAGATCGCCAAACAAGACAAGCTCCTCGACCCGACCCTCTACTACATGGCGCCGACCCAATACGACGACCGCGCCCTTTTTGAGAACAATATCATCTTCAAGAAATCCTACGCAGGCAAAGTTAGGCGTTATTTCTCGATCCTGAACGTCACCGATGTCTTCAAGACGCTCATCGGCGTACTCAAAGCCATCGTGAACGTCTGGAACATGTATCCGGATGTCGTTTTCGCCAAGGGCGGCTATGTCTCGTTCCCAGCCCTTTTTGCCGCGCGCCTCTTGGGCATTCCCGTCGTCATCCATGAGTCCGATTCGCATCCCGGCCGCGTGAGCCTCTGGGCAGGGAAGTTCGCCAAAGGCGTAGCTATTTCATACAAGGAAGCCGCGGCATATTTTCCAAAAAGCCATGTCGCCTTTACGGGAAATCCCGTGAGAAAAGAGATCATCGACCCGATTCGCGAAGGCGCGCGAGACTTTCTCAAGCTCGACGATGCGGTGCCCGTCATCCTCGTCCTCGGCGGCTCTCAGGGCTCCCAGAGGATAAACGAGGCGCTCATCGGCATCCTGCCAGACCTGGTGAAGAATTATTACGTCATCCATCAGACGGGCAAAGACAACATCGACGAGATGAATCACACGACCGAGGTCATCCTCGACAAGAGCATCCATCGAGATAGGTACAAGGCATACGCCTTTCTCGATACCCTCGCTCTGCGCATGGCCGCCGGCGTGGCGTCGCTCATCATATCGCGCGCAGGCTCGACCATATTCGAGATCGCTCTCTGGAAAGTGCCTGCCATCATCATCCCGATCCCGGAGGAGATAAGCCACGACCAGACGTCAAATGCCTTCGCCTACGAAGCCGCAGGTGCATGCTCGGTCATCGAAGAGGTCAATCTCACGCCACACGTCCTCGAAAGCGAGATCCAGCGCATATTCGAGAGGCCGCAGATCGCCGAAGCCATGCGCAAAGGCGCGGAGTCGTTCGCTCACCGAGACGCCGCCGACAAGATCGCCCACGAGATCATAAAGATCGCGCTCGGGCATACGGAATAAGCTTCATTTCATATCCAAAAATGCTATAATCCCCTCATGATTCAGGGGATTAAGGCGCTTTTCTCGAAGAAATCGAAGGTTGTGACGCGCTTTGCGCCGTCGCCGACGGGCCTTTTGCACGCGGGAAGTTACCGTACCGCGGTCTTTTCCTACATCTTCGCCAAACAGAATGAGGGTAGATTCGTCCTCCGCATCGAAGACACGGATACCATCCGTTCGAAGAAAGAGTACGAAGACAATATCCTCGACAGCCTGACATGGCTCGCGCTGCCGTACGACGAAATGCACCGACAGTCCGAGCGCACGGCGATCTACAAGGAATACCTCGAGAAGCTCCTCGCGGACGGCAAAGCCTATCTTTCAAAAGAAGAGCCAGCGGCCGCCGATGAACAACCAAAGAAAGCAGGCGCCAAGGACGCACCGCGCAGGACCGAGGTCATCCGCTTCAAGAACCCGAACAAGAAAGTCCGTTTCCATGACCTCATCCGCGGCGATATCGAATTCGACACGACAGAGCTCGGCGATTTCGTCATCGCCAAGAGCGTGACCGAGCCGATCTTTC
>CAZQUF010000098.1:0-2389 GCA_964596505.1 uncultured Candidatus Saccharibacteria bacterium | reverse complement strand
ACGTGGTGCGAAAAGCTTACGAGAGGATCTCGTTCTCCTTCTTGTTAATGGCATCGACGAGCTTCTTGGTCGAGTCGTCGATCAATTTTTGGCCTTCGGCCTTGAAGCGGAACTTCTCGTCCTCGCTCATGCCGCCTTCCTTCTCTTTATTGTCTATATCGGTGTTGACGCCGTCGTGGTGCTTGCGGATCTGGATCTTCGCCTGTTCGAGCTTCTCTTTCGCCATCTTAACGATAGCGGCGCGGCGCTCGGACGTGAGCTCGGGGAAAGAGACGCGGATGCCTTTGTCGTCGACGGAGACAGAGACGCCGAGATTCGCGACGGTGATCGACTTTTCAATGGCTTTCACGAGAGCCTGGTCCCAGGGACTGATACGAATCGTGCGCGCGTCCTCGTTCGACATCGAGGCGACGCCGGAAATAGGCATATCGGAGCCATAGGCTTCGACACGGACGCTATCGAGAATCGACGGGTTGGCGCGGTTCGTGCGGATAGAGCCGAGCTCCTTGGCAAGCCACGCTTCGGTCGCCGAAAGATCAGCCTTTAATTTAGTGAAATTGTATTGCATGAGAGTAATATATCACACCTAGGTCCTATGCCGAGGCCGATGGGGTTTTTGAGGCACGGGCTCTGGTCCAAAGGCGCTTATATGCCGCCTCTTGAGACTGAGGTAATAGACCGCCCATGTGATGATGATAGGCAACGCTCCGAGCGTTATGGTGAGCGACGGTCCGATCGATTCGTAGAGAAAGCCCGCCGCTATCGGACCGATGGCCCAGCCAAAATCTTGGAAAAGGTTGATGACGCCGGAGACTGCGCCGTCATTGTCGTGCTCATGATCGAGGGCGTGAAGCCACGACCAGAGAGAGACGGCAGCCATCTCGTCGCCCGCCGTCGCGAGAAATCCAAAGAGCAGGAAGAGCCAGCTAAAACTGAAGCCGATGATCATCCCGGAGACAGAGAATAAAAGAAGCCCCACGAAAACGAGCGACCTTTTATTCGCCTTGTCGGCCAAGTTGCCGAGCAGGAATCCGAGGACGACGATCGAAAAGTCGAAGATTCCGAGGCCGAGAGAGAGGAGGCCTGAATTCGCTTGGTGCTCGATGACGAGAGGGACGACGAACCAGATAGCGCCGTAGAATATGCCGCCAGCCATGCCTTCGAGGAGGAGCATGCCGCTCGCCGGATTGAGCCTTTTCATCGCCTTCAGAGTGGTGACGATAGACGACCGGCGGATGTAGTGATGGTGCGTCGGGATCTTCTTTTCAAGATGGACATAAACATGGTCTTTTGGACTAAGAAAGATCGTAACTAATGCCACCGCGAGAAGCGCGAAGAGCACATAGCCCATGGCGGCGGGCGCCAAGAGAAGGGTAAAAGGCAGCGCAGCGCTCGAAAGGACGATGCCCACGGAGCTGAAGATGTCGCGGAACGACATGAACTTCCCTGCTCCTTCGCGCGGAGCGAGCGAGAGGATATAGGCATTGACGCCCGGACCGAAGAAGAGCCAGCCGAAGGTGCTCGTTATGAGGCTGATGATATAGGTTGTTCGCGTCAGGCCGAACATAAAGCACACGGCGGCGATGAGAAAGATCGCGGTCGTGAGCGTGAGGAGCTTGCGGTATCCGTATCTATCGAGCATCCGTCCCGCAGGCACGTCGAGGAGGAATTGCACGATCGAGCCTCCGCCCATGAGGATACCGACGATCCAGAGCGGCAGAAGCTTTTCGCCGAGAGGCGATATGAGCGAATAATGAAGGCCGCCGCCGAACTTGAAGAATATAAGGAAAATCCAAAACGGCAAGAATTTGAAGAAGGCGCTTTTTGCCGTATTCGGGAGATCGGAGATCGTCTGCATGGTGTCTCGTGCGTTAGTATGATTACTATATCACGCGATAACAGAATTGTGTGTATTATATAAGGCTATGCGGCGAAAACTGAGCGAATTGTGGCACTCGGTACCGAAAGACATCCGGCTTATGTCCTGGGCCACGTCTATCCGTTGGGCCGGTTGGGACATGATCGAGCCGCTTTCCGCCGTATTCCTTTTCTCGATACTCCACGATTACGGCAGAGCGGCGGTCGTCGAATCGATGGCAGGAATCACATTCTTCCTCATCGTGCCGTTCGTGGGCATCTTGGCCGATAGGATGTCTCTCAAGAAGTTCCTCATCATCGGTCTCGTATTCTTCTTTTTTGGCGGATTCACGAGCCTCTCCGCCGCGACGTCGCTCGTCATATTCGCCATAGTAGCCAACATCGGCTGCGGCATCGCTATCGCATCGGACGTCGTCGGGCGCGTTACCTATATACGCAGATACGCGCCGGAAGAACGGGTCGCGACCGTGATCGGATTCTTCATCGGCATCGTCATCGCCGCGATCGTATC
>CAZQUF010000097.1:0-2393 GCA_964596505.1 uncultured Candidatus Saccharibacteria bacterium | reverse complement strand
GCTTCAAAAGCTCAGTCACGACTCCGTGCTCGGGCGCGAGGACGACGTAGGTTACGCCGAAGAGCGTATCGGGACGAGTCGTGAAGACCGTGAGCTTGGCGTAATCGCCTGCTTGGGATTTTCCGCCGATCTTCACGGCAAAATCCAATTCGGCGCCCTCTGAGCGGCCGATCCAATTCCTCTGGCTTTCTTTTATGGATTCAGGCCACTCGAGCGAATCGAGGTCGGCGAGCAATCGGTCGGCATAATCGGTGATCTTCAAGACCCACTGCCTCATCGGGCGCTTTTCGACGATCGAGCCGCACCGTTCGCAACGGCCATCGACCACGTCTTCGTTGGCAAGGCCGGTCTTGTCTACGGGACACCAATTGATAGGCTCGTACGATTCATAGGCGAGGCCTTTTTCGAGCAATTTCAGGAAGATCCATTGCGTCCATTTATAGAATTTCGGATCGGTGGTGTTGACCTCGCGCGACCAGTCATAATCGAAGCCAATGATCTCGAGCTGCTTCTTGTATCGCGCGACGTTCTTTTTGACCGAGTCCATCGGATTGGTCTTGGTCTTTATCGCGTAGTTTTCGGCGGGCAGGCCGAAGGCGTCGAAGCCCATAGGGTGGAGCACATTGAAGCCTTGCATCCTCTTCATGCGGGAGACGATGTCGGTGGCGATGTATCCTTTCGGATGGCCGACATGGAGGCCTTCACCCGACGGATACGGGAACATATCGAGAATATAGAATTTAGGCTTTTTTGCCGCGGCGCCGGAAGGATCAGCCGTTTCGTAGACGCCCTCTTTGGTCCACTCTTTCTGCCATTTCCCTTCTATCTTCGTATGATCATACTTTTTCATGTGGTCCATTGAATATAGCGCCTTGAGGGGATAATGAAAAGGCCGCGCGCCCTTGGGCGCGCGGCCTTTTCGGAGACAAAGTCGCTCTGCGTTTCCCTGCGCTTATGCGACAGGTGCAGGAGCAGCCTTGGCCTCGCACATCTTGCAGCCCTTCTTATGGGTGAAGATGAGGAAGAGACCAGAAAGGCCGACGAGGATATACACGAGCCTCTCGAGCCAGCTGACGCTGCCGAGGATCAGGCTTACGACGTTCCATCCTGGGTTGATGCCGACGAGGCCCCAGTTAAGAGCTCCGATGACGACGAGGATGAATGCGACGACGTGGAATGCTTTCATATTCTCAAAAAATGTTGTTTATTAATGCGTGCGACTTTTACTCATCAATTATAGCGAGTTGGCAAGAGGTTTGCGAATAGGGAGTTATGCACAGGGAGGGAAATCTAAGCAAAATGGTGCTTCATCTTCATAAAATAGAACCCCCGCCTTCGTCTTGCGAAGATGGGGGCTTTGAGTGCCGGCGCGGAGCCTGTTAGCCTGTCTTGATGCCGATGCCCTGGCCTGCGACGATTCGCGTCGCTTGCTCTTCAGTGAATCCCGCCGCGACAAGAGCGTCGTGTGCCTTTTTGAGCGTTTTGGCCATGAGGGCAAACAGCTCGTCGTCGGCGGCGACTTCTTCGAGCATTGCTTTGAGTTGTTCCAACATAGGAATGTCCTTTCCTTTGTACCGATTGTGCCGGACAAGCATGCAGGATGAAGTCCTGGTCCGGCGTGAAATTAGCACAAATAACTTATATTGTCTACCCTCAAATCTTAAACTCGATCACGTCCCCGTCTTTGACCACATATTCCTTACCCTCCGTTCTGACCCAGCCCTTTTCGCGCGCAGCTGCATAGGAACCTGCCTCGAGGAGCTTGTCCCATTCGATGACTTCGGCGCGGACGAATTTGTCTTTGAAGTCGCCGTGAATGGCGGTGCCGGCGAGAGGCGCCGTCCAGCCGCGATGGATGGTCCAGCCGCGCGTCTCGTCCTCGCCGGTCGTAAAATAGGTGATGAGGCCGAGCATGTCGTAGCTCTTCTTTATAAGAGCGTCGATGCCGTTATCGAGGCCACCGAGGCCCTCGCGCATCTCGGCCTTCTCCGCGTCGGTCATGTCGCGAAGCTCGTTCTCGGTACCCGCGTCGACGACGACGTAATCGGAGCCCGTTTCCTTCATAAAGGCCAGGAGCTTCTGGTAGCGTTCGTCCGGCGCGCCGTCGGCGTTTTTCATCTCGTCGAGATTATTGCCGCCGGTCTTCTTGTTGAGCACATAGAGGATCTTTTTCGCCGTCAGGAGGTGAATGTTGCGTAAAAGAGGCGCCTCGAATTCGTCGACGACGACCGTCGAGGCGAGATTGCCCGCCTCGAGAGCCTTTTGAAGCTTTTCTAGGAGAGCCGCCTCGATGATGGCCTCTTTCTTCGCCTGCTTGATCTCTTTGCCGAGGGCCTGAGCACGCTTGGTCACGGTCTGAAGATCAGCCATGATGAGCTCGAGGTTGATGTCGC
>CAZQUF010000096.1:0-2404 GCA_964596505.1 uncultured Candidatus Saccharibacteria bacterium | reverse complement strand
CTGAATACCTCGCCGAGCGAAGCGAGGGGACAGCTTGCTGCGAGGTAGTTTATTTGTCGGCAGTGTAGGACGATGTCGGAACCCCTAGATTATGCTCCTCCGTTGTCCAAGGGAATAAAGCGCCAAAGCTGATTTTGATACGACTTTTCTCCTTTGTCATTCACGAATTCCAAGAGGCTCCCGATCTCTCGGACCTCGAAAGGGTAGTGCTTGAAACCCATCTTCTCTTGGCACATATACTTTCCGTCGAGGTCCTTTTCAACGATGAACGAGTGCGCCATCTCTCCTGTCTTTGAATCCTTGATCTGTCCGACGCACGTTTTGCCTGCTCCGCACTCTCTGTCTGCGAGCGCGATGAGGCTTGTCGCGTCAGGTACGGCCGTAAATCCCGCATCCGATATCTCGAGAGCTTTTCCGGCGTAGGCGACATCGAAAGCGGGATCCGATTTCTTCATCTCTGCGGGATCCGACTTCAGTTCGTCAAATGAGATCTTCCCGAGCGCGAAGAGTACGAATTTATGGCAGTTAACATTCGGCAGCATCTCCTCGGGTACGGCCGGGGAAGTATTCCATGTGCCCGACTCGTCTTTTTTGAGAAACATGTTCATTCGCTTAGTATATCAAAAAGTTCGTTGGCGGCGGTGTAGGACGATGTTTGAACCTACTTCACCGCAAGATAGTCTCGAAACCTTACTTTGAGCGCGCGGATCACGTCGTCTTTAGCGAAAAACGTCGCTTCGTCGAACATGTCCCATTTCTGTCCCTCCGTCAGATGGATTTTTACCACATCCTTTTGGGATATTTTGGCGACCATGAATATCGCTTTCTGGCTCGAGTCCTTCTGAGCGGGATAGACTTTTTCCCATACTATCGATTCTGGAAGGAGCGTAATTCCAAGCTCCTCACGAATCTCGCGGATCGCGCATTCAACGGGAGATTCTTGACCCTCTCTGCCTCCGCCCGGGAAATCCCACATATTCGCATTGAAAAGCCCTGGCTTGTTGTCCCGAAGGTGCATGAGCAGCTTGCTGTCTACCACGAGCGCGACTTTTACTCCATGAAATTCCATGGCTGAATTATAGCAGGCGAGTGATGGCTTGCTGTCGGTAGTGTGGGACGATGTTTAAAAGCAGATTAGGTCTCATATTCAATAATGTAAGCGATTCAGGGTTGAATTCGCCTTACGATACGTTGACATGCATGCCTCAAATGTGCTATAGTCGCAACAGATTCTCAACTACCGTATCAAAAAGATGCTCAATATGACCTTTGACGAACAAGAACAGGCAGAAAATCGAAGCCACAAGAGGGATCTTCGTGACCTCACGGATCTCATCTGCGAGCTTCCGCAACACAGGCAAAGTTATGCCGCCGATGTTTTTGGCAGAATCCTCCGGTATGAGGAAAAGCAAGAAGAAAAAGCGGCGATTTACCTCGTATGGGCGGGTGAAATGATCAGGCGTCTCAAGCAGAGGCTCAATACGTGCCAGGCCATTCTGGTCAATATACTTCGAGCGTGCTCCGGACATAATGAGATTCGGGAGAAGATCGTCCCGTACGTCCTAACGTTGAAAAGATTTAACGACGAGCAAAAAGCTCCGGATTTCACTCTTGAAGACGCTTCTCGCGACGCCAAGAGACGGATGGCTTCCATTCGAGAAAGGGGCCGCGCTCATCAGGTTTAAGACAGGCTCTCGATTTGATCGTCCGCTGATCTCTATTCCAACACCCTGCCGTAAGAGCGGGGTGTTTTCTATAAAAAAGGTCTTGGCAATCTCGGGATAGAACCATGCTTGACCAAGCGGGGAAAGGCGGTTCGGGCGGTACTTTCAGCATCAAACCGACCCTTCTCGAGTGATTAAAGAATGTCGACTCCTAGATCCTTCCGCTTAGTACAAAAAACAGACTGACGAGCCCGAACACGAACGCCCACACCACGGCCGCCGATGCTAAATCTTTGCTGCGGCCGATTGCCTCATCGTGTTCAGGGTGAAGTTTGGTAAGGGCAATTTCCATAGACGTGTTCTGGATTTCAGTGACCACTATGAAGAACCAACAAAATATCAGTAACAGCAGTTCGCGAGCCGATAGGGGCCTGAACAGGAAATGAATGGCCGGTATTCCGATTATCCCGAAAGCCATCGTCTCGAAGCGGACGGCAAAGTCGCGCGTAAACGCATACCTCAACCCGCGAAGCGGGTGAGAAAGCCTCTGGATCCAATACTTTAAATTCACGCTCTCATTATATCGCTTTCGGCGAGTTTGCTAAGCGACGTGCCACGGAACCTATTTTGACTAAGAAAGATGATTCATGTCATTCCATGACACTATGCGCCATAACCTAGACTCTCGGCAGATCAAAGTTAGCTTTTAATATTCTCTGATATGATTTCTGTATGAAAAA
>CAZQUF010000095.1:0-2761 GCA_964596505.1 uncultured Candidatus Saccharibacteria bacterium | reverse complement strand
GGGTTCGATTCCCCGTAGGGTCACATCTAAGGATTTATTAGTCTGAAACTCGGCAGATAGCTTGTAGGGTAAGGATAATTTTGGTGTTACATTAACGGCGGGTTCGCGGGCGAGGCCAGCAGGCCGAGACCCGTGACCGAAGACCCGTAGGGTCACCTTTTAAAAAGCGCTCGACAAGCATCAAGGTAATTATAGGATCTAAGAAAAAGGGATATAATGGGATTTATGGAGAAATCATCCAAAGAGAGAAAAAGGACCAAAGCTTCGATAAAATTTGTAGAAAAGTACTACGCCGATGACCTTGCCGAGAGAGCGAGTCCCGAAAGCGTATGGGCATCTCAATGGGCAGGATATGTGAATGGGGATTCGGTTCTTGACGTGGCATGCGGCCCTCAATTTTATGATGACGCATTGGCGTTTGCCCACATTCCAAAAAAGTTCGTAGGGATCGATATCAATGAGGCAAATATCGAGTTTTTAAGGACTTCTTCACATCCTAACGTCGTCGAAGCCAGGACAAGATTCGAAAAGGACGGAACACGGGTTGAGTTGCTTGTCGATGATATTACGATAGAAAAGCCTGAATTCAGAGGACGATTCGATTCGGTGTTCGCATCAGGGATCATCGGCAATTTCGACGAGGCTGGAACCCGAGCGGTCATGCGGAACATCCATTCATATCTTGCTCCGGGCGGTCAGTTCGTCATGGTGAGTTGGGGAGATGATTATCTGAGCAAAGAAAAGAGCGAGGAAAAAGAAGCATCTGGGTGGTATCAAAAGCAGGAGTTAAAGCCGGAAGACTATGGCCGATTGATCAGTGAAGCAGGTTTTACGATAGAGAAGAAAGGAGTGCATAAAGTCGCGGATCCAAAAGCCTACGAATGGGGATGCATATTCGGCTTTGTAGCAAGGAAAAATGCGGATGAAGGTCCTTCAAAATGATATCCTGAAAAAGCAAGGTCCGACTCGGATACGCCGACTCCGTGCTAAAATGTCTCTATGATGTCCCGCAAAGGATTCACCCTCATCGAGCTTCTTGTCGTCATATCTATAATCGGCCTCCTCTCGAGCGTGGTCCTCGCGTCCCTTAACTCTGCGCGGGAAAAGGGCCGCCTCGCCGCAGCGAGGCAATCCGACTCGAATATGTTCGAAGCCGAGGCTGATCAGGCTGTCGGCATCTGGGATTTCGACGAATGCTCCGGGATCGCCGCCGATCGCTCGGGACACGGCGGTACCGGAACCCTTACGGGCACCGCATCCTGGAGCACAGATACCGCGACAGGCAAAGGCTGTTCGGTTTCATTCGACGGATCGGGATATGTCAACGTGCTCGATAACCCAGACATCGAGATCGGCGCGAACGATCTCACGCTCGCTGCATGGATAAAGACCTCCAACACGACGGCGGCGAGCACGATCATCTCGCACGGCGCATATGATTTGAGGATGACCGCTGCGGGGCTTCTCAAGGTCGTCGTCAATAGCACGATCACAGGAACTGCGAGCGGCCTCCCCTCTACCAACGACGGCAAATGGCATTTCGTCTCGGGAATCGTCAGTCGTACAGCCGGAGGCTATATCTGCATAGACGGAGCGTGTGGATCTGTTAATCCGGTCAATACCGCCGGCGATCTGACGAACGGCGCCGCTCTCACTATCGGAACCGGGAGCTCGGGCTCCTTCACGGGTCAGATCGACGGCGTCCGCATCTATACGAAGACCCTCACCGCCTCCGAAGTCGGCAAAATCTACGCCGAGGGCATTCCGGACCATCAGGTAGCGATAAGCTCTCTACCTCTCTAACCATTCCTTTTCTTGTCGTACGAGTAGTTCGGCCGCGCGCTCCGGATAGGCCAAGAGTACTTTGGATATCCGTTCCATGCGCATCGACTGCGAGCCTTTGACGAGGATGACGTCGCCTGCGCGGACCATATCATGGAGCGCGCCCGCCGCTTCGATCGATGTATCGAATGAGATGATCCGATCGCTCGCCATACCAGCCGCGCGAGCGCCTTCGGCTATGAGCCGTCCCATATCCCCTACCGTGACGAGCGTATGGAGCGTCTCGGCAGCTAGAGCGCCCATGTCGCGATGTGCTTTCTCGGCATTAGCTCCGAGCTCCTTCATATCGGCGAGAGCGGCGATCTTGCGTCCTTTTATAGAAAGCCTGCCGAGAGTCTTGAGCGCTTCGGCGCACGCCAAAGGCGAAGAGTTATAGGAGTCGTCCATGATCGCCGATGAATTTAGGCCCTTAAGGACGCGCATACGGCCCTTGGGAGGCTTGAAACCAAGGAAGGCATCAGAGACCGCGGTCGCAGCATGGGGAATGCCTAACGCGAGCGCTACGGCGCACGCTGCGGCCACAGGGTATATCAAATGATCGCCGATCACGTATTTGAGCTCGATCTTCGCCTCAGCATCCTTCCCTTCTCCTTTGCCTTTTCCCTTGGCTATGCGGAGGATGGCGCGCTCGCCGATCGGAAGATGGAGAGCCGATCCGGGAACAGCGGCGACATAGACGACCTCAGACTCGAGGATCTCGACGTCGGCGCCTTTCGACGCGCCAAAAAATACTTTGCGGGCGTCGACAGCTTTGACCGGCTTTGCGAAATACGGATCGTCGGCGTTGACGACGAGGGCGCCGCCGAGCTTCAGAGCGCGCGCGAGGAACATCTTTTCGCGAAGCACTTCGTCGGCATCCTTAAAAAACTCGACATGGACAGGAACGCCCGACATGCGCGTGAGCACGACGATATCGGGA
>CAZQUF010000094.1:0-2812 GCA_964596505.1 uncultured Candidatus Saccharibacteria bacterium | reverse complement strand
ACGCCTATGCCGACGAGGGCGATAGCGAGGAGAACTTTTGTACGCGTAGACATGGTATTTGTCATAATTCGTAAGATTAGATGCCGAGAGAGGCGAGTAAGTTATCAAAGCTCTTTCCGACGAGGAGAGCGTATCTGGTTATGAAACCACGGAGAGGGATATCGAGGGCGATGAGCGCGTCGCCTGCTGTGCCGACCGCGGCAGTTTGGAAGGCCGCTGGCCCGAGAGGAAGGGGAGAAGTCGAGGAGGCGATCTGCGATGTCGTTCCGGCTGCCGCCGCCGATGCGCTCCCGCCCCTGCTGCCCGATCGGCTCGTGACATCCGCTTGGATATCGGGCTGCTGCATCGCCGTGACGACGAGCGCTTCAGGGGCGGAATAATAGTCCTGCGCCAGTCCGACGCCGTACGAACCAGGCGTCACTATGACGAGACGCGCTATGCCGTCGCTGTCGCTCATCGCGCTCGCGACGACGAGAGGCGAATAGGGATCGCTCGGATTCGGTTGCGTCGCTCCGACGACCGCCCCTGCGAGAGGCTTCCATGTGTCGTTCGTGTAGTCGTATGTCTCTGCTTTGACCGCGATAGATGTCGATGCTTCGGCGGTCGCGCGGGGCAGCGATACTCTCCGCGGGGTGCCGAAGTAGAAATAGATCGTATCGCCGTTCGCCACCGCGTATTTATCGGCGCCGACAGGAGGATAGGCTGAATCGACGACGTATTGCCAGTTATTGCAGGCATGTGTCCCGGTCGCCGCTATGTCGAGGCAATTGATGAAGAAAGACCCATAGTCCGCATAGTATTTCAGATCGGTCACGGCGAAGTCCGACGATTCGGTATCTGCTGTAGCGAGCGCCTCGAGCGCGCTGTCGGACGGAATAGCCCTCGAAGCGCCTGAGTCGTCGATTATATTCGCCGTGGACCCTTGGACGAGAGCGACTGTGCCGCTCCAGACGAGAGATCCTTGATAGCGGACGTTGACGTTCGCGTGGATAGTCGTCGGCGCAGGAGGTACGGGCGTCGGATCAGGGTCTTGCGCAGGCGGAGTAGTGACTGGCGGCGTGGTCGTGGAATCATCCGCGGGCGTAGTCGTCGATTGGTCTGTCGGCTGATCGTCGGCGCGAACCGCCTGAGGGATTATAAAAGTAGAACCTGCGAGAAAGGAGAGGATAAAGAGGAGCGGGACGAGAAATGTTCGTTTCATGTCGATGCGTGGGCTTATGAAATAAAAACCGCTTCCTCGAGAGAAGGCGGCGAAAGCCACGGTTCCTGCTCGGGAAATGCCATACGAGAGACCGGGCTCGCCCGACAGAGCGCGCTCCAGAGATGGAGCAGGCTGTCTTGGGCATTACCGTTGCGGCACAGCGGAGGGATCGAACCTCACTTCCGACGGATGGCTCTTCCGATTGTAGACCCGCCCGCGTACTATTTCAATGTTTCGAAATAGTTAAACTACTGCGCGAGAAAAAGCGCAAGAGGCTCTCCCTCGCGCCTCATGTTCTTCCAGATGGAATTTCCTTAGACGACGAGCTTCCTGTGCCTGAGGTCGTGGAGGATCTTGCACGGCTCGACGATGCGCGGGTCTACGATGCGGTAGAAGATGTTCAATCCGTGGCGGCGGGGGATGATCAGGCCGTTATGGCGCATCAGAGCCAGGTGCTGGGAGAGGTTAGCCTTCGGCAAGGAGGTGATCTTGAGCAGTTCCTCGACCGACGTCTCCTTTTTCTTCAATATATTGAGCACCTCGAGGCGCTTCGAGTTAGAAAGTATCTTATATATCAGGGCGTTCTTGTTATACGCCTCCTTCGGAAGGGGTGATTTCATAGTTTCGCAAGTTATTGTTGTTTCCAGTATACCAATGCCGCGGCTGATTTCAATAGGAAGGGCGGGAAGACAGCCGGAATGATGCCTTCGAGGAGACTTTCGGAGCTCGACGGGGCGAGAATGAGCGCGCCGGGTCCACCCCGGCGACGCGTTCTCCGAGAAGGCATCATTCCGGCTGTCTTCTCTCCTTCGTTTCGATTGACATATCATCCCGCAGTCCGCGCAACTAAAGTTATCCACTCTTTTTCTCATTTTTTCCTTAGACATACGCTCTCGCGAACGTATAATGATTTCACTATTACGAAATATTGAAACTAATGTCGCCTCAACACAAAAACGCGCGGACGGAACAGACGAATCTCTGGGGCAAGCCCGACGACATGTCGCGCGAGGCTCTCGTGAAGAGGGTCCAGAAGAGGAATGGCGTCATCACGGCCTTCGACTATCAGAAGATCGTCCACGCCGTCGACAAAGCTATGCGCTCGGCGCAGGAAGGATCGCTCGCCGAGGCTGAAAAAGTGGCCGACGCCGTCTTCGACGACGTCGCGACCATCGCCGCCAAGTACCGAACGTTCATCCCGACCGTCGAGGGCATCCAAGACACCGTCGAGCGCCAGCTTATCCTCGGAAAGTACGTCCAAACGGCCAAAGCCTACATCCTTCACCGCGATACGCGGGCAAAACTGCGCGAAACGGGCGGCGAAGTCCCTCCGCACATCAAAAAACTGGCGGAGGATAGCAAGAAGCACTTCAAGAATCCTCTCGGCGAGTTCGTCTACTACCGCACCTACGCGCGCTGGATCGATTCCGAGTCTCGCCGCGAGACATGGATCGAGACGGTCGACAGGTACATGGGCTTCATGAGAGAGAATCTCGGAGCCAAGCTCTCCGACAGGGAGTACGCCGACGTCCGTCAGGGAATCCTCGACCAGGAGATCATGCCGTCGATGCGCCTCCTCCAGTTCGCCGGACACGCTGCTCGCCGCACGAA
>CAZQUF010000093.1:0-2866 GCA_964596505.1 uncultured Candidatus Saccharibacteria bacterium | reverse complement strand
CTTAGCGAGGCCGAAATGGGCCCCTACTTTGAACATCGCCTCTACCATGGAATCCTTGTTTTTTGCGGTTGGCATTGGTTGCTTTGGGTTTTTGAAACGTCCCAGAAGCTTATCAAATATGGGTTGAAAAGGCAAGAAAGAAGAATTCTCCCGTGTGCAGCCCCTTGAGGAGACTCTCGGAGCGCGACGGCGCGAGAGGGAGCGCCCGGGCCAGCAGGCCCGGGACGCGTGCTCCTCAAGGGGCTGCACACGGGAGAATTCTTGACATTCTTAGCTTTTGCGCGCAATTTGAAGGCAGAACCATGAAAACCCATACGTTTCGCTACAAGAGATTCGAGTTCGAAATTCCCCTTGCCCCGTTCGAAGAAAAGCTCGCGGAGCGGCGCAAACTCGAAAAACGGATCAAGGCTTCATTCGACAAATACAGCAAGCCGCTTGGCCTTGCCCGCATCAAAGAGGGTAAGGCAATCGACTGGAGACAATTCCGGGCCTATGAAGCATGCTATTCAAGCAAGGATGTCATCGACATCTATCACTTGCTCGAAGCGGTCGGACTGCTCTCCATGCTCAGGGACCAGCATTGGGACATATTCGTCGGGACGTCATCGCAAGTCCCGACTTCACCAAGCGGCGCGCGCTTCTACTTCAAGAGAAAAGTCGACGCTCAGAGTCATTTCCTCGAAGAGCATGGACC
This sequence comes from uncultured Candidatus Saccharibacteria bacterium, assembly GCA_964596505.1. GTDB lineage: Bacteria > Patescibacteriota > Minisyncoccia > Phycocordibacterales > UBA6065 > UBA6065. The sequence continues at coordinate 2,172 of CAZQUF010000093.1, read as the reverse complement.
TCGCCACCAAGGCTGCTCCCTCGCCAGGTACGCCGAAGTCGTCGGCGTATCCGCATCGGGACGCTGAAATTAAGCGCCGCATCTCGCGGCGCTTTTTCTATATAAAAACCGTCATCCGAAGAATGACGGTTGCCGAAGTCAGATTTTGAACCTGACCTCTTGATGATCTAGGGGACCGAGCATGATCCTCGGCGGAACGTTGTCCTTTTGGGCGAGGTATAAGCAAGAGGACTTTTCCATTTCCTCGCGTACATCTTGGATACCGCAATAGTCCCACCGCGCCTGAGCGTTCATGATGTGATCGATCATGCAGAGCGCGCCGTGACCGCCCGCGACGCCCCGGCTCACGAGCGCTGGGTAACGCTTCTGCCAGAGCGGATGAACAGATTCCTCATGGAAGCCGATGGCAAACTTGGGACTCCAGTCCACGAGGAATGCCGGCGCGTTGATCTGCCACGTAGCGACTCGATCTTGGTTCTCGCGGCCTACAAGCGAAAGCACATGAGCCTGGTCCTTGCCAAAGAACATGTAGGCAAGGGGTAACCGAGACCGAAAATCGCAGAAGAAGACGGGGTCCGTCTTGTCTCGATTTGTATGCATATGGTTCACGCCGTGCGAAAGCCGAATCGACCCTCCAAACGTTTGCGGCAACCCTTCGAGCGTATCTGCGTAGGCTCGGAGGATATCTTGGCCATTCGCGTGTTCCTGAGCCGTGCATGACGCACGGTGCGCTTTCCGCGTCGGGAACATGGAATCCAGATCTTCGAACGGACGGCCCTTCTCCGCTATCCACTCCGCAAAGTACAGCGTCTTCGCGGGTTCGAGCATAAGGATGGTGATAGGAATCGTCGCCTCGAGAGGCATCGATTCGCCCACCATCACATACGATTCGTAGTCTAAGGCTTCGAGAAGCTCCGCGTACGCGCGATCCTTGCCGTCTCGTCTGAGCTTGGCGAGAAGTCTCGTCATGATCCGCATTGCCCTCACGAGCTCGTCGAACTTAGCCATGACAGCTGTCGGCGAGGCGCTTTGGTTGATCAAGTCTCCGACAAGGTCATGCGCCCTATCGTTGAACTTGCCGCGGCACAGGCTGAAAGCCCGATTACCTGCGAGTTGCATGACGAGCTCGATAAGCTCGCCGTCTTCGAACGGGATGACCCGTCGCGTCGTTGCTGCACTGCCTTCAGGCACTGATACTGTAGTAGACACAGTTATTTCCTCTGAAGCGGCTCCCCGTGAGGGACACCGATCTGACGTTAGCATCCACCTCATGGAGACGGATTAGATTCAAGGATCATTCGCACCGTCTGGTGCGAGGGAATCTAGCAGTCACATTACTCTGCCAGGGATAAAAGTAAAGTGACGTTTTTGTAGTATGCAAATTATTCCTCCTCCCCCTCCCCTCCCTCCGCGACCTCACCTTTCCAATTGGCCAAAGTCTCGATGATGTCGCCGAGCTTTTCGCCCGAGAGGATAGTCTCGATATTGTGCCAGTTCTGCCTGATGCGGTGGTCGGTGATGCGGTCCTGCGGGAAGTTGTAGGTGCGGATCTTCTCCGAGCGATTGCCCGTGCCGAGCTGGCCTTTCTTGTTCGCGGCGAATTTAGCCGCCTCTTCGTCGTCCTTTTTCTGCTGGAGGAGAGCGGTGAGCATCATCATGGCTTTCTCGCGGTTCTTCAACTGGCTGCGCTCGGCGGTGACACGGACGTCGATGCCCGTCGGGCGGTGGATGAGGCGCACGGCCGTTTCGACTTTGTTGACGTTCTGGCCGCCTTTACCGCCGGCGCGCGAGAATTCCATATCTATGTCCGCTGGGTTGATGTCAACGCTCGTATTCTTGCGGATCGGCAGGATGGCGATGGACACTGTCGAAGTATGGACGCGGCCCATCTTCTCGGTCTCGGGCACGCGCTGGACGCGATGAACGCCCGTCTCGTAGCGGAGCTTTTTGTAGATATCCTTGCCATGGATCTCCATCGAGACTTCCTTGTAGCCGCCGACGTCGGCCTTGCTCTCGTCGAGCATCGAGACCTGCCAGCCCTGCTCGACGGCGTAGGCGCGGTACATGTTGGCCAATTCCTCGGCAAAGAGCGCGGCCTCATCGCCCCCTGCCCCGGCGCGAATCTCCATGATGAGCTCGTTCGGAAACTCCTCCTCTTGTTTCTCGGCGGCA
>CAZQUF010000092.1:0-2873 GCA_964596505.1 uncultured Candidatus Saccharibacteria bacterium | reverse complement strand
AAGATCATCAAGGAAGTCGCCTCGAACGAATACGTCGCCACCCATCCGGAGAAGGGCAAGATGAGGAAGCAGGTCACCTACTTTCTCGCCGAAGCCGAGTACGAGCCGCTCAAGCTCAAGGAAACAGGCGGCCTCGACAAGGCCCAGTGGTTCAAAGTCCACGACATCGCCGAATTGAACTTCTACGACGACATGATGCCTATCATCGCCAAAGCCATACAGCTCATCCCGAAGAAATAGTTGCTTTTTAGCCATTTTCATATAGCTTAGTCGCATGGACATCAATTTCGCCCCATTCGAAAAGAAGGCCGGATTAGCCTTTAAAGACAAGGCGCTTCTGCGCCAGGCCTTTACCCACCGCTCGTTCATCAACGAGAACAAGAACACGAAGCTCGAGCATAACGAGCGCCTCGAATTCCTCGGCGACGCCGTCCTCGAGCTCGTCGTCACCGATTTCCTCTATCATAAATATCCGTCGAAGCCCGAGGGCGAATTGACGACCTATCGCTCGGCTCTCGTGAATGCCATCACTCTCGCTGAGGTCGCATCGAGTTTGGATATGAACGACTATCTCTTGCTCTCGAAAGGCGAGGCCAAGGATACCGGCCGTGCCCGCCAGTACATCCTCGCCAATACGTTCGAGGCCGTCATCGGCGCGATGTATCTCGACAAGGGCTACGCTACCGCCAAGACCTTCATCGAGGAGCACATCTTCGTCTTCGCGGACCAGATGATCGCCCGCGGCGATCTCGTCGACGCCAAGAGCTTGTTCCAAGAGAAGGCTCAGGAGAAGACCGGCGTCACGCCATCGTACAAGCTCGTCCGCGAATCGGGCCCCGACCATGACAAATCCTTCACCGTCGCCGTCCTTATCGCCAAAGACCAAGTCGCGACAGGCGAAGGCAAGTCGAAACAAGAGGCAGAGCAGAACGCGGCTCTCCGTGGCCTCGAAGCGAAAGGCTGGAACGCGTAAGCAATTGCGGAAAGAGGAACTATTCTGTACAATAAGACGTACAACTAATTGTACGCATATGATTTTCCAAAAAGTCCAGAAAATAGTGGGTGTGAGCGATTTTCGTTCGTCGATACCCGCCTATTTCGAGAAAGCTCGGAAGAATCCTGTTATCATCACCGTGAATCGGGGCGGGGACCCTTTTGTTTTGTTGTCAGGCGAGGTCTATAATATGCTCGTTGAAGCGAGAGAATCAGACATCGATTCACGCGAGCTCGCTCGGCTGGTCAGGGAAAATAAGGGGAGGGATACGATCTCTTGGGAAAGCGTAAGGCGAGGGAAATAATCTATCTTTAATGCATAGGATCGTGTTAACGGCTAAAGCGAGTCGTGAGTATAAGAAGCTGCCCGAACAGGCAGTCTCTTTTGTCAATGCAGCGATAGATCATCTCGCCCTTGATCCCTTTTCAAAGTCGCTCGACATTAAAAAGTTAAAGTCGCCGTTTAACGGATATAGGTTGCGCGAAAGAGAATGGAGGATTTTGTATACGGTTGATAGAAAGATAATCGAAATCTATTCTATAAAAAATCGGAGAGATGCGTATAAGTAATCAACAGTAAAAAGCCCCGCAGAAGTGCGGGGCTTGAGTCAGGGGCTGTCTTTGCCCTGAAGCTCGGCTTCCCAACGTCCGCCGCGGCCCCAAATGAAGAAGAGGGACGCGACTGAGAGGACAAGAGACCAGCACCAGACCTTGTAGGTCAGGTCGCCGGCCTCATCCATGTCGATGAGGAAATAGGTTAGGAAGAACAGGGCCAGGCTCGCCGCGAGGATGGGCCGCATGAGCATGACGGCGGAGGCCTTGAAGGCATACCCCATGACCATAAGGAGTGGCAGGTGATCCTTGAGGATCTCTTTGAGTTCTTTCATAGAAAGATCCTCGCTTCAGCACAAGCTCGCCAGAAAGGCGGCGGCGATCGATCCCAGGAAATAACCCTGAGCGATCGATGAGGTCATCGCGGCGACTTGGCCCACTTCTTTTTTGTCCTTGTTGATCAAAACACCCAAGAACGGGATACAGAGCAAGAACAAGCCGATGCAGAACAGGATTGCGGAGATGGTGAATAGGAGTATCTTCATGGCGGTGATTTTGAGGTGCGATTCAGATTATTTCTACACGCAGCGCACGTTTTAGTCAAGACATATCACGCAAGAAAAAGCCCGACCGAAGTCGGGCTTGAAAAGCGGCTTGTGCCATAAGAGCGGGATCAGAATATCACTGTTCCGACAATCAGGGCGCCTATGCCGATCAGCGCGACCAGGTGGACGAATGCATAGCCGGCGCGAGCGCTGCCGTCTTCATTGATCCGTTCGTAGACCTTGTCGTCCTTGGTCGACTTTACGAGGATGGTTCGCTGAATGCAGGTTCTGCGATAGGACCACACCCAGATGACGAGGAATACGACGAGGAGCGGCACGCCGATCACCACGCCGACGGCGTCCTTGCCGAGCACCTTATAGGCGACGATGAACATGGTGAACTTCCCGACATTCGTCTTGCCGAACCGTTCGGACTGGTCGGTGAGCGCCGCCAAGCTGTCGTTCACGGCGACGCCGACCTCCTTGCCCAGACCGACCCATTTGCCGTAGGTCTCGATCTTCTGGGCCATCTGGGCCAGCTCCTTCTGCGACTCGAGGTTTTTGAGCACCTCGGGAGGCAAGTCGGACTTGCGCACGATGATGGTGTCGGGTTGCTGATTCTGCGCGGTCTGCCCCGACATCGGGGCGACGAAGGCGGCGATGGCCGCGAGTACGAACAGGACTGACTTTTTCATAGGTATTCCTTTTGCGGAGGGTGGACTCTGTGGAGGCAGATCAAAGTTAGCTTTTAATATTCTCTGATATGATTTCTGTATGAAAAAA
>CAZQUF010000091.1:0-2886 GCA_964596505.1 uncultured Candidatus Saccharibacteria bacterium | reverse complement strand
GCGCGACGGCGCGAGAGTGAGCGCCCGGGCCAGCAGGCCCGGGACGCGTTCTCCGAGAAGGCCGTATTTAGGACCTCTGCCTTTACAATCTTACGCATTTGTATATACTAGGAACCCTATGGCAATAACCCTTAAAGTTGAGAAGCGGGACATAAAAGCTGACGTCGCGGCCCTCCGAAAAGCAGGCAAGATCCCTGCCGTCTTTTACGGCAAGAAGGAGCCTTCGACGCCGATATCTATCGCCTCCGTCGATTTCATGAAGGCTTATAAGGCCGCAGGCGAATCGACCGTCGTCATCCTCAAGGGCGAGGGCATCGAAGTCGAATCCCTCATCCACGACATGGACCTCCATCCGGTGACCAATAAGCCTCTCCACGCCGATTTCTATGTTTTCGAAAAGGGCAAGAAGATCAAAGTCGGCGTCGCCCTCGAATTCGTCGGTACCGCTCCGGCTATCAAAGACCTCGGCGGCACGCTCGTCAAAGTCCTCTACGACCTCGAGATCGAAGCTTTTCCAAAAGACTTGCCTCACAAGGTAGAGGTAGATATCTCGCCTCTCGTCGATTTCAAGTCCGTCATCGCAGCCAAGGACATCAAGCTCCCTCCGGGCGTCTCTCTCGCCGTTAACCCTGACGATATCGTCGCATCAATATCTGAGCCGAAGGAAGAGATCGAAGAGGTCGCGGCTCCTGTCGACCTCGACGCGATCGAAGTCGAGAAGAAGGGTAAGGACGCCAAAGAAGGCGAGCCGGGCGCCGAAGGCGCCACTCCTGCCGACGGCAAGGATGCCAAGGCAGACAAAGCCGACAAGAAAGAGGCCAAGAAATAAAGACAAAATACAAGAAAACTGCGGTATAATGAGTCAATCATGTACCGCAGTTTTCTTTTTCCTGTTTCGGTCGCCGTCCTTATATCGTCTCTCTTCGCTGCGCCGTTTTCGGCCTTGGCTCAAACGTCCCAGAGCGCTGCGGATATCGGCGCTGCCGCGACCGCCCGTCAGAACACCCTCCAGGCTCAGCTTACCCAGGCGCAAAAAGACCTCGATGCCCTGAATACGCAGAGCGATCTGATAAAAGGCCAGAAAGCCTCTCTCCAGCGAGACATATCTCTCCTCGATATCCAGATCAAGGCTGCCGAGGCGCAGATCAAGGTCAAGAATCTGAGCATCGCAGAGCTCACGACCGACATCGGCAACAAGCAGTCGACCATCACCGATCTCCAAGGCAAGCTCGACAGGAGCGCGCAATCCCTCGCGGACCTCCTGCGCCAGACGAACCAGAACGACTCGGTCTCTCTGCCGGTCATCTTGCTCGGACAGAAGAGCTTTTCCGCGTTCTTTAGCGAAGTCGACTCGTTCCAAACCATCAAGCAAGCCCTCAATTCTTCCATGGAGGACGTCAAAACGTTCAAAGGGCAGACGGAGAGCGAGAAAGCCGACCTCGAGGACAAGAAGAATCAAGAGACGAACGCGAAAGAGGATATCCAGGCCCAAGAGCGCACGATCCAGCGCGCCGAAGCGGACAAGAATCAGATCTTGGCGGTTACCAAGGGCCAAGAAGCCGCCTATTCGAGGCTCATCGAAGCACAGGAGCAGAAGATAGCCCAGATATCGACGGCGCTCTTCTCTCTCCGCGATACGAACGGCATCCAGTTCGGCACGGCTCTGCAATATGCCACCATTGCTTCTCAAAAGACCGGCGTGAGGCCCGCTTTCATCCTGGCGATCCTGACCCAAGAGACCGACCTCGGCAAGAACCTCGGCTCGTGCTACCTGCGCAACTACGAAACGGGCGACGGCGTCGGCGTGAATACCGGTACCGTCAAGCCGCGCACCATGAGCCCGACCCGCGACGTCCAGCCGTTCCTCGATCTGACGCGCAGTCTCGGCCTCAATCCGCAGTCGCAGCGCGTGTCGTGCTGGATCGCCATGTATGGCACAAAGTATGATTCGAAATCAAAAAAATACGTTACTGACTATAACAAGCCCCTTGGGTGGGGCGGCGCCATGGGCCCGGCGCAATTCATACCTTCGACATGGGCTTTGTTCGCGAGCCGCATAGAGAAGGCTCTGAGCGTCGGTCTCGCCAATCCCTGGGACCCGGAGCACGCCATCCTCGCCTCGGCGCTCTATCTTTCCGATCTCGGCGCGGGGACGCAGACCTATTCCGACGAGAAAAACGCCGCCTGTAAATACTATTCCGGCAAATCCTGTAGCGCAGGCACAGGCGTCTCCTACGGCGCATCTGTCATGGCAGAAGCAGCCAATATCCAGGAATGCATGATCGATCCGATCCTTGGAAAATCGAACGGGTGCTAAATATTGCTTTTTTAGCGCCTCTAGGCTATAGTTTTCACCTATATGAAAAAGGAAATCCACGCCAAAAACTATCGCCCGGTCATCTTTCTCGACAACTCGAGCAAGGCTCGCTTTTTGATTAATTCCGTCGTCGCTACCAAGGAGACCGATAAATGGGAGGATGGCAAGGAATATCCCCTCTATCACGTCGAAATCTCGTCGGCGTCCCATCCGTTCTATACCGGAAACGAGACCGTCATCGACACCGCCGGCCGCGTGGAGAAGTTCAAGGCGAGGCAGGCGAAGTCTAAGAAATAACGAAAAGGAGGGATATTCCCCTCGAGACGAACGAAAATTTCGGTGGACGAAATTTTCTCGCTTCGGCGCTTTACGGATCTACCACTAGCAGATCCTCACGCCTCCAGAGTCGTCTCTTAGGGAATATCCCTCCTTTTTGCTATATACTTGAATTCATATGGATCTAGCGAAATACAAGAAGAATCATAAGACGTCGTACCTCGCGGAGATGTACGAGAAGCTCGAGAAAGACGAGGCTGATTTGAAGGCGCTCATGGCGTCGGATGCGTCTA
>CAZQUF010000090.1:0-2913 GCA_964596505.1 uncultured Candidatus Saccharibacteria bacterium | reverse complement strand
TCAGTCCTAGAGATCTGATACCTGACTATGGGCGATAGAAGGGTTTGCAACCTCAAACGATCATTTTCGTTGGGAATCAATCTGATCAATTTTGCGGCTTCGCTTTGTAAATGCAAAGAATCAGAGCCGATCGCGCTTTCGACATCTTGAATCAGTCGAGACAATATGGCGGCATGGGACTGCTCCAGCCTTTTGAATTGATCCCAGGTTATCGGTGGAGCATCTGGAAGGCCATACATAGGAGCTATACTCGCAAAGTCTTGCTCATGTATCGAAAGAATCTTTGGAACCCTCTCTAAGTTTTGGGGTATGTCGGACTCAACCTGTACGTCCAAAGCGTCCTTGGTTATTTCTGTTTCCAGAGGTCTTTCTCGCATACATCAATTATACCAAACTTCGTTATTGACCGACTAGAGATTGAACTCCGCGTTGTAGATATTCATCGCCTTCTCCGGAGACTCCGCAACGGCAACTTCCAGACAATCAACGACTTTCTTTATGACCTTCTTGTGGTCGTCGAGCTCTTTTTCTTTGAATTCGGCGACGATGAAGTTATCGATGATCGTTTCGTGGTCGGGCTTTTTGAGAGCGCCGGAAGCTTTTGCCGGAGTGATGCCGATGCGGATGCGGTAGAAAGCCTCGGTGCCGAGGGCATTCATCACCGACTGGAGGCCTTTGTGGCCGCCGGAGCTTTTGTTCCACGACATCTTGGCTTTGCCGAGCGGGATATCGAGGTCGTCGTGCACGACGATGAGCTCGGGAAAAGCCTTGATCGACTTCCCTGCAGGGTTCTTCATCTTCTTGCCGCCTTTGACGAGCTTGCCTGCGGCCGCGCCCGATTTGTTCATAAATGTCTCGGGCAGGATGAAGGTCGCCTTCGTCTTGCCGACTTTCCCCGTCGTCACCAAAGCCTGCGCCTTCTTATCGAACTCGAAATCATCGAATTCCATCTTCTTAGCGAACTTCATGACCGCCTCGCGGCCCGAATTATGCCGCGTGCCTTCGTATTCCGTTCCAGGGTTTCCTAGTCCTATGATTATCATGTCTTTATGATACCTCTCTGAGAGACATAAAAAAAGACCCGAGAGATCGGGTCCCTTAAAAGAACTAACGCACGAGGACAGATCCGAGCTCGCGCTTAAAGCGACGAGCGAGAACCTTAGCTGCAATCTCAGGATTGAAAGTTAATATCCCGCTCGGGAGATCATCGATTACGGCCAACGTATCCAGAGGCTTATGGCACGTGCGCCGACTTGAAAATACCCCTGCCCGTATGATCACTACACTCGGAATACCGAGCAAGTCGTGACCACTCCTTTTGCGATAGGCCAAATTAATCGCTGCAGCAATCGATCGCGCAAGGGCAGAGATATCGCCTTTCGGTTTCTTGCTATATATGGTGATGTTCATAAATTCTAAAATCTTATTACCATACAAGTACCCATTGCGTCAATCCCCCTTTCCGTACTACACTACCTCATCGACTAATCACTCTCTTCGCCAATGCCATCTAAAACAGAGCAGGTACCGAACCAGAAGCCAGGCTCGTTTTGGAAAGAGCTCATAGCGTACGCACTCTTCGCTCTCGTCGTCGTGGTGCCGATCCGCCTCTGGATCGCCCAGCCATTCGTCGTGAGCGGCTCGTCTATGGATACGACGTTCGTCGACGGCCAGTACCTCATCGTCGACGAGATATCCTACAAATTCCATGACCCGCAGCGCGGCGACGTCCTCATCTTCAAATACCCTCTCGATACGTCGAAGTATTTCATAAAGAGGCTCATCGGCCTCCCCGGCGAGACGGTCGTTGTTAAGAGCGATTCCGTCACGATCATAAACAAAGACCACCCCGAGGGCATCGTGCTCAGCGAGGCATACACGCACTCGCGCACATTCGGAAATTCGACGACGACGCTCGCCGCCGGACAATACTTCGTCATGGGCGACAACAGGCTCGTCTCGTCCGATTCGCGCGTCTGGGGCATTTTGCCGAAGTCCGACATCATCGGCCGACCGGTCATGAGGCTCCTGCCGTTCGGCGCGATGAGCCTCTGGCCAGGCGCGATCGCGAGCTCGAGCATGTTCGACACGCTCGAATCGGCGAAGGAATAGTTTATAAGCAAGTTTTTATACACCTCTATGAGCCAACCAGCATCAGCGGTACAGAAGACGGCGCAGCCAGCCAAGCAGACCAAACGGTCTAAGCTCGACCATCCGAAATACGTCTCATACGAGTGCATCGACGGCGTCGGCGAAACCGCTCTCTTCTACGGCTTTACGCCGCTCGCCCTTCCCCACATCCATCCCGACGACAGCGCAGAGGCGAAAAAGATCAGCGAAGGCGAGGTCGTCGTCGACCATGACGACCACGAACAAGGAGCTCAGGTCCGCCTTGAGGAAAAGATCGCTCTCATCCGCCTCTACGAGCGCGAGAAGATGTGGACCCAGTCGCAGCCGGTCATGTTCTGGTACAAGAAGCCGTTCGTAGGCGATCGCCGCAAATCGAATCCGAAAGAATCGCACTACGGCCTTGAGATCATCGGTACGAACAAGTCGATCGCCGACGCCATGCTCGTCCAGGCCTCGCTCGCGACGCTCAAGGATCGAGGAGAGACCGACCTCCACGTCGAGATAAATTCTATCGGCGACAAGGAGTCGCTCGCCCGCTTCGCTCGAGAGATAACCGCGTACTACCGCAAGCACATGGCAGATTTGCCGCAAAAATGTCGAGAGACGCTCAAAAAGGACGTCTTCGCCCTCCTCGGTTGCGACCATGAAGCCTGCAAAAAGCTCGCCGACGACTGTCCGAAATCGATTAACTTTCTCTCGGAGCGATCCCGTCTCCATTTCAAGGAGGTGCTCGAATATCTCGAGGCGCTCGACATTCCCTATACGATCAATAACGCCCTCGTG
>CAZQUF010000089.1:0-3023 GCA_964596505.1 uncultured Candidatus Saccharibacteria bacterium | reverse complement strand
GAGGTTAGCGAGGGAGAGGTCTCCGGAGAAGAGGGCGGAGCCTTGGAGGGAGAGCCGCTGGGTCGGAGAGGTGGTGCCGATGCCGAGGTTGCCGGACGAAGCTATGCCAAATATATCTCCATGCACCGTTCCTTTATTCGCGCTGCTCGTCACTTCAAAGTAGTTACCCGTCTGTGATCCTACGCCGAGGATCGCCAGACCGGCAGCGCTCGTATTCACCATCGGCACGACTACGTGATACGCGTCGGCGCCTATGCCCACATTCGCTGCAGAATAGTTCGCCGGCAAATTAGCGGTGAGTCCGGCGAGTTGGAGACCATGCCATGTTTGCACCACCGACTGACCGCTCGCGACAGGGTGCAGACCGAGATCGCTTCCGAGAACATAGTCAGACGAGCTCTTTATCTTTCCGGACACTTCGAGCGAAAAACCAGGGTTCGCCGTGCCGATGCCTACTTGTCCGCCGTTCGTCACGACAAAGTCGGTCTTCGTCGTCGAACCGACGACGAACTCAGGGCCAGCGACGCCGCTCGGATTGACCGAGAGGAGGCCCCAAGGAGTATTCGTCGCTATACCCAAACTCCCCGTCGACGTGAAGCGAGCCCACTCGGAGGCTCCCCCGTTCGTCCCGAAGACGAGAGGGGCTGCGGAGTTCGATACGTTGTCCGTGCCTGATTGTATGTAGTTTATGCCCGCGGCGGAGACGAAGCGGAGATAGCCGTTGTTGTTGCCTGCGGTGACGCCCATGGCCGTGAGGACGTCGAGCTTGTCGGAAGGGGTAGTGGTACCGACGCCGAAGTTACCGTTCTTGTCGAACTGCGCTACGGGGCTCGTGTTGTATGCTCCGGGGTTTCCGCCTATAGAGAAGACGATAGGGCCGTTGAACGTCTGTATGCCGAGGCCTGCGGTGCTCGCGCCGTTGTAGAGGATCGAGTTGCCGCCGCCGCCCAATTGGAGCCTCGAGCCTGAACCGGATGTCCCGCCGATAGTCGCGAGACCGGTATTGTCGATCGTGAAGAGCTTGGCGAAGGTCGAAGCGGTCGACGACGAGACGTCGACGAGGAGGTTCCCCGGCAATACGTCTCCGTTGTTAGCATGGACGTTCAGTCGGGCGTTCGGAGAGGTCGTCCCCACCCCCACGTTCCCCGCGAAGTAGTTCGTGGCGGAAGACGAGGTGGCCCAGACGTAGTTCGTGGTGAGGGACGAGGTGGCTACGACGTTTCCTGAGGCGTCGGTGGAGAGGATGGACGAAGGAGAGGCTCCGGAGAGGGTGAGAGAAGGCACGGAGAGAGAGGTGCCGATAGAGACGGTGCCTGTGGCGGTGAGGTTGGCGAGAGAGAGGTTGCCGGAGATGAGGCCGTTGCCTTGCACAGAGAAGACTTGAGATGGAGAGGTGGTGCCGAGGCCGAGGTTGCCGTTCTGGTCTATAAAGAGAGACGTGGTCGTAGCATTCGCGCCCGTCGACGAGACGACGACGAATTGAGGAGTCGTGCCGCCGTAGCTCGCGATAGAGAGCTTGGCGAAGGGCGAGGTTGTCCCTACACCGACGCGACCGCTCGATGCGATCGACATCGTCTCGCTCGGCGTAGCGCTGCCGGTCCAGAAGCCGATACGGTTACCGCCCGTCTGCGCCTGATCGGAGTTCATGGCTATCGCTTGGGTTAGAGTGAATCCGCCGCTCGTCGAGTAGCGCTTGATAGTGTCAGCTGCGTTATCGTAGTAGGCGTTGACCCCGATGACGTTCGTGAGCCAGCCGAGCGCGGATGTCGTGTTCTTGCCGCCCGCGAAAAGAGAGAGGCCTTCCACGCCGCCGCCGTTCGAAGGATCGAGCAAGATCCCGTTATTGCCGCTCTGACCGGGGCCCGAAGGCGCTCCGCCCGTACCGCTCACATCCAATTTCGCTTGAGGATTCGACGTACCGACGCCGATATTCCCAAATGTGTCTACAATAAGGGACGTCGTAGTCGCTCCCGCGCCCGTCGATGATGCGACGACGAACTGGGCCTGGGTGCCTCCATAGTTCGAGATGGCAAGCTTCGCCCAGGGAGAAGTAGTGCCTATGCCCACCTTCCCCGCGAAGTAGTTCGTGGCAGAAGATGAGGTGGCCCAGACGAAGTTCGTGGTGAGAGACGAGGTGGCTACGACGTTTCCGGAGGCGTCGGTGGAGAGGATGGACGAAGGAGAGGCTCCGGAGAGGGTGAGAGCAGGGACGGAGAGAGAGGTGCCTATGGAGAGCGTTCCCGTCGCCGTGATGTTCGCGACGCTTATGTTCCCCGAGAAGAGGCCGTTTCCTTGGACGGAGAGGATTTGGGATGGAGAGGTAGTGCCGAGGCCGATATTTCCTCCGGCAAGAATGGCGAAAAGCGTTGAAGTAGAGATACCTCCAGTCGACGAAGCGACAGCAAAGATAGTCGGGTTATACGGGTCGGAAGCGTTAGCGCTCACCGAAAGTTTCGCGTATGGAGAGGTCGTCCCAAAGCCCGCGGTACCGATCCTCGATAGAACAAACGTATCCGTAAATAAGCCGTTCGAGAGAATTTGGGAGAATTGGATATCCGAACCAGGTATATTTGAGGTCTTGTCGAATGCCCTAATGCGCGCATTCGTACCTCCGTTCGCTCCGCCGGAGTATCCCTTGAATACAAGATCCATGTTGTACGGCACGGCATTCGACCCAGCTTGACCGTTGGTCGATATATTGAAAGTGGCGCCTGTATTCCCCGCTACGGTGAGGATATTGCCCAGGGCTGTAGTAGTGCCAGTACCGCCTCCAAAAGATGCCGTGCCTGTAGCGGTGAGCGTGCCGCCCACAAAGAGATTAGAAGACACAGAGCCTGCGCCTTGAACCGAGAGAGCTTGAGATGGAGAGGTCGAGCCGATGCCTACGTTCCCCGCGAAGTAGTTCGTGGCAGAAGATGAGGTGGCCCAGACGTAGTTCGTGGTGAGGGACGAGGTGGCGATGACGTTTCCTGAGGCGTCGGTGGAGAGGATTGACAGAGGAGAGGCTCCGGAGAGGGTGAGAG
>CAZQUF010000088.1:0-3064 GCA_964596505.1 uncultured Candidatus Saccharibacteria bacterium | reverse complement strand
CGATGCCGAGCACGGCCGCTCCGATGAGCGCTCCGTAGGTCGCGGGCTCGGGAACGGCGACGGGGAGGTCGCCGAGCGCATAGTCCGGGTCGTTGTAGACCATGACTATGTAGTCTTTGACGGCCCCATAGGCGGGGTCCACCTCGGTGAATGTGGCTGAGAGCGCAAGGCTCGTGACCGCACCGTTGACCACCGTCAACTTGTCGACGACGATCGTCCCGCCCGCATTCGCCGGATTGCTGAACGACGTATAGCCGGCGTCGAAGTCGTACACATAGCTGACGACATTCATACCCGGGGCTCTGCTGAGCCTCGTTATGGCGTCCGCGACATTGAACGTGTACGTCTGGTCGATGATCGAACCATTCGCGCCGGTGAACGGCAGGAGCACAGTCGCGCTGATGGTCTGATTCGCATCGTCCGTGTAGCTCATGCTGATGAGGAACGAGGTACCGGGCGCGCCCCAGGAGATGAACGCGTCGTTTTGGATGAGGGCGGTCTCGCCGGGGAAGACGGCGCTTTGAGGCGCCATCGAATAGTAGAACGTTGTCTGAGCAAAAGCGATCGATGAGATCGCGAGCCAGACGGCTGCGAGTAATGCTTTCATGGTTAAAGATCTGGTGATTTCTGAACAGTGGAAAGGCGCGAGAATCGTGCCTCCGTTCCTGATCAGAAATTTTGAGACTATTATACACCATACTATACCGCGCTGTCAAACAGCCATCAGGGAATCAAGCCTGGCATAAAAAAGCTCGCCAGGACTGGCTGGCGAGCGTGCTCTTAAACGGCTTAGAATCGCGGTTTAAACTTCACTTCGGCGACTTCGGTTGCCGTCGTCTCTTCGAACTTGCCGCAGACTCTACATGTGCGGGTCCATCGGTCGACGGTCCTCGAGGGTACATCGCACGGCAGCTGCCTGTCGACGCCCATGGTGCCGGGAGGGTCTCCTTCGCAATGATATCCCGGTTCATAGATCGGATCGTGCACCGGGGCCGTCCAATCGTGAGCGCATCGCGCTTCGATTTGGCCGAGATCTTTTCGCATGCCCTCGAGTTGGGGCTGTATCCCCGACGGACCATGTCTACCGCATCTTGCCTCACCTTGGGCATGTGTGGGTTCTTTGTGCATGCCATATATCTTGGATACTATATGAATCCGTCCAAGCTATTGAACCATTACGCCAAGATTGACCCTGAAATAGAAGGATGCTACATTGGCCCCACATGACCCGCATAAGCAATAATCTCCTCGCCCTTCTTGCCCTCCGGAAAAACGGTGGAGATTTTGCTTGTGTCTAGCTCAAAAGAAAAAGATACATACAAGCCAGCTCTTCACCGAAGGAGCTGGTTTTGTTTTACGGGCATCCCGCCTGTAGGCGAAATGGACTATCGGTTGATAGTTCTTTGTAAGGAAAACCATGAAAGATATATCGAAATACCAGCCTTTTCAGGCTGTTCAGATGGATGAGAGGAAGTGGCCGAGCCGTCGATTGGCTCACGCGCCTCTCTGGTGCAGCGTCGATCTGCGGGACGGCAATCAGGCGCTCGCTACGCCGATGAGCGTCTTCCAAAAGACGACGATGTTCGAAGTTCTGGTCGCATGCGGATTCAAGGAGATCGAGGTCGGCTTTCCGGCTTCGAACGATACCGAATTCGAATTCGTACGGAGATTGATCGAAGAGGGGAGAATACCTGCCGACGTGACGATCCAGGTCCTCACCCAGGCGCGCGAGGATCAGATACGGCGGACCGTCGAATCGCTCGTCGGCGCCCGAAAGGCCGTCATCCATCTCTACAACTCGACCTCGCCGGCGCAGAGGCGCATCGTCTTCGGCTTGGAGAAGTATGATGTCGTACGGATGGCCGTGCAAGGAACCGAATGGGTCAAATCCCATGCCGGTCGCTTGCTCCAGGGGACAGAGGTCGTATTCCAGTACTCTCCCGAGAGCTTTTCGGCCACCGAGGTCGATTTCTCTCTCGAAGTATGCGAAGCGGTCATGGATGCCTGGGAGCCGACGCCGGACAAAAAGATGATCCTCAATCTGCCGGATACCGTCGAGGTAGCGATGCCGAACGTCTATGCCGACCAGATCGAATGGTTCTGTCGGCATATGAGCCGGCGCGACTGCGCGATCATAAGCGTCCATACGCATAACGACCGCGGCACGGGAGTGGCCGCCACGGAATTGGGCTTGCTCGCCGGAGCCGAACGGGTCGAAGGCACGCTCTTCGGAAACGGAGAGCGCACCGGCAATCTCGATATCGTGACCGTCGCATTGAACCTCTATACCCAAGGGATCGATCCGGGATTGGATTTCTCCGAACTTGATCGTGTCCGTCGGGTGTATGAGAAATGCACGAGCATGACGGTCCCACCGCGACAGCCATACAGCGGCGAACTCGTGTTCACCGCCTTTTCCGGGTCGCATCAAGACGCGATCCGCAAAGGCTTGAAGGCGCGGCGCCCGAACGAAACATGGGATGTGCCATACCTCGTGATCGATCCTCGAGACGTGGGTAGGACATATGAAGAAGTCATACGTGTCAACGGCCAATCGGGCAAAGGCGGCGTGGCGTATCTTCTGGAAAATGGCTTCGGCATCGATATTCCCAAGGAGATGCAGCGCGAATTCGGGCCGATCGCCAATAGAATGATCGATCGTCTCGGCCGCGAAGTGTCGGCAGAGGAGCTGCGCGAGATGTTCTGGAAAGAATATGTCGAGAGGGCGTCTCCGTATAGCCTCGACTCTTTTCGGGTCAAGAATGACAATGGCACGTTTCGTGCCCATTCCCATGTCTCCGTCGACGGCAGAAGTCTCCAGATCGTCGGGGAAGGGAAAGGCTCGGTCGACGCGTTCGTCCGTTCTTTGAGCCGGGGCGTCCAAGGGATGTCGATCGATGTGGAGGTTGTCGATTATCATGAGCACGCCCTGGGAAAAGGATCCGCCGCCCAGGCCATCGCCTATGTCCAGCTCCAGTTCGCCGACGGAAAAAAGCGTTGGGGCGCGGGAGTAGATACGAGCATCGAGCTGGCCTCTATCCGAGCCATCGTGAGCGCGATCAAT
>CAZQUF010000087.1:0-3157 GCA_964596505.1 uncultured Candidatus Saccharibacteria bacterium | reverse complement strand
CCAAAGGGTGAGTAGAGATAGCGTCGGAAGACATATGACTGACGTATTCGAAGCCTTCGAGCGGGTCCTCCTTGAGGTAGGCGATCTTCTTGTCGCCGTCGAACCGAGGGGCGAAGCTCCTCATGACCGCATGCTCTACGGTCCAGGCCTTGAGCTGGCTATCGATAGAGGTAGGGACTTCGACGGGCTCGAGCTTGCCGTTTTTGAGCGCGAGGCACGAGGGCGATTCGATCTTCTTTTCGCGCTCGTCCTCGATCCGACCGACGATCCCCACGCTTTTTCTGCGGGAGAGATCCGTCCGGCTCCTTCGAGTGGACTCGAGAAGCTTTATCCTCTCGTCGATCTGCTCATCGGTAAGGGTCACGCCCGCATCCGTAGCGAGACAGTTTATGGCGAGCTCGGGTATGCTGCCCTGAAAGCCCGTGTCGATGAACGTATGGTCGAGCGTGGCGCCATGCTCCTTTATATAGCGGGTGATGTCCTCCTGTGGCATCTTATTCTGTATATTCCTCGTCACGACGAGATATATAAGGTCTCTCGTGTCGAGGCCGAAGTCGAGCGCCTTGAGAGCGGTAAAGAAATATCTCCCGTCGCGACCGAAGACGACGCATTTATCTGCGTCGAAATCGTCGAGCCTGTCCGCCGCTTCCCAATAGAACGGCACGTCGATAGACTCGACGGAAGCATATTCGCGCAGATTGTCGAAGAATAGATCGGTTATGGAGCGAAAGCGCTCGAACGAAGGGCCGAGCACCGGCCTGACCCGCCTGTCATCGCCTTCGAGCTTGATGGCATTGAAATTATTCATCATGTCGAGCGAGAGATAGCGCCTGACCTTCTCGTCGAGAAGCGTCCGATAGGCCGGTATCTCTCTCTTCTTATTGAGCTTGGAGTTGTACATGAGAAATGCTTCGGCGCTCTGAGGCAATGGGGGTTGCGCCGGATTCGACTCGGACGATCGGATCACCGTCTCGAGGGTTTGGAGCCTCTTGCCCAAGGACCTCAGAAAGCTCGCCTCCGCTGGCTTTTTCGCCTGAGCCGCATGGCTTGCGAGATATTCGCGCGCGAGTTTGAGCTCCGCGGCGGATTCTTCGATATAGCCTCCGACTTTAGACCGATACTGGGCTCGAGCGTATGCGAGCCCGGCCATCCGATAGGCATTCTCCATGGCCCGCTCGCCCGAAATAGCGAGAGGCACTGAATCCTCTATCGACTCTTTCGAGGCCATATTGCCTATGAAATGGAAGTAGTCCAAGGGCGAGTCGACTTTCTCCTTCGAAGCCAAAGCATTAAGAGCAGATATATAGTTCTCCCCGCTGACCTCGACCTGGCTCCCCTCCTCGATAGAGACGCCATACCTGCCGGTGAAATTGACCGCCAGGTCTCTTTCCCAGTCCGATGATCCTTCCACGCTTAATCCGTCGTCGAATGGATCTATCGGTTCCTCGACCGATGACCGAAACGAGGTGGCAGAATCGCGTTCGATTACAGGCGACTTCCAGCCCGTGCTTGGGATCGAGCCCAGATGATCGTCGGGATATCCATCGTCGAGGCCCCAATCATCCGATCCGTCTGTCGACGCATAGGCCTGCGGACGCTTCATCTCTTCTTCCATCTGTCGGAGCCTCTCCGCTTCGACGGTCTCGTCGAAAACCTCTTTCTCGGCCTCTTTGCTTTCCGTAAGACTGAAAGGCGCATATGCCTTGCTCGAAAGTCCGATCTTATTAACCTCGAACCAGCCGCGGAACGATTGCTCGGACTCCGCCAGCTCCGCGAGCAAGGGCAGGGTATCGTCCCCCGCCACGCTTTTGAGGGTTGAGGTGGCGACCGATATATTTCGCTTGAACATCTGAGTCCCTATGCCGTTTCCGTGATCGGACACATACCCTCTGATGATATGCATAAGCGTGCGGATCGCCGCCTGCTCTTCGCCCCTTTCGATCATACCGAACCCTTGGTGCAGGATGCTACCGTCATTATGATCCCTGACCGACGGATGGAAAAGCATCCTCCGCTCTATGAACTCGAGATCCGGATCATCGAGCGCCTCGTAGATGCATACTATGTCAAAAGCCTCGCCATAATCAGCCTTTGAAAGGGATTCGTCAACCCTCGATTCGACGACTCTCAAAAAAGGCGCTCCCGCTTTCTTCATCTCTACCCAAAGCTTGCGCGCTTCGATGCACTCTCGAATTTGCTCTGCGCTCCCCCCCCCCTTAACATGCATATTAAAGAAAAAATTGAAATCGGACTGATATTCCCAAAGGAAACTTTGTTGCTTCATAGCATGGCCTAAAAGCTCCTCGAGTCTTTCTCTCGATTCCAATGCTGCACCTTCAATTGTAGCGGAACTCTCTGGCATAGTTCGGTTGATGT
This sequence comes from uncultured Candidatus Saccharibacteria bacterium, assembly GCA_964596505.1. GTDB lineage: Bacteria > Patescibacteriota > Minisyncoccia > Phycocordibacterales > UBA6065 > UBA6065. Next base: position 781 of record CAZQUF010000087.1, on the reverse strand, counting down.
ATTTAATTCAACCATACAATAACCCAATTTGTAAATAGCTTAGACCGAAAAACCTTGATTGGAAGAGCCCTATCGATTGTGCGCGCACTAGGATTCGAACCTAGGACCCCATCAGTATCAGTGATGTGCTCTACCAACTGAGCTATGCGCGCGTCGTTTCTTTGATCCAAAACGTCACCGGAATATAGCAAAAAACGGCCTTAAATTCAAGAAAAGAGAGCAAAACGAAAAGCGCCGGGTAAACCGGCGCTTCACGACTTAAGGTCGTTATGAGGTGCGGGCCCTTGCTTCGGTCCGCTGATGAGCGTGGTGCGGCTGTGCCGACGGGACGCTGATGTGAACTGTCCACATGATGAGAAAGAGCAGGAACAGGCCTAGACACGAGGTGTAGACCCATCGGTCCGATGCTTCTTCATCGCGCGGTTTTAGTGACTGTCCGGGGATACCGTCAATGCGCGGTGGCGGAACCACCGAAGCGCGCCGTCCAAGGAGACGGCGACCGATCAGGGGCAGTTGGATTTTCATTCTACGTGTATTATATCAAATATACACACTTTGTCAAGTGTGTATATTTGAGGAAAATCAGGGTCAGGCGGAATTTACGTTCTCAGCGCGATGCCGTCGAGCTCTCGCACGATCTCCTCCGCGACCGAGAGAACCTCAGTGCTGCCGGACGAGGCCCTCACGGAATGGTACCTCCCAAAAAGCTCTTCGAGCTTCGCTTGCTCCTCAGCGGTCGCATTACCCACGATCTCGAGGACGCGTTCCGTCGTAAGAGGGT
>CAZQUF010000086.1:0-3238 GCA_964596505.1 uncultured Candidatus Saccharibacteria bacterium | reverse complement strand
CAGCGATCTTTTTTTTCTGGCTCTCGCTCATATCGGCGTTCTTCTCTGCCGAGACGAGCTTGTCAAGGACGAGCTTCTCTACGTCAGAGATGAGCGACTCTCCGGTGATGACGTTCCCCTTTCGCGAGCCCATCTTCCCGCTCGCGAAACGGAGCATGCCGTGCGAGACGTGCTTTGTCACTTTTGCCGCCTCGGGCTCTACGATCTCGAGGGCCTTCAAGACCACGCGGAAATAATCCATCTGCTCGTTCCCGGTGATGATAATAGACTCGTCGGGCCGGACCTTCTTCCACTTCTTGGTATTGAGGCCGAGCTCTTTGGCTTCGTAGGTCGGAATGCCTTGGGAATTGATAAAGACGCGGGTGTGGAGTTTGGGGTCATATTTTTCGCCGTGGAAAACGACGGCGCCCTCTGACTTTTCAAAGACGCCCTTGGCCAGGAACTCGTCGACGAGCGCTACGCCGTCGTGCGCGACCTCGCTCTCGAGATAGTAGTAGTCGAATTTGGTGCCGAGCTTCTCATAGAGCTCTTCGAAATGCTGGAGGCTCCATTTCTTGCCGAGCTTGTAGAGCTTCATGAGAGAGCGATCTTTGGCGTCGAATATCTTCTTGTTGAGGTCTTCGATCTCCTTCTTAGCGGCTGGATCTTCGTCATATGCTTTCGAGCCTTCGACGTAGCATGCGGCGAGATAGGCGATTCGCTCCGCCAGAGGCGCGCGCTTCGAAGGCATGCCCGTATGAGCCGCTTCGACCGAACCCGCCGTTGCTGCTTCGCGCTTCAAGATCGCCCACATCGTCTTGGCGACATGCATGCCGAAATCGCCCTGATAGCACATGCGGCGGACTTTCGCGCCCTGCGAGGCGATGAGGCGCGCGATCGACTCGCCGATGGAGTTCGACATGAGATGGCCGATATGGAATTCCTTGAACGGATTTGGGTCGGTGTATTCGACGAGCATCTTCCTACCCCGCCATTCATTCGATGAGCCGTAGAGGTCTTTGCGCTTGATGATAGTCTCGAGCTCGCCAGTGAAATAGCCGGGCGAAAGGCGAAAGTTGACGAAGCCCGGACCGGCGACCTCGACGGCATCGACGGATTCGATATGTTGGGCGCGGAGAACGTCAGAGAGGCGCGCGGCCAGGTCGCGCGGATTGGCTTTGGCCTGCTTTGCGAGGGAAAGAGCCACATTCGTGGCGAAATCGCCATGGGAAGGATCGTCAGGGTGTTCGAGGACGATGCCGTTCGCGCCCTCAGGCAGAGCCATGCCGAGGCTTTTGAGCGCTGCTTCTATGCCGGTCTTTATCTTGGTCTGGATATCCATGCGAGTTCGAAACGGGGGCTTAAATTAAGGCTAATTTATCATAGCATCGTTTAAAGATGTTTTAAGACTTGACAAAAAGCACCCTTCCTGCTACCATAGTCTCGTCGAGGTCATCGTTTCGCGGATCCTCGACGTTCAGACAGCGATACCGTCCGCCTATAGAGCTGTTAAGCGGACGGGACGACGACAGCTCCGTTTCTCGATTTGAATCATATTCCATAAAGGAAGGTGGCTCGGATTCAACAAGAGAAATGAATGTTCCGATGTTCTACTGTTCCAATGTTCGTTAGATCCTTTGAGGGTTTCGGGGTTGATTCAAAAAATCGCCCTGTAGGCTCAGAAGCCTAGGTTAAATTCTCTCCCCCTGTCACCGAGCGACCGGGGGATTTTTTATTTTCTACTTCCCCGTACTGCCGAATCCTCTCTCGCCGCGCGCGGAGGCGGAGAGCTCGCCGTCTTGGACTTCTCTGAATTCGACTTCCTCGTACGAGTGGATGATCATCTGCGCCACTTTATTGCCCGGCTCGAACGTATGGCTATCCTTGCCGAGGTTCATGACGCCGACGCGGACCTCGCCGCGATAGCCCGAATCGATGACGTTGCCGTAGGTGATGATGCCGTTCTTGAAAGCGAGGCCGCTTTTTTCATATATGATGCCGACACAGCCCTCAGGAATCTCCATCTTGTAGCCGGTATTTATCGAAGCGCGCTCCATGGGCGCAAGCGTTATTTGTTCGCCCACATAAAGATCGAAGCCGGCGTCGCCGGCGAGAGCGTATTTCGGGACAGGCACGCCATCGCGAACGCGAAGTATCTTGAGGGTCTTTTTCATGAGTTTAGTATATAACCTCCCAAAGAGATAAAGAAACATAAAAAGCCCCGTCCGCAAGGACAAGGGCTTTGTGCTTTGGAGCGGCGCGTTTCCGACCGCGCCACTGGCATACTCGACGAAGACTCCGTCGGCGAGCATAGACCAGCGATCTCCCCAAGATGTGTCGCCAAAGGCTACCGGATCTCGAGGACCTGCATCGCACTAAAGAAAGTATACCGCGAAGAACCGACGACCGCCTGTGGAAAAACCGGCATCACGCCTCGCTTGAGGCGAGAGAGACCATAGGGTAAATCTTCTCCCAGATAAGCCCGTGAATGACGTCCGGCGGGAGCATAGCGCCTTCCGGAGCGCAGTCGACTCTGTGCCAGGCGTTGCGGGCCCTGATGATCGACAGCGCGCTTTCCTGCGACTCTCTCTGGTGCCTTACGTTAGTCTCGGCCGTATCCGGAGATTCGTTCCGAGCGATGGCTCTCTCGCGGGCGAGCCTCATGCTCACCTCGACAGGTACGTGAAGGTACACGATAGCGTGGGGCCGCGGGAGCTTGAACGCCCCGAACTCGAGCTCGTCGAGCCACGACAGGAAATCGAGGCGCTCTTTCTCGTCGCGGATCTTGCCGCCTTGATGGATCTGATTCGAGCTCACGTAGCGGTCTGCGATCACGAACTTACCTTCGTCGAGCCAGCCTTGGATCTGTTCTCTCGACTCGTGCCGATCAGCCGCATAGAGGACCGAGACGATCTTCGGGTCGATGGAGAGAAAGTCCCCGTGCAACCCGTCGAGGCATTCACGGATCAACGCCCCGTGGACGTTGTGTTCGTAGCGCGGAAAGTCGATGGTCTCGACCTCGACCCTTACGCGGGCGAGATGGTCGGCGAGAAGAGCGACCTGGGTTTTCTTGCCAGACGCGTCGGTGCCGTCAATGACGAAAAGTTTTCCTGTTGCTTTCATTCTCCTAAGAGTATATCCGCCGGGCCCAAAAAGGAAACTCGACGGAGACGAGAGAGTGGGTTATAAAAAAGCGCCGACACGGTAGGCACACCAAACCCTCATTTTAATATTTAGATCCATCTGAAAGAAGAAGCCC
>CAZQUF010000085.1:0-3449 GCA_964596505.1 uncultured Candidatus Saccharibacteria bacterium | reverse complement strand
TCCGCATCGTGAGCTTCAACGAGTCGAGCTCCGGCCGTCCGACGCCGATCTATTACGCCAAGATGGATTCTGTCGCTATGAGTGCAGGCGAAGTGGCTCCGGCTCCTCAGATCCCTACCGGACAGAACAAGATCACCTCGAACGTGACTATTACGTACGAGATAGAGTAACCGCGCAGGCCTGAAACAAAGTCTCAAAACAAAACCTCCCTTTACAGGGCGGTTTTGTTTTGTTCTATCTGGGACTTATCGGCGTTTCTTCATCTTTTCTTAACCTCGTGCGTATAGACTTTGGCGGGGGAGAGCATATCAAACATTGACCCCTCATATACCAAAGTATATACTTTGGTATATGAGTGATAAAAACACCAAGACAATTATGACGATAAAGACGGATAAAAAACTCAAACAAGCGGCGCAAGACGTTGCCGCCGAAATAGGCGTACCCCTCGGTACGCTCATGAACAGCTTCCTCCGGCAGCTCGTTCGCTCTCGAGGCGTGACGTTCTCATCGGAATACATACCAACGCCAGAACTTGCGGCCGATCTTGCGCTCGCGCAACGCGAACTCGCCTCGGGCGGATTGAAGCCCGTGACCCTCGATGAACTCATTAAAGACCTTACTTCATAGAAGATATGCTATTTATCCGTCGTCCTCGATTTCAAAAAGATTTCGATAGATTGCCCAGGCGTATCCAGGAAAAAGTGATAGAGCGTCTATCTTTATTCGAAGTTGACCAATTTAATCCATTACTCAACAATCATAAACTACGCTATAGCTATGCGGAGTATCGAAGCATTAATGTAACAGGCGACATTCGTATCATCTACACCGTCGAGGATAGAGACAAGTATTTTTTGGTCAGAATAGGCACGCACAGCGAGCTTTTTGGGCTGTAGCTCTCGCCTGTCCTTGCACTAAGATATAATTGGGACTACTATTCACTCGTGGCGTGGATAAGGCTTATTAGATAGATCGCTACTATAAATATATGGCAAAAGAAGTACTACCGACTGAAGTGAGTGCACAGCTTATGCTTAATCAGCTGCATAAGAGTACTATAGAAATAATCGCGGCAGCTAAACCGGGGGACACGGTCGACTTTGTCGCTGTTGGCGACAGTTTTCGTGAACCTGAAGCGCGTGACGATGCAAGTGAGATAGTAAAATATCCCCTTACCGCGGAAGACATCGCCAAGGCGAAGAGCGAAACCTTTGACGAGCAATAATCTCTAGGGTCAGGCTATTATCGCCGTCTGATAAATGCGTATTTCTTGTGTGTTAAACAAACACTTGTCTTTTTTCAGATATATAGTATACTAGTCCTACATCGCCCCCTCGGGCGGCTTTTATTAACACTTTTTATTAACAAATGGGCGCAGGGCGCCACTCCCTATGAAACTAACGGAATACATCAAAGACACGCGCGGCGAGATGAAGCACGTCAACTGGCCGACCCGCAGCCAGGCGATCAATTACACGCTTCTCGTCATCGGCATATCGATTGCTACCGCCATCCTCCTCTCGGTCGCTGATTATGTCTTCAGCCTGGGCCTCGAGAAGTTCGTCATTAAGGGCTAACACATCCATATGTCAAAACAGCAAACAGGCGGCGAACGCCATTGGTATGCCATCCACACCTACGCGGGCTATGAGAATGCCGTCGCCCGCAACTTGCGCCAGCGTATCGATTCCCTCAACATGCAGGAGAAGATTTTTAACGTTCTCGTGCCGACAGAGAAGAAGATCAAGGTCAAAGGCGGCAAGCGCGTCGAAGAGGAGGAGAAGGTCTATCCCGGCTATATCCTCGTAGATATGATCGTGACCGACGACTCGTGGTTCGTCGTGCGCAACACCCCGCGCGTGACCGGCTTCGTCGGCTCGGGCGTCCACCCGGTGCCTCTCACCGAGAAAGAGATGGCTCAGCTCATGGGCCGCATGGACGATACCAAGGTCATGCACGAGATCAATCTCTTGCCGGACGATGCGGTCAAGATCGCCGACGGCCCGTTCAAGGACCTCGAAGGCAAGGTCGCCGAAGTCGACACCGAGCGCGGCAAGGTCAAGGTCCTCGTCTCGATGTTCGGTCGCGAGACTCCCGTCGAGCTCGATTTCTTGCAAGTTAAGAAGCTTTAATATAATCTCTACTATCTAAACGACCACTATGGCAAAAAAAGTAACGAAAATGCTGAAGCTTCAGATCCCCGGCGGCAAGGCCGTTCCCGGCCAGGCCCTCGGCCCTGCTCTCGGCTCCGCCGGCATCAACATCGGCGAGTTCGTCAAGCGCTTCAACGATGAGACCAAGACCCGCGTCGGCGAGACCGTACCGACGATCATCGAAGTCTATGACGACCGCTCGTACAAGATGATCTACAAGACCGAGCCTGCATCCCAGATGATCCTCAAGACCCTCAAGAAAGAGAAAGGTTCCGGCAAGCCGAACGTCGAGAAGATCGGTACGCTCACCAAGGCCCAGGTCAAGGAGATCGCTCTCAAGAAGCTCGCGGACCTCAATACCGACGACGTCAACGCAGCCATGAAGATGGTCGAAGGAACCGCCCGAAACATGGGAGTTGAAGTAAAATAATCTATCGTCTCAGGAAAGGCCGCCGAAAGGCGGTTTTTTCGCGCTTGATCCCGTCCTTGCTTTTGTGCCGATCGCATATAGTATGGACGGAAAGCTCCTTACCATGAACCACACGATCAAGCTCTATATCTGCTGCGCCCTCACCAAGGCGTCGGCTGCGCTCAAAGCGCGCGTCGAGAGTCTCAAAGAACTGATCCGTCTCGAACATCCGGATTGGGAAGTGCTCGTATTCTTCGGCCTCGGTCCGAGCCCCTCCGACGGACAGGTCTTTTCCTTCGACGTCGGGCAGACGGAAAGCGCCGACCTCATCGTCGTCATCGCGGACGAAGATACCTGGGGCGGCGGCATCGAGGTCGGCGTCTCGCTCAAGAACGGCAAGCGCATGCTCTTTCTTGCGGCTGATACGTGGACCAGGACACGCATGATCACCGGTCTGTGCGACGCATATCCGAAGCAGGCGATGTTCGTCCGCTATCAGACCGATGGGATCCCATTCGCCGTCCAGGCGATCAAGGTGGTCGCGGCAGCGATCGAACGGTTCGCGCTTCGCGACCCGGTCGCAGCGAAAGATCGCGCCGAGGTCGCGCTCGCCTTGCACAACCTCTCGCCGAAAGCGCGCGAGTACCTCAGGACCGTCCTGCCGGACTTCGAGCTGATCATCGATCCTGCCGAATCGCTCGATGACGTGCGGAAACACAACCCTGCGTTCGAGCACGAGGCCTTCGCGACGCACCCTGGCGCGTTCAGCACGGACTCCCCGCGCTTTCCGATGGGTCACTAAGTTTTGCTCAAGCTCCGCATTCGCGGGGCTTTTTATTCTCCATGCAGGTAAATACCTCGTCAGCTCGCTGCGACAATGCTAG
>CAZQUF010000084.1:0-3686 GCA_964596505.1 uncultured Candidatus Saccharibacteria bacterium | reverse complement strand
ATCGAGAACTTCTTTTGTCTTCAAGGCTACGAAAGAATCTCCCGAGTCGATGAGATCGCGAAAACCCTGGCCTGTTTCTATATATATGGATCTATTCTTTGCATCGAGCCGTTCGAAGCTCTTGAGAAGGAGCGCGGCCTGCGTACCCTTGCCCGAACCCGACTTCCCGAAGAAGATTATCGTAAATGGTTGATTCATATCGCTAGTCTAGCCTATTTCCGACAAGCTTGAAAAGCCTAAAAGCATTGTCGACGAGAGCCGCCCGGCATTCATCAACGGCGATGCCTTTGATAGAAGCGATCATATCGGCCACATCGGCGACGAAGAGAGGCTCGTTGCGCGCGCCGCGATGAGGAACCGGAGCGACATAGGGGGAGTCTGTCTCCGACATGATCCTATCAAGAGGCGTGGCGCGGACGAGCGCGGCATAATCGATAGCCCTCGGAGGAAATGTGACGACGCCCGTATATGATAGATGGAAACCGAGAGCGAGGAATTCCTTTGCCTGCTCGACCGAACCGGCGAAGAAATGCGCGTCGCCGCGAAGACGCTCGGGAGACCAGATTTCCCCCGCCGGGCCTTGTATCTCGCCGCGCGAGAGCTTGTCTCTGTAGCCCGCGAGCATATCGAGAGCATCGCGATATGCATCTCCCCCTTCGCCCGGGCGGATATGGAGCATGAGCGGCAGATCGCATTCGAGGGCAAGTTCGATCTGTCCCCTGAACGCCTTCTTCTGCCTCGCAAGCTCGTTCTCAGTGAGGCGGCGGTAATAATCGAGGCCGCATTCGCCGATGCCGACGACTTTGCCTTTGGGCGCCGACGATACGAGGCCGCGATAATATTCCTTATCGAAATCTTCGCCGCGGGAGGCGAAAGCTTTTGTTTCGGGGCCGATCTCGTCTGCATCGTGGAACGACGGATTTACGTGCACCGGATGGAGGCCGACGATGGCATAGACGCCCTCGGGAAACTCGGCGGTCATGTCGACAGCCTTTTTCGAGGTATCTCTTTGGGTGCCTATGTTTATCATCCAAATGCCTGCACGGAGAGCGCGCTCGACCGTCTCGCGGCGGTCCGCGGCGAAAACGCTGAAATTAGTGTGAGCATGGATATCGATGTATCGCGGTCTTGTCATGGCTTAAGTCTATCATTATCGACGCCGTCTTCGGGCCTGAAACCGACTGGACCCTGCGGTCCGATGGGGCCGCGAAGCAGTTGGATGACTGCATTATTTATCTGATCGATCTTTTGTCCTTGCCTCTCTTGGGCTAGCTCGATCTCCATTATCTTATGAGCCAATTCCTTATTGGCGCCGAGCGATTCGCGAAGCTTAACGAATGCGCGGACAATGAAGACGCTCATGGCTACTGCGCGTTCGCTCCGCAGGATAGCGGAAAGCATGGCGACGCCGTGTTCGGTGAAGGCGTAAGGCAATTGGCGCCTGCCTCCCCTGCCTTTCTTTGATATCGCAATTTGCGATATCAAAGATTCATATTCCTCATTGGTAAGCTGGAGCATAAAGTCTTGAGGAAAACGCGCTCTATTTCTTTTCACCTGTTCATTCAAACGCATAGTGGGCACTCGATATATTGCCGCCAAATCGCTATCCAACATGACTTTTACGTTTCTAATGACAAATATCCTATATTCAGCTTGTCCCGGCTCAACCATCAAAGTTTTATGATCTTTTTTCATATCCTAAGACCATAGCAAACTGATGCTTAAGAAATGATGAAGATTTGGTGTTCGCTGTTGATAAGAAAAAGACGCGCGAAGCGCGTCTTAAGGAATCAAGTCGTGAGGCCTCAGGGAGAAAAGCCCGCGGCCCAAAGAATGCGACCCTCGATAGATCGCCTGATCTGGTGAGCACGCGTGTGCTCAGGACGGACATCGGAGAAGACCGCTCCCGACGGCGGAGCCTCGTCGTGAAATAGCTCGAGGCGGGCTTGGGCAAGCTCCGCTTTTGTCGGCGGCTTGTCCGGATGAAGAGGGTTGTTGGCCGGAGTGGATTTGCGTTTCGGCGTCCTTGAACGAGATTTTGAATGAGCCATAGGATTTGGTGTTTTCTTCCATAAAAGTAGCACAAGACAGAGAATTGGCAAGAAAAAGCCGCCCTCCTTTCGTCGGGCGGCTTCTTCGTTGATCGAAGAATCTATATCATCTTCACGTCTATGTTCACGCCGGATGGGAGCGACATGTTCGTGAGGGCTTCGATGATCTTGGCGTTCGGATTCAATATATCGATGAGGCGCTTGTGCACTCGCATCTCGAACTGTTCTCGCGCATTCTTGTAGACGAACGACGAGCGGTTCACCGTATATTTCTTGATCTCCGTAGGCAGAGGCACCGGACCGAGGACTTGGACGTCGTAGCGGAGGGCGGTGTCGATGATCTGCTTGACCGACGCATCGAGGATCTTATTCTCGTAGGCGCGGACGCGGATCCTGAGGCGAGGAGCGACATCGGTCGCTGCCTTGGCCGCGGATACCTTCTTCGTTGCTGCTTTTTTAGGGACAGTGGCCATATTACTTGATTATCTTCGTGACGACGCCTGCGCCGACGGTCTTGCCGCCTTCGCGAACGGCGAAACGCATCTGAGCCTCGAGAGCGATCGGAGCGTGGAGCTTGACGGTGAAGGTCACCGTGTCGCCCGGCATGACCATCTCGACGCCCGGCTTGAGGGTAACCTCTCCGGTCACGTCCGTCGTACGGACGTAGAACTGAGGCTTGTAGCCGTTGAAGAACGGCGTGTGGCGGCCTCCTTCCTCTTTCTTGAGGATGATGACCTCGGCCTCGAATTCGGTATGAGGGGTCACCGAGCCTGGCTTTGCGAGGACCTGTCCGCGATGGACGGCGTCCTTAGCAGTGCCGCGAAGGAGCACGCCGGCGTTGTCGCCTGCCTGACCCGACTGGAGCTGCTTGTTGAACATCTCGATACCGGTGATGGTCGTGGTCGTGGTGTCCTTGATACCGACGATCTCGACGGTGTCGCCGACTTTGACCTGACCGCGCTCGATACGGCCCGTGACGACGGTGCCGCGGCCTTCGATCGAGAAGATGTCCTCGATAGGCATGAGGAACGGCTTATCGAGAGCGCGCTCCGGCATAGGGATATAGGTGTCGAGGGTCTTCATGAGCTCCTTGATCTTCTGAGCCCATGGATCGGTGTTGTCCTTCGACTCGAGAGCCTTGAGAGCCGAGCCGCGGATGACCGGCGTATTAGCGCCATCGAAACCGTATTTCGTGAGGAGATCGCGGACTTCGCCTTCGACGAGGTCGATGAGGTCCTTGTCCTCTACCGCGTCGCATTTGTTGAGGAAGACGACGATGCGAGGCACGCCGACTTGCTTGGCAAGGAGGATATGCTCGCGGGTCTGAGGCATAGGGCCGTCGATAGCCGACACCACGAGGATGGCGCCGTCCATTTGGGCTGCGCCCGTGATCATGTTCTTAATGTAGTCTGCGTGCCCTGGAGCGTCGATATGCGCATAGTGGCGCGTATCGGACTCGTACTCGACGTGAGCGAGCGAGATGGTCACGACTTTCGTAGCATCGCGAACGGTACCGCCCTTGGCGATATCTCCGTAGGCCTTCACCGTAGCGAGGCCGTCGCGAGCCTGGACCGCGAGGATCGCGGCAGTGAGGGTCGTCTTGCCGTGGTCGACGTGGCCGATGGTGCCGACGTT
>CAZQUF010000083.1:0-3706 GCA_964596505.1 uncultured Candidatus Saccharibacteria bacterium | reverse complement strand
GGGCTTCTTCTTTCAGATGGATCTAAATATTAAAATGAGGGTTTGGTGTGCCAAAAACTGCCTGTCTTTATAATATCATGGTATTAGTAAAAAGACAAGAGCTCGAGGCAGCGACATAAAAAAGCCCCTTGATGTTATCTCAGGGCTTTGCAATTCTATCGGTCGAACGAATAATCAGGCCCGAACAGCGGCCGATTCTGCAATCGGCAAGCGGTCGATGATCGCCTGAATCTCGTCGAAGCCCGACTCGCCTTCGAGAGTTTCGGCTAGGAGACCGAGCATCTCGTCGTCGAGCACGGTCTTGACCCATCCGCCGCCGGTCGCGAGGCGCTCGAACCACATGAAGAGCGTGTCGTTACCCGTCGCCCTTTCGAGGGCGAACGGCACTTGACCGCGCGCGATGGCCAACAAGAGGTCGTGCAGCCTCATCGGCCCGGTCGCCGGCTTCGCGGGACGCCGCTCGTTCTCGCCGAGGAACTTGTGCGCCTTAGCGATCCGGAAAAGACCGAGCGCAGAGAGCTGATCGAGCGCCTGACGTTTCTGGAGGCGGAGCCGATTCTCTTCGAGCCGCCGCTTCTCGGCCGCTTCCAGACGCTCTTCGATAATCTTGATGAGCTTACCGACGACATTCATGTACTCGTTCTCGTAGGCCCAGATATAGGCCCAGTTGTTATCGCGATTGCTGAGCACGACGACGATTTCGTATTCGGCATCCTGTCCATGCGGATACGGGACAGGATGCTTGATATCGGTCGTCTGAGTAAACTTAATCATCGGCGCTCTATCTTTGCGCCCTTCGTTGAAGTCGACGCGGCAACCGTCGTGCAGATCGAAGTAGGCGCTTTGCTGCTCTTCGCCGTCGAAGAGCACGGTACCGACGTTTCCCTGAACGGTCGTGACCATACCGTGAAGGACGACATCCCGATAGCTGGCATAGAACGATTTCATCATAATAGGAATCCCTGTTTTGAACCAAACAAACAGAAAGCGATTCTATGGCGCGGGCATAATGCACGCTCTCCATGCCTTCAATTCAAGGTTCAATTCTTACATTATATTATATACATTCAAACGATATTAGTCAAGTATTTTTACCCAGAAAAAAGCCGCCCGGAGTCGAGCGGCTCAACACTAAACAAAGATGCTACCTACAACTTGCCTTACCTTGCGATATCGTTCGGTCGATGCATCCGTCCGCTTCATTGCCTCAGCCATCGCTGTGAGCATATCAGGATGATCAAAGAATACCCGTATCGTCTTAGCCATCTGATCGAGCGTAAGGCCCTGATCCAAGACCTCCGCCTTGGTAAGCAGCATTTGGACTGCGAGCCGGGCGACTGAGCGCGCGTAAGGCGCGCGGTTTTGCTGCTCAAGCATTATGGCTTCACTGTCACCAAATGCGTTATAGAGATCCATACGCTCGATCGGACCGATCGCCTCAGGCGACCGCTCGAATACCATCAGCCATACAGCAACCGTGACGTCGTCAAAGTACGATATCGGATGACGATGAAGCACCGCATCAATTGGCAGCCCTTTTCGAAAGAGCGCTAGTCCACGCTCGGCGTCCCCGCAGACATCTTTTTTACTCACAAAGAACCTTTTGTTATTTGGTCTGTTGAAATTCAAATACCTCTCGATAGACTACAGTAGTATAAGAAAGCAGGCTTGTCAATAAGACCTCAAATTAGTGCTCCTCGGCCTGGACTCGAACCAGGGACCCTCCCGTTAACAGCGGGACGCTCTACCAACTGAGCTACCGAGGAATGTTGTTCTTGCTTTCAATGAACAGAGAGCATCATAGCAGATTTTCGGCCTGTCGCAACGCCATTCGGGCATAACGGGAGCGTACTAAGAAAGACAGTGCTATATCCGAACGTATAACCTATAATGGACGCGTCATGGCCGTAGAAAACAGAAAAGAGGCCGATAGCCTGTTAGTCCAGAAAGCGCTCGCATCGAGCGACGAGTTCGGCAGGATCATCGAAAAATACCAAGAGCCCCTGAAGCGCTACGTGAGGCGCATCGCGCGACCGACGCCCGACGAGTTAGAGATGCTCCTTCAGGACATATTCATCAAGGCGTACGAGAACCTGAACGATTTCGACCAGAACCTGCCCTTCTCGTCGTGGATATACCGCATCGCCCACAACGAATCGATCGACCACCTGCGCCGCAGGAAGAGATTCGGGGCGTCGCTCGACGATCCGGCGTACGACGACGATACGGTAACCCTCGCAGAGACGATCGCGGCCGACGACGACACCGCAGCGGAGACCGACCGCGGATACGTCAAACAGAATATCGCCTCCCTCCTCGAGTCGCTCGAGCCAAAATATCGCTCGGTCCTCATCCTCAAGTTCCTCGAAGACAAAGACTACAACGAGATATCGGACATCTTGCGCAAGCCCCCGGGAACCGTAGCCACCCTCATCCACCGGGCCAAAAAAGAGTTTCGGCGGCTTGCGGAAGAGAGAGGGATTCACATAGGAGACATATGACGCTTCAAGAACAAATATTAAAGAGGATACATACGGAGAGACTGAAACCCACGCCGAAGGGCCTCTTCAAGGCGCGCGATTACGTGCTCTGGGGACTGCTCGGCCTCTTCGCTGCCGCGCTCTCGCTGGGCTTCGGCATGATCATATTCATGGTCCAGGGCACCGATCGATCGATATTCGAAAGGCTCGGCCTGTCGTTCTCTGAGCGATTGCTCTATTCCGTGCCTATATTCTGGATCGTCGCTACGGCTATCGTCGCCCTCGCGGCATATCTCAACTTCAAGCGGACGCGTCGCGGCTACCGCGTGAGCGCGCGGCAATTCGGCCTCATCGCCGCGGTCGTGGCTGTCGCTTTTGGCTCGATCATATACTCGTTCAATATAACGAAATATGTCGACCAGGCCGCCGCCGAGAACATCCCTCTCTACGGCGCCGTCGAGCCTCTCAATACGAACGCTTGGTTCGATCCTGCGCACGGCCTCCTTTCCGGCTCGGTCAAGGCCAAAGCCTCGAACGAGAGCTTCACCCTCCGCGACCGAGACTTCAATCTCTGGACAGTGACCGGTACCGATATCGCTCTCGTTCCCGCAGGTTTCAGATTCGACGCCGGCGACCATATCAAGATCATAGGCAAGAAGACCGGCGACTTCCAATTCCAAGCTATCGAGATACGACCGTTCGAGATACAGGTGATAAAAGGCCAGGCGACGACTACCGGATCGTGACCGTTACCGTGATGCTCTGGTTGAGTCGATCATAGAAAGAGAATCTACCCGGGGTTCTGAAGACGAGAGAATAGCTCTCGTCTTTTCCTATCTCGCCCGACTCGAGGCGCGCTTCCTTTCTCTGGCTGCGCTCTTCGGCTATGTCGTGACGGCTATCGTCTTTGACGATGAAAAGGACTTCATCGCCGGGCCGCGCATCGACCGTAGACGGGTCCGCCTTGCCGGTAGAGAGGTCGACTTCGTACGATGCGCCGCGCCCCAGTCCGTCTGCAAGGGTATCGCCGGCCGAGAATGCGGATGCGGTCTGGCTCTGGCTATCGAGCGCGGCCGCGGCCCTCGTCGCTCCCGATTCGATCCGGTTAGACAGGATATAGGTACCCGCTGACGCGAGGATGAAAAGCGACCAGAGCAGGATGATTTTTGCTGAGCGGGATCTCATGCTCTGATTATAGCGCGTCTATGGTAGAGTGAGTGCATTAA
>CAZQUF010000082.1:0-3725 GCA_964596505.1 uncultured Candidatus Saccharibacteria bacterium | reverse complement strand
TTATTACAGTATATACTATATTGGTCTATATGTCAAGTATCCTCAAGTCCTTATCTTTTAAGGACTTTTTGACCCTCGGGCGTATCCTTAACCTCGTATCCGAGAGCGGCGATTTTGTCGCGCAGCGTATCCGATTTCTTCCAATCTTTGGCATTTCGAGCAGCGGTGCGTTCGTCGACGAGCATCTTTACCTCGTCAGTTACCTGAACCTCCTCACGAACTTTGATATCGAGGTCGCCCAATCCAAGCCCGAGCACGCGATCAAAGTCCAGAATGGTAGCGCGCGCATCCGCATCTGATAGGCTCGAGTCCTTCGTCATTTCCCAGACCGAAGCGAGCGCTCCCGAGACATTAAAGTCGTCGTTGATGAATTTAAGGAACGCGTCTTTGTGCGGCGCGCTCACGGTTCCCGATTCGACTGTCTTCGACGCAAAGGCTTTCAGCTTTTTCAACGCCTTATCCGCCGCATCGAGCGACTCCCATGTAAAATTCTGCTTTGAACGATAATGCGCCTGGAGGAAAAGGTAGCGCAGGGCGAGAGGGGAGTAGCCTCGGTCGATGATGTCTTGGAGGAGATACGACGTGCCGTCTGATTTCGCCATCTTCTTGGCGTCGACGACGAGATGCTCGTTATGGAGCCAATAATCGACGTATTTTACGCCGTTCGCGCATTCGGACTGGGCGATCTCGTTCGTGTGGTGGATCGGTACATGCTCGATGCCTCCCATATGTATATCGAACGTCAGACCGAGGAAATGCTTGCTCATAGCCGAGCACTCGATGTGCCAGCCCGGAAAGCCGACGCCCCAGGGCGAGTCCCATGTTTGGAGAGCATTCGCGTGCGCTCCCGTCTTAAAGAACCAGAGAGAGAAATCTCTCGCGTTCCGTTTGCTCTCGCCGCCGACGCTGCCGTGGCCTTCGCCTGCTTCCAGTCGATCAGCTTTTTGTCCTGAGAGCCGGGCGTAGCCGGGAAATTTGCTCACATCGAAATAGATCGCTTCGTGCGTCTGGTAGGCGAAGCCTTTGTCGATGAGCGTCTGGACCATAGCGATCATGTCCGCTATGAAAGCCGTAGCGCGCGGCGCGTGGGTCGGAGGCATGACGTTCAGGAGATTGATATCCCGTTCGAACGCTTTGATATACTTGTCCGCGATCAGATCAGGGGAAAGGTGTTCGCGCTTGGCTGCTTTTTCCATCCTGTCTTCGCCTTGGTCCGCGTCGCCGATATTGTCGCCGGTCAGATGCCCGACGTCGGTATAGTTCCTGACAAAATCTATCTCATAGCCGTTATAGAGGAATGTCCGGCGGATGATGTCGGCCATGACCACGGCGCGCATGTTGCCGATATGCTGGTTCCAATAGACCGTCGGCCCGCAATGGTACATGCCTACAAAGCCCTTCTTAAGTGGCTTGAAGAGCTCTTTCTTACCGCCGAGGGTGTTATAGAGGTGTATGTCTAAAGCCATTTCTTGTGGTAAAAGACAGCCGTGAAGAATACGCCGATAGCTACGAGAATGCCTGCGAGCACCCAGAAGTCATATGGCATGCCCACGATCGGCGCGTGCTTGAAATCAGCCGCAAAAAGGCCGACGATGATGCCGAGGATAGCGGTGATGAAGGTGATCACGGTGAGGGTCATGATGTTCTTGTTCTGCTTGGCTTCGAGAAGCGCGTCGTTCGTCTCTCGGATCTCATGGAGAGATTCGGATACGCCCTGTACGCCCTTATGGACTTTGAGAAAGTCGCTCTTGATCGTTCCGCTATAGCGGGCGAACTCAGGACCGAAGAAATCTTTGGAGAGCGATGAGAACGTCTCGAGTACGTCCTCATGGAGAGAGGTCGCGTGCTTGAAGTCGAGAAGCTCTCGCGCGGCTTTCGATATCTCGTAGACCATCTCGCGTTCTTGGCCGGTGAACGTCTTCTTCTCTATCTCCTCGAGAGCGTCTTTGACCGTCTCGAGCTCGTCTTCGAGCGAGCGATAGAGCTCGCGCATCATGTAGTAGAACATGTATCCCGCATGCTCGCCGATGAGGGCGTTCCTGTCGAGGATGGAGTTCACCTCGAACATCTTAGCGAATTTGTGGAGAGGGTCGACAGTCTCGTAGCGGGTGGTGATGATGTAGTTTTTGCAGATGACGAAGTCGATCTCCTGGGTAGACTTCTGGTGCGAGAGCTTCCAAGCAGGGAAGTGAAGGACGAGGTAGATAAAATCGGGATAGGTATCGACTTTCGACCGAGGCGAAGGCAGGATGAGCTCCTCGGCTGCCGTCGGATGGATGTTGTACTTCTTCATGACCTCGCGGATCTCGTCGCGCGTCGGCGATTCCATATCGACCCACGTCACATTCTTATACGTGTATGTGTTTACCATATATGCTCTATAATACCATGGTATAATCTTCGCCATGAATCAATCAAGACGCATATCGCTCGCCGCCATATTCATCGTTGTGATCGCCGTATCTTTCTTTATCGGACTGAGGATGGGTAGCGTCGCCGTGCCTCCCGAGAGCCTTATCGTCTCGGTCTCCAACAAAGACGACAGCAAGCCCGCTGCCGTCGACTTTTCGACGTTCTGGAAAGCCTGGAGCGTCATAGACCAGAAATACGCAGGGACGACGACGTCCGACCAGGACAAGGTCTACGGCGCGATCCAGGGCATGGTGGCCTCTCTCGGCGACCCGTACACGGTCTTTTTCCCGCCCGAAGAGTCCAAGATGTTCGCGAGCGAGATCGCCGGCAATTTCGAAGGCGTCGGCATGGAGATCGGCATCAAGAACGACCGCCTCGCCGTCGTAGCGCCGATCAAGAATTCTCCGTCTGATAAGGCGGGCGTGAAGGCGGGCGATTATATCCTCAAGATCGACGGTACGGATTCAGTCGCCATGCCGACCGACCAGGCTGTCGGGCTCATCCGCGGCAAGGCGGGCACTCAGGTAAAGCTCACGCTTTCGCGCGACGGCGTCAAAGATCCGTTCGATATAACCATCACCCGCGCTACGATCGATATACCTGTCATCGACACCGCTACGAAAGATGAGGTGGCCTCTGGCGGCACCGGTCTCCGCAAAGACGGCATCTTCGTCATCTCTCTCTATAGCTTCACCGAGAATTCCGCGAATCTCTTTAGAAACGCTCTCCAAAGCTTCGCTAATTCCGGCTCGCACAAGCTCGTCATCGACCTCCGTGGAAATCCCGGCGGCTACCTCGATGCCGCTATCGATATGGCTTCGTGGTTCCTACCGTCTGGCAAGGTCGTCGTCCGCGAGGAATTCGGTAAGAATCAGCCCGAGACGGTCTATCGGAGCAAGGGCTATGATGTCTTCGACAGCAAATACGACATCGCCATCCTCGTCGACGGAGGCTCGGCTTCAGCCGCTGAGATCCTCTCTGGCGCGCTCTCGGAGAACGGCGCGGCAAAGCTCGTCGGCGAAAAGACCTTCGGCAAGGGCTCGGTCCAGGAGCTTGTGGCTCTCACTGACGACACGTCGCTCAAGGTAACGATAGCCAAGTGGCTCACGCCGAACGGTATCTCGATATCAAAGCAAGGCATCACGCCTGATTACGTCGTGCCTCGAACGGAAGATGATGTAAAGGCTGGTCGTGATCCACAGATGGATAAGGCGGTGCAGCTGCTTTCATCAGAACCATAATCGAATAGCACAGCCCTTCGGAGCACGCGTCGCGGCCTTGGAGGCCGCGCGCTCACTCTCGCCCCGTCGGGC
>CAZQUF010000081.1:0-3728 GCA_964596505.1 uncultured Candidatus Saccharibacteria bacterium | reverse complement strand
GAAGATGATGAGATAGGCTAATCCGGCGCATGCAGGTATCAAAAAACGCTTGCTCGTAATGAGAGTTCTCTTCATAGTTTGGTATGCTAGGGTGGTAAGACGGGATAGGGACGAACTATCCTAACAAGCGGAGATGAAATTAAGATGAAGAATAGATATTGACAAAAAGATGGGCACGTGGTGGAACGGTATACACGTACGCTTCAGAAGCGTATTCCGCAAGGATTGAGGGTTCAAGTCCCTCCGTGCCCACACTAGAGTTTCTTATAGAGCTGCTTGAAAATGACTTTCTGGAATTCGGCGAGAGCCTGATTCTCGATGACGAGAGATTCTTCCGTATTAAGGTCGATGAAGGCGATCCGATCGCCGTAGACGATCTCGATGACGTTCTGCATAAAAAGCCCCGCTTCGGGCGGCATGTATTTGACGAATCGTTCAAGCCGCGGCTTTTTGCGGCTTCCCGAGAGGGGATTGCTGATGACGAGGCGCTCGAGCTTCTTGGCGTCGCGGCGCTCTCGATAGTCGGGAGAGAGATAGGAATTTACGGCGTCGAGGTCTCGCTCGGATGTGTAGCGGTAAAAGGTGTCCCCGCGCCTCGTATGCCCAACGACGTCGTCAAAGACCGTCTGAACCCCTTTCGATCCGTGGTAGAGCTTGAGCGAAGAAGTCACCGCCTCCTCGGCAGCTGCTCTCGCTCTCGGTTCGAGCGACTCTACCTGGCGCAGGACCGAGGCGAAGAGGGCGGTGACGCGTTTTGGGTTCGCCGCCGTCCAGTATCTGCGTTTGCCGCTCTGCGTCGGTATGAGGAGCTTCGCTTCCTCCAATTCATAGAGAGCCCGGTAGACGGCAGGACGGTCAGCGCCGGTCTTTTTAACGATATCCGTCGCGAGAAGAGGGCCGTATTTCTGCGCCGCGGCGTAGACGGCATAGGCGTGCTTGCTCATGCCGAGCCTTTCGAATACCTCGCCCATGTCTCGTATCTTCATGCTCCTAGTGTACACTTTTTAGTACATACTTCAAGCCGGTATGACAGATCGGCCGAAAGGGGATATGCTAGCCCAGGTTCAGTCCTTTAAAACCTCTCTCGAACAGATACCTTATGGATACAGCACTGCTCAAGTTACTCATCCGAGATGTGCCCGACTTTCCCAGGCCCGGCATTCTCTTCCGCGATATCACGCCGCTCCTCCTTTCGCCCGATGCTTTTAACGCGACGGTCGACGCGATGGTTGCGGAATGGGCCGGCAAGACCGATATGATCGCCGCGCTCGACGCTCGGGGATTCATCTTCGGCACCGCGCTCGCTCGCGAGCTCCGCTTGCCCCTCATCTTGGTCAGAAAGAAGGGCAAGCTTCCGGGGAAGACCGAGAGCGCCTCCTATGGCCTCGAGTATGGCAAAGATATCATCGAGGTCTGCACGGATACATTGCCCGCGAATGGTCGCGTCCTCGTCGTCGACGACCTGCTCGCTACGGGAGGGACCGCCGGCGCCGCCTGCAGTCTCCTGGAGAAGGTCGGTCTCACGGTCGCAGGCTGCGCCTTCGTCGTCGAGCTCGCGAACCTGCCCGGGTTGCCCGCCGAACCCGGCCGGAAAGCGCTCCTCGGCCGCACGGTAACGTCGGTCGTGAGCTATTAAAGGCTTCTATGAGCGACATCGATTCAGATATCATCTATTGCGCCGACGCGATCGCCATCCATGCGCGTACAGGGAAGCATATCCTCGTCGAACGGTTGGGCAAGGTCAAAGGCCTCGCCCTGTCGGGAGGCAAACAGGACCCGGGCGAATTGCTCTCCCGGACGGTCACGCGGGAGTTTTTCGAAGAGACGGGCATGGTCTTCGTGCCTTCCACCGTTCTCGGCACGTTCGCCAAGTCCGGCAGAGACCCGCGCGGTAGATATGTCTCCACGGTATTCATCGGCATCGCGATCGGCGAGCCGAAGGATGAAGCGGGGAAGACTATCGTCCATCTCTACGACCCTGCGACGTTCGAAGCGACGAGGCATCTCTTCGTCTTCGATCATGCCGATATCTTTGCGCGATATCTCGCCTCGGTTTGATCCACGTCCGGCTCCCCAAAGGGCCGGACTTTTTCTATCTTGGTTTTCCACAGTGCTTTTTCCCCTCGTGTGCTATACTCGCTTTAGGTCAGTTAGAGGGTACGCAACCATCAACAAAGGGCACATGAAAACCACCTGGAAGGTTTGTCCCCCGTCCGTCAAACCCACTTTCCTCCGAAAGGAGGTGATCTCCGTCTAGGCGAGGCTAATCACCTCGCACAAGGCCGCAGGATTCGTCCTGCGGCTTTTCACTGTCCACTTGTAAACCCTTCCTATATAGGAGAGGATAGAGGAAATGATCTTTTATCATACGTATGAGTCATAACGATTTCGTCGCATCGCTCTTTCGGAGGATAAAGAGGGGAGTCTCCTCGAAAGGCAGGCGGAACGAGTTTCGCACGACCGCTGCTTTCGAAGGAAGCTTCGCGGATGTGCCTGAATGGCTTCTCGATATCTATAACGCTGATGAGGCCCAAGACCCCGAAGGCGTAGATGTCATCGTCGTCACCGACCAAGGCGATATCCGCGTCCAGATCAAGAGCAACTCGAAGAAAGCCGCCGCTTTCAAGCTCGCCCAGGACGAAGGCCGATACGGCAAAGACATCGTCGTCATCGTCCTTAAAGAAGATTTCGATCCCAAGATGGTCAGGGCCGCGGTCATCTCCGGCATTCTCGGAGAATACGAAAAACGGTGTAAGGAGAGCGCCCGTATAGCCCTTTCCAAAGCGATCCAGCTGCCCTCGTAGGGCAGCTTTTTTAAGGCCTTGACCCCAGAAGGCGCATGTGTATAATAGGCCTTACCTCGTTATAGGCTCGGTCGCGATGGAAATGGTGCTGGAAAGCGCTTTTTCTATCTCTGCCGAACCTCTGGCGAGCGATCGTTGAAATATTGAAATAATATGCCGCCCGGCAACAAGTGCCGAGGCGGGAGAACATACAGCAAAGACATGAAAGTCTTCTGATATGTGCAAGTTCAAAAATATTCTAAAGGAAACACAGCATACGTTCGGGTAAGCATCGCTTACCGTTCAGTTCGTATGCTCCATAGGATCGTGGAGGCGGGATAGCACCCGTGAATCTCCCAGGTTCAAGGTCGGCGACACTCATACTGTTGTCTATTTTGTTCCGTTCGACTCAGAGGATAGGTCGTCCGCAAGGGCGCCCTCTCTTCTGGGTTTATATCAAGAGTTTGATCCTAGCTCAGGATGAACGCTGGCGGCGTGGATAAGGCATGCAAGTCAAGGGGGCCCGCAAGGGCAACCGGCAGACGAGGTAGTAATAAGTAGGTACGAACTTTCGAGTCGCGAATAGCTCGGCGAAAGCCGAGGTAATACGCGATAGTCCCTCCGGGGTAAAGATTTATCGCTCGAAAATCGGCCTGCTCGGTATCAGGTAGTTGGTAGGGTAACGGCCTACCAAGCCAATGACGCCTAGGGGAGCTGAGAGGCTGACCCCCACCGATGGGACTGAGACACGGCCCATACACCTACGGGTGGCTGCAGTCGAGAATCTTCCGCAATGGGCGAAAGCCTGACGGAGCGACGCCGCGTGATGGATGAAGTTCTTCGGGATGTAAACATCTTTTGTAGGGGAGGAAGTCTATTGACGTTACCCTACGAATAAGAGGTTGCTAAACTCGTGCCAGCAGCAGCGGTAATACGAGTGCCTCA
>CAZQUF010000080.1:0-3847 GCA_964596505.1 uncultured Candidatus Saccharibacteria bacterium | reverse complement strand
CCGGCTGAGATACGTCTTGAGGAACAGCGATCGGATGGCCTATAAAGAGACCCGAAAGAAAGACGAATATCGAGCTCAGGAATCTCATGGCCTTAGAACCATGTACCGTTCGCCCGTGTGGCGCTTATCGTCTCTGTCACCCCGTCAGACGAGGCGGGAAGCGTCACCGAAGCCTTATCGCTTGTGAGGACGAAGACGGTGGCCAACGACCGCAAAACAGCATCCGTCACATTCGAATACATGGATGCCGCTAATTTCGCTTCCTTCAATACATCGCTGTCGGACATTTGGTCAAGCTGGCTCTTATCGTCTGCGGTAGTCACGGCCTTTGCGAGATATGCCCTGATAGATGCGGGATTAGTCGAGGAGAGGGCGACTTTGGTCCTGAGGATGCCCGCTATGATCGCCTCTTTATCTGCTGCAGAGATCGGAGCAGCAGCGGATGAGGCGGTCGAGGCGGTCGAAGTCGCCTTGATCGAGAGATCGAGGACGAATGGGTACGATTTCGCATAGGTGCTGCCATCGGAAAGCGGCAGACTCAAGACGAGCGTGCCTTCGATGCGGCTTATATCGTCATTCGTCGCGCTCGCAAAGAGCGTGAGAGACCTGTGACCCTTGTAGTGAGGCACAGGGTCCTGTTCAGCCGAAAGGCTTATATTCTTGAAGAATTGGTCCGTCTCGAACGTGCTCGTCGCGTTGTCTATGTCGAGTCCGGATTTTGAATAGACATGGGATATGTCGACTGAGGCGGTGTCTTGGACGCGATCAAGATTCGGTATGTTCGGCAATGCGATCGTGAGCCACATGTCGTCCCAGACGAGATAGGCCGGGCCCGCATAGGTGCTCGTGCCTTCGTACGCGCTCTGAACGCCGGTGAGCGGAGTCGAAAGAGCCGCATCGTAGGTCGTCGCGGTCATAGGCATGATAGCCGCTTGAGTCCCTGGATTATCAGATGAAGACCCGATACTGATCGAACCGCCCGGAAAGAGAGCCGAGAAATCCCCGACTATCTTTGGAAAGATAAAGAAGCGAGCGAACGCAGCGCTTCCGGCCCCAAGCACGACGAGCGTAAGGGCGAGGATGAGGAGAGCCCTCCCTATTCGCACGAGACGTGACTTCACGACGAACGTCCCTGCGATCATATCGTGGAGGCCCTGCTTTTTTTCCGTGAACGCCGCCATGAGGAAGCCGATGCCGAGTATGGCGCCCGAAATGAATTTCGCGAGGTATCTGCCAAGGGCCCGAAGGAACGAGACGCGATTGCCGACCGCGCCGACGACTTTGATGCCAACGGCCATCTTGCCGGGAGTGGCGCCTTTTGCAGACGACTCGAAGAGAGCATAGTACAGGATCGCGAGGAGGACGGATGCGAGAGGGGCGACGGCCTCGGCGATCTTTATATCCGCAAAAGACACGAGACAGAAAGCGATCGCATATATGACCGCCTGGAGGATAAGGCTGTCGATCATGACCGCTACGACGCGGAGCCAAAAGCCCGCAAAGGCCATTCCGCCTGCCGCAGCTGCGACAGGGGTCTGGGTTAGAGCGGCAGCGGTCATCGAAGGCACGCTCGCCATGACGGGTGTACCCGACATCATGTTTGGCATAGATGCCATGGCGGGCATGGCCGCGACGATCGGCGCAGCAGAAACGACCGGAGCCGTGGCCTGAACGGGCGCAGGTGCGGGTGCGGGCTGCTGGGGCGCCACTGGAGCGACGGGCGCGTCGATAGCGCTAAAAGCTTCTTGGACGTCTGCAGGCGTCCAACCCTGCGTGACGAGCGAGGCCGTGATACCGTCTCTCGAGACGCCGCGCGAGAGCTGTGCTCTCACGAAATCCAAGAGATCTTTCGTGATCATAATATGTGCTGCTTAGGGATAACGGCTTAAGTATAGCAACATCGACAGCGCGAAACCGTCAACACTTATCCCCAAAAGAAGGGACTTAGGACTGCACCGGCGACGCAGGAATATAGACCGCCTTCCCGAAGCCGAGGATAGGATAGAAGACCATAGGCAGGAAGATAAGGCCGAGCGTAAAACCGACGCCCTTGCCGAAAGACTTCGCCAGCTCGTTTGCGACGATGATCCCCATGACGATGTTGGCGAAAGGCACGAAATAGAGGAATATCCACCATATCGGCTTGCCTACGATCTCGAGGATGACGATGACGTTGTATACAGGGATAAGCGCCGCCCAGCCCGGCTTGCCCGCTTTGGCGAATACCTTCCACAGGGCGACGAATACGAGGACGGCGAGCGCTACGAAGATGAACCAGAAGGCGATGAAAAAAGGAATGAGCCACAAGAGCCACCCCGGGCACTCGACCGGCTGGCCGTTCACGGTGCAAGCTGACGACGCGACGCTCGCCCAGGGAGCGGCAGCGGCATACGAACCCGCCAAAAGGGACGACGGTATATTTGACATACCGCTAAGTGTAGCAAAGCGGGTTTCGACGCGTCTGAGCGACTTATCCCCTTCCGATGCCCCAGATAAAGAATGCCCCAAGGACATAGAGCGAAAAAAGATCGATACAAACGAAAACGGCCATGGTCCATTCGAAGAGCGCATTGCGCCTCGTGACCGCGCGGATACCTCTCCCAACGTAGTAGAGCGCTACGGTATTGATCAGGATACCGAAGGGGTAGATGAGGACGAGGAATCTCTGTCTATGGACGAGGATATCCATAACCAAGGACCAAGGCAATGCTAGGAAAAATATCTTATACCACCGTGGATCGAACATGTATCCGTTATAGCTTCGATCGAACAGAGAATACGCGTATACTGCCGCTGCGAGGCCGAGATAAGCAGCGGCAAGGAAAGCGCCTGCAGGGGCGCGCCCTAAGAGAGATCGGATAGCTTTCATCGACATACTATAATCTCTCGAACGCAGCCTTTGTTACCATGAGAAAGCCGCCCTTGCGGGCGGCTTTCTCGTCTGTATGAAACATACCGTCTTCTATTTTGTTCCGTTCTGGTCGCAGGTACTTCCCCTGCCTCCATCGGGTTTTAGATTCCCGTAAATCAGAGCCTTTGAGAGCTCTATCGACTCCGTAAGCTTTACGCCGAAGCGTAAGAGCAGTTTTTCACTTGAAATAATCCACGAGCAGCTTCCGCTACCCGTGCCTTGTTACGACTTACTCCCTGTCATTGAGCTTACCTTAGGCCGCCGTAAAGACGGACTTCGGGTATTCCCAACTCCCTTGAGTTGACGGGCGGTGAGTACAAGACTTGAGAACGTATTCACCTCGGTATAGCTGACCCGAGATTACTAGCAAATCCAGCTTCAAGGAGTCGAGTTGCAGACTCCTATCCGAACTAGGGCGCACTTTATAACGATTGGCTCAGGCTCTCGCCGTCGCATCGCGTTGTATGCGCCATTGTATCACGTGTGTAGCCCAGGGTATCAGAGGGCCATGCTGATCTGGCGTCATCCTCACCTTCCTCCCAGCTTGTAGCTAATAAGGGTGGATGACGACATTGTCTTCAAAGAGACCGGGTCGGCGCGGTGGACGCGCCGCCCTCCCTCTCGCGCCGTCGCGCTCCGAGAGTCTCTTCTCAAACAATGTCGTCATCCCTCCTTCCGAGCTAAAAGCTGGGCAGTCTCGCCTGACACTTGTAACAGGCAATGAGGGTTGCGTTCGTTACCCCACTGAAGGGAACAATTCAAACCACGAACTGACGACGACCATGCAGCACCTGTGTAATTGCCTTGCGGCGCTAGACGTTTCTGCCTAGCTTCAACTACATTTCTAACCCTGGTAAGGTTCTTCGTTTACCATCGAATTGAACCACATGATCCTCTGCTTGTGCAAGTCCCCGTCTATTCCTTTGAGTTTTAACC
>CAZQUF010000079.1:0-3936 GCA_964596505.1 uncultured Candidatus Saccharibacteria bacterium | reverse complement strand
CTCAACTTCCTCGTCAACAATTCCCCTCTCGCCGGCCGCGAGGGCAAGTTCGTCACGACCCGCCAGATCCGCGAGCGACTCGAAAAAGAGCTCGAGGTGAACGTAGGCCTCCGCGTCGACTTCTCTCCTGCCGCGGGCGAAGGCATCGCCGGCGTCGATACATTCAAGGTCTACGGCCGCGGCGAGCTCCACATTTCCATATTGCTCGAAACGATGCGCCGCGAAGGCTTCGAGCTCCAGGTCTCCCAGCCTCAGGTCATCATCAAAGAGATCGAAGGCGTCAAATCCGAGCCATTCGAAGAAGTGACTGCCGACGTCCGAAACGACGTCTCGGGCGAAGTCATCCGAAAGCTCTCCCAGCGCAAAGGCCTCATGACCAACATGGTCGAGCGCGAAGGCATCACCCGCCTGACCTTCGAGATACCGACCCGCGGCCTCCTCGGCTATCGCGGCGAATTCGTCATCGATACCCGCGGAGAAGGCATTCTTTCGGCCCGCTTCATCGGCTTCAGGCCATACGTCGGCGTCATCGAGAAGCACGAGTTCGGCTCGATGATCTCGATGGAGACCGGCGACTCGGTCGGCTTCGCCCTTTGGAACCTCCAGGAGCGCGGCACGCTCTATATCGGCGCGGGCGTACCTGTCTACGAAGGCATGATCATCGGCAATACATCAAAAGGCGACGACCTCGACGTAAATCCCTGCAAAGGCAAGGTCATGTCCAACTATCGCTCCGCCGGCAAGGACGAAGCTATCGACCTTGTCCCTCCTTTCGTCCTAACTATCGAACGCGGCCTCGAGACCATGCACGAGAGCGATTTCCTTGAGATCACTCCCCATTCCGTCCGCCTGCGCAAGCAATATCTCAAAAAGACCGACCGCGAAAAGGCCAAGAAGCGAGTCTAGTTCGCCTCTCATGAAAAAGCCGCTGGAATGCCAGCGGCTTTGTCTTATACCCTGTCGAGATTGACGAGACCGAACGTTTGGATCGTGCCCGTCGGTATGGCGAGCTTGGTGTATACCTCTTCGCCAGGAATCGTCGCCCTTTCGTCGATTATGCGAGCATCGGCAAGGATCACGTACTCGTCCCACTCCCCGGGCTCGGATTCCGCCGTTCCGATGACCTTCGGGCCGTCGCATAGGCAGAACGTGGTTTCCTTGCCCCTGAAAACAGGCTTGGCCTCATCCTTGGGCTTGAACGATGCGGCCAGCATGAAGACGTAGACCCCGCATCCCGCGAAGACGGCGGCCATGATCCCTTTCAGCTCGAATCCTGCGATCCTGAGCGCGGTTGCTATCAGAACGACCGCGAGTGCCCGCCAGAGAAACTTGTTTGTTATTTTCATAGGAACTTCCCTGGCACAGATGCTAGCGCAACCTCGCGCGTTGTCAATGCGCTTTCAGGAACAAGTCAACGCAAAAGCCGCCCGTGAGGGCGGCTTTTGCCGACTGAAGGTTAGACCTCCGCCGAAGCTTCGTTAGAAGCTCCTGCGAGTGTCGTTCCGGCTGTCGAATGACCTGCGAGGGCGTTCCTCCATAGGCTTCGCTTCGTTGACCTTGATAGCGCGACCTTCGAAGTCCTTGCCGTCGAATTCTGCGATCGCCTTGTCAGCGTCCGCATCCTCCATCGTGACGAAGCCGAAGCCTCGAGAACGACCGGTCATCTTGTCGGTGAGAACGATCGCATCGACGACTGGACCGACTTTCTCAAAGCCTGCTTTGAGGCTTTCAGAAGTCGTGCCGTACGAGAGATTGCCCACGTAAAGTTTCTTTGCCATGTATGACTTGTGTTGTTTATAACTATCGTCCGACCTCCTCATGGCTAAGACTTACGTTTTCACCACTGAGACTAACGATGTGTCAAGTATACACGAGACCTGTAGAAAAGTCAAGGGGTTTGCTTGACAGATCTATAAAAAGGCTGTAAACATAGGCCATGCCCGAAAAACCAGCAGATAAAAAGCCCGAAAATCCCTATCTCAAGCAGGTGCTCAAGTTCTATTTCGCCCCTGAGCTTCGCTCGATCGGCACGCTCGTGTACCTCGGCATTTTCGGCTATTTCACCCTCTATTACATCGATAATCTCTTTCTCGCCATTCGCTTCTTGTTCTATATCCTCCTCGGCCACACGGCGCTCGCCGGGACGGCCTTCCTCTTCTCAGGTATGGCCTTCGAGGTGTCTCTCGTCATCCCCTTCCTCGTCTCGTTCTATGCGATATTCGTCTTGCACAGGGTTTGGGACAAGCCCGCATGGGCGGCCTACGTCAAATGGCTCGTGACATGCCTCATAGTCTTTGTGAGCGTGCTTCTCATCATCATATCCGACAGCTCTGCACGCCTCGCAGCCAAGCAGCCGTCCATGCAGAGCTTTGTGGAGGATGCGAATCTGACGGGGAGGATATAACAAACCTATACTTTTGGGTTTTTTGATATCGAATCAACCAGTTTGAAATCTCCTACGCGAGTTCTCAGAATAGAGACCGTGACTGCGCCGGTGCCGAGGTCGCGGCCGATGTCGGAGACGAGCTGGCGGACATAGAATCCGCTGCCGCAGGTCACGCGGGCTTTGTATACTTTGAATTCTTCCGGTGCGGCGGAAGAATCGAGATAGTCTTCCCAGCCCTCGAGAATGATGTCTTGCCGAAAATCGCCCTTGAGGGCCGATATCGGGTCGAAGATGCCTTTCTTGAAAGCATCGCGCGAGACGGAAGCGACACCGAGGAGTTCGATGCGAGACACCTCGACCTCGTGTTCGGGTAATTCGATGGTCGAGAGCTTCCCCTCCCTCGCATACTGAAAAAGCTGCTTGCCGTCGACGACCTTCGAGGAATACGCCGGATACGTCTGCTGGAAAGTACCTTTATATTCCGAAAGAGTCTCGGCGACATTCTGTTCGGTCGCGCTCGCGCTCGCATGCGCGCCCATTATCTTGCCCAATGCATCGAACGTATCGGTTTCGACGCCGAGGATGAATTCGAACTCATAGTCCTTATCGAGCCCGGTGTAGGCTTCCCTCTCTTTATTCTTCTCCCCCGCGAGCACGACCAAGACGCCCTCGGCCATAGGGTCGAGCCTGCCGGCGTAGGTCATCTTTACGCTCTTGTATTCAGGATGCGCCGCGACATACCGCTCGATCGTCTGAAGCGGTGTCTCGCTCTTGCGCTTATAGAGATTCAAAACCGTGTCGAGTCCTTTTGCCATGCTCTTATGCTACAATGTCCGCCATGCGAAAGATAGTATTCGATATCGAGACCAGGAACATATTCCAGGATGTTGGCTCGAACGACCCGCGCGACCTCGATATCTCGATCGTCTGCGTCTACGACTACGAGACCGATACGTATTCGAGCTATCTCCAGGAAGACCTCGGCAAGCTCTGGCCCCTGCTTGAGAGCGCCGATATGCTCATCACCTTCAACGGCGACCATTTCGATATCCCCCTGCTCGACAAATACTATCCGGGCGACCTGACGAAGATAAAGAGCCTCGATATCCTCAAAGAGGTCAAGAAATCCCTCGGCTTCAGGCTCAAGCTCGATTCGATCGCTTCAGCTACTCTCGGCCACGGCAAATCCGGTCACGGCCTCGAAGCCATCACCTGGTGGAAGAACGGCGAAATAGAGAAGCTCAAGAAATACTGCATCGACGACGTCAAAGTGACGAAAGAGATATATGAATACGCTCTCAAGAACGGCGTTTTGAAATACAAAGACGGTCCTACGATGAAGGATATTAAGCTCGATACGAAAGATTGGGAGAAAAAAGCGGAGAGCGCGATGACATTCACGCTCGGATTTTAACGCACTTCATGGTCGCATAGAGCCATATTGAGAACCATTGACATATACACAAAGTAGGAGTATAATTTGCTAGGAAATATGGAGGCACACCAAACCCTCATTTTAATATTTAGATCCATCTGAAAGAAGAAGCCCC
>CAZQUF010000078.1:0-3956 GCA_964596505.1 uncultured Candidatus Saccharibacteria bacterium | reverse complement strand
CCAAAACCCCCGCATCCGCCAAGGGTGGCAGGTCGTCGAAGAAGAGCCTTCGGAGGAAGGTGTCTCCTTGGACGGCCTGAGTCTGGGCTATGTCCTGCAGCAGGTCTTGGGCGGTTGAATCCGTCTGCGCCGTTCCTTAGGAACGGCGCTTTTTTATGCGTGGATATCTGTGGATAACCGTGTATCATTGTGGGACGAAGTGTTATACACTGGTATCCAAGTGGGAAAAAGTGGAAAATCGTTCCCGAACGATTCCGCGATAAAGATCCCACGAGACGCATGCGAATCGTTCGAACTTCATACAAAGTCTGGACCCCGAAAGGCGGCGCGGCCGCCGACACGACGATCACCGTGTTTCAGATGAAGGGTCTGCGATTGAGGAAGAAAGTGCCGGTCGTCGCGGTTAAAAGACAAGAGCCATGCTCATCGGCGAATACACCCACTCGATAGACGACAAGAACCGCATCTCTCTTCCGGTCAGATTCAGGGAGAAGATGGGGAAGAAGGTGGTAGTGACCCCCGGTCTCGACCACTGCCTTTTCGTTTTTGCGCCGCAGGAGTGGGAGAAGATCTCCGGCAAGCTCGCCGAAGCCTCGCTCGGCCAAGCCGATAACCGGTCGTTCTCTCGATTCATGTTCGGCGGGGCTGTCGAGGCAGATATCGATTCGATCGGCCGCATCCTCGTCCCGGATTTCCTCCAGGAATGGGCGAATCTCAAGGGCAAGGTCGCGGTCGTCGGCGTCCATAGCCGCGTCGAGATATGGAACGAGAAGACGTGGCAGAGCTTCAAGAAGGGCGTGGCAGGCAAGACGGGCGCCCTGGCCGAGAAGCTCGGACAGGTAGGTGTCTTCTAGGCCTCGGTAATGCACTTGGGCAGGCAAAACGCCATGCACGAACCAGTTCTTTTACAGGAAACGATAGACGGTCTCGATATACAGCCGAAGGATGTCGTCATAGACGGCACCTTGGGCCGGGCGGGCCATTCGCTCGAGATCCTCAGACGGGCGGCGACAGTCGGCGCGAAAGATATTTTCATCATCGGCATCGATCGCGATGAAGATGCCATTGTCGAATCTAAGGAGAAGCTCTCCGAGGCCGCGACAGCCGCAGCCGCGCGGACGGAGCTCTTCAAGGGCAACTTCCGCGATATGGATCTCTTCGCTCTCGCGGCCGGCGCCAAGAAGATCGACAAGATCCTCCTCGACCTCGGCCTCTCGTCGCCTCAGCTCGATTCATCGCGGAGAGGCTTCTCTTTCAAAAACGACGAGCCACTCGGGATGACCATGGAGAAGAAGCCGGGGAAAGACTCTTTCACCGCGAAGGACATCGTAAACGGCTGGGCAGAGGAAGACATCGCGAACGTGATCTATGCCTATGGCGACGAGCGGTACGCGAGGCGCATCGCGAAAGCGATCGTCGCGGCGCGGGTGACGGCGCCGATCGAGACCACCCGCGACCTCGTCGCGATCGTCGAGTCCGCCGTCCCGTCGATCTACAAGCGCGGCAAGATCCATCCGGCGACGCGAACCTTCCAGGCATTGCGCATCGCGGTGAACGACGAGCTCGGAAGCCTCAAAGCGGGCCTTCAGAAGGCTCTCGGTATCCTCTCTCCCGGAGGCAGGATCGCGGTCATCGCCTTCCATAGCCTTGAAGACCGGATAGCCAAGAACGCGATGAAGGAATG
This sequence comes from uncultured Candidatus Saccharibacteria bacterium, assembly GCA_964596505.1. GTDB lineage: Bacteria > Patescibacteriota > Minisyncoccia > Phycocordibacterales > UBA6065 > UBA6065. Next base: position 2,272 of record CAZQUF010000078.1, on the reverse strand, counting down.
GCGGAAAGAAGGCAAGGGCCAGTCTTTTACAAAGAAACCGATAGTGCCGAGCGATGCAGAGATGGCGAGGAATCCCCGATCGCGCAGCGCCAAGCTCAGGATTTTCATAAAGAAGTAATTATTAGAACGCTTAGAAAAACCCATATGACACAGTACGTACAGGAAAAAGTAGAGAAGCTCGAACGCCCCGTCACCGCATGGGTGCTTTTAGGCGCTATTATCGCGCTCGTCTTCGTATACGCTTCGTTCATAAACGCCACTATTATGAACATCGTCGCCACCAAGGGCATGCAGGCATCGGCCACGGCGCTCACCGCCTCGGTGAGCGGCCTTGAATCTCGCTATCTAGCAGCGGAATCGGCCTTCACGATGGACGATGCTCTCGCCATGGGCTTCACGGCGTCTTCGGGCGACATCGTCTATATATCGAAAGCGAATGCGAGCGCTCTTACCTTTAACCGCTAACGCCTGACGGCCGATGAGCGTCCTGCCGAATCAAACCCGCATAAAGCTCGTCGGCATCCTCATATGCCTCGCCGCGGCGACCATCGCCGTTCGTTTGTATTACATCCAGGTCATAAAGCACGACGTCTACGAGGCGCAGGCCGAGAAGCAGTACGTCCAAAACGGCCAGGCGATATTCGATCGCGGTACCATCTATTTCTCGCCTCGAGACGGCGCGCCGATATCGGCTGCTACGCTCCAGAGCGGCTATGCCATTACGCTCGAGCCGAAGAAGATCGACCATCCCGAAGACATCGTCAACGCTCTCTCGGGCATATTGCCGATCGACGAGGCTGCGCTCATGCCGAAGGTCGCCACGACGAGCTCGTACTCCGAGATCGCGCACCGGATGGATGCGGCTACCGCCAAGCGTATCGAGAACCTGAGCATCGACGGTCTGGGAGACTATAAAGAGCAGTGGCGCTACTATCCCGCAGGTACGACGGCAGCCAACGTCCTCGGCTTCGTCGGCTACGGCGACGACGGCGTGACGCTTACCGGCAGATATGGCCTTGAAAAGTACTATAACGACGTGCTCGGACGAGGCGCCTCCGATACCTCGGTCAATTTCTTCGCCGAGATATTCTCGAATGTGAGCGACTCCTTCATCCAGGACGACTCGAACGAAGGCGATATCGTGACGACGATCGAGCCGACTGTCCAGCAAGAGCTGGAGAAGCAGCTCGTCTGGGTCATCAACACATGGCATCCTGATTTGACCGGCGGCATCGTCATGAATCCTTCTACGGGCGAGATTTACGCTATGGCAGACAATCCTACGTTCGACCCGAACGACTATGCGTCGGTCAAGAATCCTTCTGTGTTCAAGAATCCTCTCGTGGACGGCGTCTATGAGATGGGATCGATCATCAAGCCTCTTGTTATGGCCGCCGGCCTCGACACCGGCGTCGTGACCGCTACCACGACCTATGACGACACGGGCACGGTCGTTGTCGACGGGGCCAAGATATCGAACTACGACTTCCGGGCTCGCGGCGTCATCGATATGCAGCAAGTCCTTAATCAGTCCCTCAACGTCGGCATGACGTTCGTGGCAGGGAAGCTCGGGAACGAGGCAGAGACGAAATATCTCACGTCCTACGGCCTCGGCGACGAGACGGGCGTAGACTTGCCGGGAGAGGTCCACGGTCAGATTCAGAATCTTCAAAGCAAGCGCGCTCTCGAGCATGCGACCGCAGCCTTCGGTCAGGGCATCGCTATCACACCGATCGAGACGATCCGCGCCCTGTCATCTCTCGGAAACGGAGGCTTTCTACCGAACCCTCATGTGGTCAAAGAGATCGACTATACGTCTGGCGCGGTCAAAAAGCCCTCGTATGACAATAGGAAGCGCGTTATGAAGCCTGAGACGTCGGAAGCGATCACCGGCATGCTTGTGAACGTGGTCGATCACGCTCTCTTGAACGGTACGGTAAAATTGCCGCGCTATACCGTAGCGGCCAAGACAGGCACGGCTCAGATACCGAGTCCGACGGGAGGCTACTATAGCGACCGCTATCTCCACTCGTTCTTCGGCTATTTTCCGGCGTATAAGCCGCAATTCATCATCTTCCTCTTCTCTGTCTATCCGAAGGGCGCGGAGTACGCGTCCGCCACTCTCACCACGCCGTTCATTGACCTAACGAAGTTTTTAATCAATTATTATGAGGTAGCGCCGGATAGGTGATCGCCTCCATGGGGACGTTGCCCTCGCGGAGAACGCGTCCCGGGCCTGCTGGCCCGGGCGCTCACTCTCGCGCCGTCGCGC
>CAZQUF010000077.1:0-3963 GCA_964596505.1 uncultured Candidatus Saccharibacteria bacterium | reverse complement strand
CGATGGCGTCGGATTCTTTCTTCGAGATTCGAGCGTCAGGATGGAGGACTTCCGACGGACTGGTCTTGGCATAGGCAGAGACGACTTCGCGGGCCGCTTTTTCGCGATGCTGTCCGGGCGCAGCCTCGCTGCCCCGTTCCAAAAGCTCCTTTTCGCGGAGCGCTACCTGCTCGCGCAGGTAGGCGAGCTCTTCTTCAGGCGTCTTGAACTTCTCTGCGGATGTATGCGGTGCGAAGGATTCCATGCGCGTATATGCTCTAAGTATAGCAAAAAACCTCCGAAAGGAGGTTTTTCGGGAAGAGGGATATCCTTATTAGGCAGCCTTCCTCGCTGCGATTATCTCCTGAGCGAGAGCTTGCTGCTCTTCGCGGGTCATGCCCCCGCTGAGCGTTATCTCTGACTTTTCAGGATTATCGACGAGCACTTGAAGCTTCGCGTCCGATTCACGCTCTAATGCCTGCTTTGCGAGCTCGAGAGCGGTAGGTGGTTTTTCCATGGGGATTATATTGATATATAATGCAATGCTATTTTTTACCCTGCATGTCAAGTATACCATCGATCTCAAAAAAAGCAAAATCGCGGTAGAAGCCGGCTTTATAGGCCTGCCACGCCTCCCCATACGCCCCGTCGAGGGCTCTCGCTTCCTCCTCCGAAAGCAGGATATTCTGCCGACGCAGTCCGGCGACCCTTTTCTCTTCGATGTCGGGACGAGTCAAGAGAAAGATCGCGTCAAATCTCTCTGGGGGCAAAGCGGCGAGCAAGAACGTACCTTCGACGACGACGCTCGAATCCGCCGGAAGAGCGACCTCGTCCAACCTTTTCTGATCATACCAGCGCTCCGGGAGCATTTTCCTGCCGGCTGCGGTGCGGAAGGCATCGATCCGGACTTTCGGTTCCGATATATACGCATCGAGAGATATCCGCTTCCACCCAGAGAACGCCTCGCATAGATGCTTCGCGAGCATGGTCTTGCCCGCGAAACTCTCTCCGTCGATGCCTATCAAGAGCTTTTTCCCGGAAGATGCCATGCGCCGGATCTCTCGTTCGAATCCTGCGAGGTCCATGGTCCCATTCATTATTTAGAGCTATCGGCTTCGAGCGTCGATCCATCGCCGGCACTGACGGCATCGGCCGTGCGCATGCTTTGGTCGGTCATTTCATTGAATCTATGAGCGGCTTCGGCGATGTATGCGTTTACTGCGATATTTTCGAGAGCATTGCTCTGCATCCCTCGGAACTTTATCCTGAGAGCCTGGTCATGGACCTCCTCGTCCGTCGGCTGCCTGCCATCGCCCGCGAGCGCGAGCTCGGCGTAGGCACGTTCAAGAAATATCTCGTCTTCCGATTTCGGCTTCATCGCAGTCTCCGCTTCAGGGAGCGGGTTTTCCGACCCTTTGGATTCCATACGTTTAAATTATTATGCTAAGAAGTATATCAGCAAAAACGCGCTCCTCGACGAATGTCGAGAAGCGCGCCGTCGGGTCACAATGACGCGACGATTTTTTTGCCGTGCAAAGGGGCGATCTTACCCCTCGCGACGGCTGTTTGAACTGCCCGAGCCCGGTCCCGCGCCGTAACCGCTCCGCGAGGAGCTTTGGCGCGGGTGAACCCGGATGGAGCCGCGATCTTGGCTTTCATACTGTATTGTACACTAGCATACTTATGCAGATTAATCAAGTTTTCCGATCGTTTCGACTTCCCTCTCGCCGCCGCGGTAATGAATGACTGACCGGATGACAGGGACATGCACGGGCTCGAGAACGCGCTCTTTTTTGTCTTTAATGCCGCCAAGCCAGGCATTCCTCCATCGGTCGAATTCATCTGCGGTCCTCCGGCCGAGGCCCTCTGATAGATCCTCGCCGTCCCCTCCCTCGATCGCGAGCGACTCTACGAATGCGCGCTTCACAGACCTCGGCGCCTTGATGAACGCCTTGTCCTCCGAAACGTCTTTCTGGAATGCCTTGAGGGCGGCGCTGAATCTCTCCTCGACCGTCTCCGGCAGGTCTGAGTCGGTCATCGCTTCGAGCCACTTCTCGCTAATAAAGGTAGCTCGCTCGGCGCCAAGGTCTTCGATGAGAGCGTCGAGCACCGCTTCGGGCACATCGACGGAACGAAACGACTCGATGGTCAGCCGCTTCTCGCGGAGAAAGTCCTTATGCTTTCTCAGTATCCTCTCGCGATCGATATCCGAGACCTTCTCCTTGCTCGTCTTTATCTGGACGAGGTCGATCATACGGATGCCCTGGCTCTCGACCGAGGGATCGCTCCAAACAGTCACGTCATCGATGCTGTAGGCGGAATCGAGAGAGGTAGAGACATAGTGGTCTGGTACGAGCCCGTCCTCCGCGTGCGCGGCGGCTTCCGACAGATAGAGGGCATTGGAGATGACTCCTCTCTCCTGAGCCTTGCCGAATTGGGCGAAGATAGCTTCGTTCGAGAAGGAGAATCGGCCTTTGCGAAGCAGATTCTGCATCGCGCTCCGCACGCGCGCAAGGAGGCTCATCGCCGCGTCTTCGATCGACTGTCCGGCTTCCGATGCGAGGCCGCAGACGATGGATACGAGCTCGCCATGTATATCGGCGAGCTTTGTGATTGACTTGCTTCTGATATACGAGTCGAGCGCTTCGCATGCCGCTTCGGCGAGCTCGTCTATCTGGATAGCGACTGCCTCTGCGACAGCTTCGACCCGCGAGAGTTTTTCGGTATCCCTACTGTCCATGATGAAAAGATCTGGCGATCTCATAATAGTTTTTTATTTAAAGCTTCGTAAGCACCTCGCACCCCTTTTCGGTGATAGCAACCGTCGCCTCGAAATGCGCGCTCCGCTTGCCGTCCTTGGTACGGTAGGTGTAACCGTCCCTGTCGAGGAATATGCGATGCGTGCCTTCGTTGATGATCGGCTCGATGGCGATGACCATGCCGGGGACGAGCGGCTCACCCTCGCCCGCCATGCCGTAATTCGTAACATAGGGGTCTTCGTGGACGCTGAAACCGACGCCGTGGCCGGCAAGCTCTTCGACGATACCATATCCCAGGGGAGCTATATACGCCTCCACCGCCTCGCCGATATGGCCGGTGGTGTTTCCGGGCTTCGCGGCCTCAAGGGCCTTTTCCAAGGCCGTTTTAGTGGCTTTAAGAAGCTTCTGGGCCCCTTTGTCTATCGTGCCGACAGGCACGGTGATGGCCGCGTCGGTTATCATGCCTTTATGAGTAAGACCGAGATCGAGCGTGACGATATCGCCCTCTTTTAATATGTAGGGTACCTCGTTCGGTATGCCATGCACGACAGCATCGTTCACCGATACGCAGAGCGACGCAGGGTACGGACGCTTGGCGCCATAGGGCTTGTAACCGAGAAACGGCGAAGCGTCGCCGCCTTCGGCGATGAGCGCGGCGGCGAGATCGTCGAGATATTTCGTAGAGACTCCCGGCGCGACGGCTTTGGCGAGCTCTTTCAATATAAAAGCATGGCGCTTGCCGCCCTCTCTGAGGATATCGATATCTGCCTTTGTCTTGAGCTGCACGGTCATAGCTCAAGATTACTCTTTTTAAATCCTACCGTCTACGCCGATTGCTTTAAGGACGTCCTCGTGGACTTTTTCGATCGGCTGGTCGCCGTCGATCTCCACGAATCGGACATTCGGGCTCTTTTTGAAATAATCCACGGATGGCATAGCGTTCGTCTCAAAGGCCTTGAGGCGCTCGACGATCTTGTCCTGCTTGTCGTCGTAGCGGCCGCGCTTGATGAGACGATCCGTCACCACGTCGTGGTGGACGTCGAGGAGGATGACCGTCGAATCGACTCGACCGAGGAACTGGAGCGCCCCGTCGAGAAGCGGAGCCTCCTCGGCTCGACGACACACGCCATCAAACACCAGGTGCTCCTTGCCCGTTTTAAGCCCATGGACGAGCGACTGAGTCCATGACCATATCGGCATGAATGGAGGCATGAATGTTCCGGCA
>CAZQUF010000076.1:0-4048 GCA_964596505.1 uncultured Candidatus Saccharibacteria bacterium | reverse complement strand
GGGGCTGCCGTCTTTCTCTATGGTGTCGAAATCTATGGTCACGCAATACGGCGTGCCGATCTCGTCCTGGCGGCGATAGCGCTTGCCGATAGAGCCCGCCTCGTCGTATTCGACGCCGGCGACGCCTTCGGCAAATTCCGCACGGAGGACCTTATAGACCTCGCGAGCTTTGCCCGTGAGGGCTTCTTTATTCTTGAGGAGCGGAAAGACGGCGATTTTGACCGGTGCGACGGATGGCGCGAGCTTTAGGAAGACGCGCTTCTCTCCCCCGAGCTCGTCCTCGGTATAAGCCTGCGATAGGATAGCGAGGATGAGGCGATCGAGACCGAATGTCGGCTCGATGCAGTGCGGAATGAAGCGAGCCTTGGTCTCTTCATCGAAGTAAGAGAGGTCGACGCCGCTCGTATTAGTATGGGCCTTGAGGTCGTGATCGGTACGATAGGCGATGCCGAGAAGCTCTTTCTGGCCGAACGGAAAATCGAATTCGGTATCGACCGAGCGTTTGGAATAATGGGCTCGATCAGCTGCAGGTACCTCTATCTTGTGGAGCTTGGCGTCGGGAAGGCCGAGATCGGTCTTGAGAAAGGCGACCTGCTCGGCATAGAGGGTCTCGAACATGTCGTTCACCTTCTTCTCGTCGCGCGGGTCGACGAAGTATTCGATCTCCATCTGCTCGAACTCGCGCGAACGGAAGATGAAGTCGCGCGGCGCGATCTCGTTCCTGAACGCCTTGCCTATCTGGGCCATGCCGAACGGCAGCTTCGGATGGAAGGTATCGAGGATATTTTTGAAGTTGACGAACATGCCCTGCGCCGTCTCAGGACGGAGATAGGAAACAGCCGCCTCGTCCTCGGTCGCGCCTGCGTGGGTCTTGAACATCATGTTGAACTGCTTCTCGGCCCCGAGCTTGCCGCCGCATTCTGGGCATTTTCCTGCCTCTTTTCCGCCAGGGCGGTTGTCTTCGGGCAATTGATCGGCGCGGAATCGGCGCTTGCATTTCGAACATTCCACGAGCGGGTCGGAAAAGCCGCCGACGTGGCCCGACGCCTTCCAGACGTTCTGATTCATAAGGATGGCCGCATCCATGCCGTATATGTCGTCATGGTCGGTGACGAAGCGCTTCCACCAGAGATTTTTGATGCTCTGCTTGAGGGCCACGCCGTACGGACCGAAATCCCATGTCCCCGCGAGACCGCCGTAGATATCCGATCCTTGGAATATAAAGCCGCGCCTCTTGGCGAGGGATATGATGCTCTCCATGGTCTCGTTATTGTTGTACTGCTTCATCTCCGTTTTTATAGAGTAAATCGGTCGTGATCCTCGTCGATAAGCTCGAGGCGCTGTTCTTGAGCGTCGCACCGGTGAAGACGTCGTTGCCGGTGAGCGATGCCTGGCCTTCGAGATCAGCTGCGACACCTACCTGATTTGCCGAAGGCGTGAACGATATCTGGAAAGAGACCTGTTTTGCGCCAGTGCCGATGTCGGCATTCTGCGGTACATCGCCGATGTCCCACTCGACGGTGCCTGACTTTGGATCATAGCTTATATTCGCATCCGACGGATTGACGGCCCCGACCCATTTGACGTATTGGGGCAATACGGCGGTCGCTTTCGCCCCTGTGATGGTATTCGAAGTATTGGTCACTGTCCAGATGACGGTGTAGGTCGTGGTCTGATCGACGCGCGGCGGTATGGGCCCGGTATTCTTGAAAGGACCCTGGGAATATATGGCATGGGCAGAGAGCGCCAGATTCGATACGACCTTGATCGACCTCGTTACGGCTGTATTGACCGACTGCGGCGCGCCTGTCTCGTCCGTACGGTTTCCCTGGGCTGAGACAGCGATAGAGATAGAAGGATTGAGAATGGCCTGACCGGGCGCGGCTTGGACGGACGCTACGATAAAGCCGACCCTGCCGTTCGCGCCCGGAGCGATGGTATCGAGGCCCGGCGACCTGCCCGCATCCCAGGTGATGGTATTAGCGAGGGAATCGTAGTACCCGCCGTTGTCGACGGTTATGGAGTTCCTATCGAGGACGCTGCCGCTCAGCTTGGCGACGATGCGGGCGCTGCTTATCTGGCTCGCACTGTTGTTCACCCAGAGAATGTCGGAACGAACGGCATGTCCCGGCTGTGCCGCCAGGTCGCCGTGGTTTCCGTCGAGAGTCAGGTCGATGCCGAGGAACGGCCTTTCGATAGTGAGCGTATAGTCTTCCGTGACGATAGTCGTTCCTATGTCGCGTTCGCTCGCCGGATCCTCGATGCCGACATTGGCATGGACGGTCTTATTGGCGCCGTCGTCTCCCGTAACCGTCGCCTGGAGCTTTATGACCCGTTTGGCTCCCGGAGCGAGGTCGCCTATCTTCCAGATATTGTCGCTGTAGGTGGCCGCAGGATCGGCAGAGACGGCAGAGAAGCCGAACGGATAGTCGAGAGAGAGGAGAAGATTCTTGACCAGCTGCGTAGCGTTAGACGTGACGGTGATCGTAACTCCGAATGACGTTCCGGCGATCACCTTTTCGGGAGCATCGACGGTGACGATGACAGGCGAGGAGGATACGGTCACATGGTAGACCTTTTCTTTTGAGAATATGGCGTTCGAGTCCGCGGTTCGATATTCAACCGTGAATTTAATATCTTTGACGTTGCCCTCCTGGCCGAATATGACGGACGAGAGAGTTTTTTGGGCGATCGATTGCGAATTGATGTCGCCGAGGGATTCCCTCACCTGCGTGAGGTCGCGCGAAGGGTCCGAAGGGTCTTTCGTTCCCTGAGGATACTCGACGACGAGGTCGACGAGCTGGATAGGGGTCTGATTCTTATTCGAGACGGTCGCATCGAGAGAGAGCGTATCCCCGCCTGCGATGGTCGCCGGCCCTTCGATGAGGATATCGACGTTGTCGACGGAGACGAAATTGCCTCCCGACAAGAAGGTGTATGCCGCGATGGCGAGCGCAAGGGCGAGGAATACAGCCGACGATGCGAATACGATCCGATAGATGCGGCGATGCCGAGGCGCACCGGGAGCGGCGGGATCAGAGCTGTTCTTTTCTTTCTCTTCCTCGTCCCATGAGTCCGGCACGTCTATATGCTCGGCATGCATCTCGTGCCTTCGCGGCTCGCTTTCGGCGCTATTTCGCGAATAGAGGCCTTTTCTGAGGCGGTCGAGCGGGCTTTTCTTTTCTGAGTCGAACATATTTACAAGTATAGCATCCTCGCGCGAAGACGGCTGCGAAGCCTTTAGAGCTGGGTTTCCTGGAGAGCTTTATTGAGAGCGAGGATAGTCTCGCGCTCGCTCTTGCCTTCGAGAGCGGCAAGGTCGAGATAGCCGAGAGCCGAAAGCGCCCGCGAAAGGATGACTGTCTCCGATGGGCTATCGGGGCCGATGCTCGAGACCAGCGCATCGAAGAGCTCTTCGTTCCTCTCCTCTCCTTGGACGAGACGACGGACAAGGTTGAGGACGCGGGCCCGAGCAAGCCTCGCTTCCCTATCCACAGACCCAGATACCGACCCGCCAACGGCTTCAGCGCCTGTGAGGCGCCAGACTTCCCTGCCTTTGACCAGAGAGAACGCGCCGAAGGCATAGTCGTCGAGATTGTAGCGAAGCTTAGAATGGATCAGACGGACGCCCTGGGCTTTCGCACGGACCAGGCCAAAGTCTTCCGTATAGAGGAGGTAGATCTTGGACGCCTCGCCCGAAGGCATGCTTCCGAGGATGAATCCGCGCGTGGTATAGACGGCATATGACATGGATGCATTGTAACAAAAAGCGCCCGGGGTACGGGCGCTTGGGTCAATGGCTTTGGAGATACACGGTCTCCGCCTGCTCGCTATGGTGCGGCACGTATGCCTTGCGAAGGCACCATAGATAACCGATTCCGAAAGCGAGGACTGCAAGAACGACGAGCCAAAGCATAAAACTTGAGTCTCCGATACGCTGTGGCGAACTTGAGGAAGACATGACTGCGGGAGGGGTAGAATTGGGTTGAAAGTTGGCAGATCAAAGTTAGCTTTTAATATTCTCTGATATGATTTCTGTATGAAAAAA
>CAZQUF010000075.1:0-4067 GCA_964596505.1 uncultured Candidatus Saccharibacteria bacterium | reverse complement strand
TGGGTGATCGAGGCGAAGACCGACGAGAGACCGAGAAGGATGGGCGAGAGGAGGAGGATACGCGACGTCATGACGAGAGTGCCTCCGAGACCCTGAGCAAAGAGATTCGGAAAGAGCAGCCGATCCATCCACGGCATGAGGAAATAGGCCGCGGCGCAGACAACGAAAATGATGAAGGAGAAGGCCGAAAAGAGACTCTGAATCGACGAGCGGAGCTCCCCTTTCGGCGCGACGCCCGAAGCTTCTTTTTCCTTGCTCTCCACGAGGAACGGCACGAGGATCGATATCGACACGAGCGACGCGACCGTCACGTAGAGGAAATCGGGCACGCGGAAGGCGGCGTAGTAGACGTCGAGCTGGGGCGATGCGCCGAGGATGCCGGCGAGAAGCCTATCGCGCACGAGAGCGAAGACGAGCGAGGCGACCGCAGACGCCGCAAGCAGATAAGCGGCCTCATGAAGGCCGCTTATCTCTTTTCCTACGAATGACAGGATCTTCTTTACCATACGTGTCCCGCAGCGCGGGCGGATACTACTGCTTTACAGGGAGCGCGGGCTGTTGGACCGTCGCCGCAGGAGCAGGCACCGGTGACTTGCCCGCCTGGAGATTCTCGATAGCGGCCTTTACGTCCGCGTTGTCAGGATTTGTCTTCTCGAGAGCCTGGAATTCGGCAAGCGATTTGTCAGTCTGGTTGGTGAGGTAATACGAAAGGCCGAGGAAGTACTGGGCGTTCGCGTACTGAGGGTTGAGAGAGACGGCGCGCTCGAGAGCAATGACAGCGTCAGGATAGTCTTTCTTGCTGTAATAGAGCAAGCCGAGCTGGAAGAATATGCCTGAATCCGACGGCGAGAGCGTAGCGACCGCCGAGACGGACTTGATAGCGTTGTCGACGTCGTTCTCCGATATCTGAATCTGCGAGAGGAGGTATATGGCGTCGGCGTAATCGCTCTTGAGCTGGAGAGCCTTAGCGATGTCGTCCTTAGCCGTCGCGTCGTCCTTGTTGGCGACCGCGAGGCGCGCGAGGACGAGATCAACCTCGGGGCTCTGCGGATTGAGAACCGCCGCTTGGTCGTAGGCTTTCTTGGCGCTGTCATATGCGCCCTGGATATTGAGCGGCACGACTGCTTCGAAGACGCGGCCGAGGGTCAGATAATTCTGGTAGTTCGTATTGTCAGCGGCGACTGCGGCCTGAGCCGACTGGATAGCAGTGGCGAGAAGGCTCTGGAATTTCGTCTGCGCGTCCGACTGGGTCACTTTGCCTGCATTCGCGTCGTTGAAGAGATTATTGAGGCGGACGAGATAGAGCTCGGAGAGCGACTGGTAGTAGGCGTCTTGCGGCGAGAGAGAGATGGCGTTCGCGATCGATTTCTCTCCCTGATCGAGATTGCCGGACGAATTGAGCGTGACGATACCCTTCTGGTAGTAGACGTTCGCGAGGAGCTTGACCGTGACGAAGTAGCCGAAGGAGATCGCTCCGATAAGGACGAGGACAGAGAGCAGAACGGATATGAACGAGGCAGCAGGTCGGCCGATGACCGACTGGGTCGAGACGGCAAGAGCCTTGTCGTCGCGGAGGGCGGCGACGAAGAGGCCTGTCACCGCGAGCGTGAGCACCCAGAGAGCGCTCGACGGCACGTAGACGATGGTAAAGACCCAGAGGTAGGCGCTCGCGAACAAGGACGAGAGGACGAGGTAGCGCGAGAAAGGCGATGCGCCCGTGCGAAGGAGCGCCTTGACCCCGGTCCAGACGAAGACCCCGAGGAAGAAGAGCGCCGCGAGGATGCCCAGAAGGCCTGTCGTCACGACCATGCTCGGAATGAAGCCTATGCCGTAATTGAAATCGGTATTCCAGAAGAGCGTGCCGTTGATGCCCGCAGGCTTGTGCATGATCCATTCGGTCGAGAATCTGTTCGGGCCGATGCCGAGGACCGGATGGTCCTTAAGAGCGGCCGCGGAAACGTCGAAGGTGGCGGACCACGACGGCCTGACCTCGACCTGCGAGGTACCGAGAGAATTCGAGACGAGAGCGCTGATCCTGCCGCCGAAGAAGATGAAGATGACGGATACGATGAGGGCGATGAGCGCATGGTACGGGATGCGAGATCCGAGAGCGTCCGAGGCGGCGTTGGCCGAACCGGCGTTTTTTGCGCCGAACGAGAGCTCGTATATGAAGAATACGAGAGAGAGGATACCGAGGGTGATCCAGACCGGCGCGAAATTGACCACTACGAGCATGACGAGAGAGAGGACGAAGGCGATATAGACGAGGATCTTGAACAGACGGCTGAGAGTCGCTCTTTCAAGGGTTACGAGCGAGAGGATGGCGCCGAAGCCGAAGAAGATGCCGACATCGTTCCACTTGCCGATGAGATTCGAGGTGACGTCGGTGAATATGCCGAACGAGAGCACGCCGGGGCCTCCGATGAATCGGGCGACGTGGAAAAGGCCGACCAAGAGGAACGATACGAGGAGCGTCGCGTACGAATAGAAGATCTGTTTCTCGGTCTTCACGACAAGGGGCACGAGAGCGAAAAGGACGAGCGACGGCAGGAAGAACGAGAGCGACGCGAGGTCGAAGCCCTGGCCCGCGAGCGCCGCGTCGCCGTTCGAAGAGAGGAGCGCGGATACGGAATATACGAGGGCGAGGATGCCGACAGAGCCGTAGAGCCAGGTCTTCGGCCGAGTAAAGACGCCGTCCTTAAGCCGCGCGATGAGCCAGAGGACGAGGACGATAGTGATGCCGTAAAGGATTACAGCCGACTTCCCCACCAAGAACGGTACGGAAGAGGAAGGGATAAAGAAGAGAGGCGTGAGGAAGAGGGTCGCCTGGAGCACGATGAAAGCGATCCTGTCGAGCCGAGTAGATTTCATGGTTTGGTCGCGTGATAAAGCAAATAATACCGTCTAAAATATCGCCGATGCGGAACCCATTATATATAATCCCGACAAGGGCTACAACGCCTCAACAGCTTGGCTTTTTGGGATAAACGGTGTATAACCTGTGAGCCTGTGCTAGACGGCCGCTCGCAACCGCAAGGCTGCGGGAGGAAAGTCCGAACACATCCGCTAGGCTGCAAGGCCCAACGGAGCATGGTAGCGGGTAATCCCCGTCCGCGGCAACGCGAGAGGTGCGAACAGAAACGGCTCCCGACGAAAGAAGGGAGACATCCCTCGGGATGGTCCCCGCGGCAACGCGGGGGTGCAACGACAAAATCCTTACCCATGTGCAAGGCCGCGCTTGTCGGGCTTTAAAACCCGACATGAGAGCCGCTCGAGGCCGATGGCGACATCGGTCCCAGATAAATGGCCGTCCTCGACAGAATTCGGCTTACAGGCACAGACACAATGAGAGAGCTCGCCCTAAAGGCGGGCTTTTTCATCGCCATATACGCTCCTGAGAAGAGCGATATCTTTGCCCGAGGAGACGAGCAAATGGATATTCATATCTCTCAAAGAACTGAGCAACTCAGTCCCAAAGGGACTTTTCGCCTTCTCCTCATACATCCTCCGAAACGCCTCGAAGTCTTTTATAAAGCAATCGCCTCCCGCGCCTCTGCCGCTCTTGTGGACCGGATCGGTATGGCTCGTGCCTATCCGCGGGTCATGGACCAGAGCGGTCTTTACCGCTTCCCAATTCCCTCCGCTCGACGCGACGAGATCATAGAGCAGGTTTATATAGATCACTTTGGTGAAGAGAAAACAGTTTCCAGCATATTTTACGAATTCCGCGTCCTTCGAAGAAAGAATCTGCGTGTATGGCGCCTCGGGCAGAATATCGAGGACCGTCTGAGCCCTCTGCCTGTATATGGCAGTTTCGATAGGGACGCCGACGATATTCCTCGTCGGGTGAGCGGCGTCGTACGCGGCGGTCGCTTCGACAAGGAATTCGGGGCTGTGGAGGACGAACACATCGGGATTCTCGCTTTGGACCGATTCGGTAGTGCCCGGCACTATCGTCGATTTGATGACGGCGACCTTGCCCTTGCCGACGAGCTTGACTGCTTTCCTGACGATCGAATCGTCGAACCCGTGCGGAGTGGTCGGCGTCGGCACGGCGATGAAGACGA
>CAZQUF010000074.1:0-4132 GCA_964596505.1 uncultured Candidatus Saccharibacteria bacterium | reverse complement strand
GATCCTCATCCAGGAGGCTCTCGAAGCGCCGACCCCTATCTACGCCCATCTGCCGCTCGTCCTCGCGCACGACCGCTCGAAGCTCTCCAAGCGCCACGGCGCCCAGTCCATGACCCATTACCGCGACACGGGCTACATACCCGATGCCTTGCTCAACTATATGGCCCTCCTCGGTTGGAATCCGGGCACCGATCAGGAGATATTCACTCATGACGAGCTCGTCAAAGCGTTCGACCTGGAGAAAGTCCAAAAAGGCGGCGCGATATTCAACGAAGAAAAGCTTCGCTGGATAAACAAAGAGCACCTCAAGCGCCAACCGAAGGATGCGATTGTCCGCGAAGCGAAGGCACGGATAGGGAAGTCGTCGCGGGCCATCGACCTCCATTGGGACGTCTCCGACGAGATCGTCGGCAGGATCGCGCCTGTCCTCATCGACCGCATCAGCACCTACGGCGACATCGACAAGCTCATCGAGACGCAGGACCTCGACTATTATTTCGCCGATCCCGCCTATGACACCCTCTCTCTCGCCTGGAAAGGAGAGAAAGACCTCGCGCCATCGAAAAAACATCTCGAGCGCGTCAAAGAGCTCCTCACGGCCCTTTCCGACAAGAAGTGGAACGAAGAGACTATAAAGGCCGCGGTGTGGCCATATGCCGAGGCAGAGGGCAGGGGACAGGTCCTTTGGCCGTTCCGTTTCGCGCTCTCGGGCAAAGATAAATCGCCTAATCCTTTCACTCTCGCAGGCATCCTCGGCAAAGACGCGACGCTCAAACGCGTCGACGAAGCTCTCAAACGATGTCAAGAATCCCTTACCCGAAAGCCTTTGTAGCGGTCTGCGCGATCGCGATTGCGGCGGTTTTTTTGTGCTTCGATAGGGGAGCCATCATCTATTCGGTCTCTGCGGATTCCGCAAGCGATCTCCAAGCCAAGATCGATTCCCTCCAAAAAGAGATCAGCCAGTACTCGACCCTCCTCGATTCGACCTCCAAACAGGCCCAGACGCTCGCGAACGCGCTCAAGACTCTCCAGCTCACGCAATCCAAGCTCGAGGCGAGCCTTTCGCTCACGACAAAGAACATATCGAAAACGACGCTCACCATCCAGCAGCTTTCAAAGAGCATCGCCGATACCGAAGCCAAGATAGCATCGACTTCTGCAGCCATCGCCGTCGGTATCCGAGATACCGAGACAGCAGAATCTCAATCGGCTCTCGAGAATTTCCTCAATAACAGAAGCATATCGGATACGTGGGATTATGTGAACGCCGTACAGTCGCTCCAGGTTCGCGTCAAAAATAAGCTCGACGACCTCCAGAGCCTCGGCGCCGATCTCCATGCGCAGCAGGATCAGGCGACCGGCGAACAAAAGAAGCTCGCGGCATATCAAAAGAATCTCTCCGATCAAAAGCAGGCCGCGCTCGCGGCGACACAGGAAAAGACCAAGCTCCTCGCCGATACCAACGGCAGGGAAGCCACATATAGCAAGATCCTCGCTCAGAAAGTCGCCCAGGAGAGAACATACGAGCAAGAGCTCTTCACCTACGAATCCCAGCTCAAGGTCACGATCAATCCCGGGACGATACCTTCGCCTCGACCGGGCATCTTGAGCTGGCCGCTCGCGAGCATTCGCATAACTCAATACTTCGGCAAGACCGTCGATGCCAAGAGGCTCTATGTGTCCGGAACGCACGGCGGCGTCGACTTCGGCGCATCGATCGGCACGCCCGTCAAAGCCGCGCTCTCAGGCACCGTCGCCGATACTGAACCGACAAAATACCGAGCAGGATGCCAGTATGGAAAATATGTCCTCATAAATCATCCCAATGGACTTTCGACGATATATGGCCACCTGTCAGTCGTGTCGGTCAAGCCGGGGGATACGGTCATTACAGGCGATACCGTCGGCTACAGCGGCGATACGGGCTATGCCACGGGCCCGCACCTCCATTTAGGCCTCTATGTCACATCGGGCATACGAGTAGTCGATTCTTCGGCCCTTGGATCGACCAACTGCGCGGGTATAAAGACCGTAGCAGCGCCGCCCG
This sequence comes from uncultured Candidatus Saccharibacteria bacterium, assembly GCA_964596505.1. Taxonomy (GTDB): domain Bacteria; phylum Patescibacteriota; class Minisyncoccia; order Phycocordibacterales; family UBA6065; genus UBA6065. The sequence goes on along the minus strand of CAZQUF010000074.1, from coordinate 2,085 downwards.
CAGCCTATCTCGACCCTATGGCGTATCTGCCGAGTCTTTAATATAATATACCCATGATCAAGTACATCATCCTTGCGCTGATCGTCGTCATCGTTTTGAGCTATTTCGGCTATGATCTAAAGGCTATCGTCGATGCGCCCGTCACGCAGAGTAATCTCGGCTATGTCTGGAGCGGCGTCTCATGGGGCTGGGACCAGGTAAAAGGCCCAGTGACCTATATCTATAACAACGTCATCATCGGCATCCTTTGGCAAGCGTTTGTAAGCAATCTCGGACGCATAAATGCCGATGCGCCTACGGAACTTCAGAATGCGGGCTCGCGCCTCATGAATATAGGCAATCAAGGGTATACGCCTATCGATCAGCAGCAATAACTCGTTTGCGAGAAGTACGCCTTAATGGGTTTTGATTACTCATACCGAACCGGCTACGTCCCTTTCCGCGCTTATCAAAATGACAAGCGTTTTTCCTATTGTTTATATGTCCCGGAGAAGTTAAAGAAGAAGCCGACGATCATTGTCCCTGTTCATAGCACCGACCGAAACGCCGAAAGCCTGAGAAATGAATTTGCCGATTTGGCCGAGCGCCGGGGAGCGATCGTTTGTTCACCGTTATTCTCCGTAGGAATAAGCACCAAATCAGACCTTGACGACTACAAATTCCTGAACGGTCACCGAATACGCTACGACAAAATTCTATGGGGAATGATAGACGAAGTCTGCAAAGACTACGCGCTAAAAAATATTAGCCTGGTCCTTTACGGCTTCTCGGGCGGAGCTCAATTTGTCCATCGGTTTGTTATGCTCTACCCGGAAATGATAAGGGCAGTGGCGATCGCGGCGCCTGGCTTAATCACCTTACCGTCAAAAACCTTGCCGTGGTGGGCGGGATGCAAAAATGTCGCTCCTTCATTTGGGAAGGAGGTCGACTGGCGAAAGATCAGACGGATTAAAATCCAGATGCTCGTCGGAAGTTTGGATCTCGACCAAGAAGAGATCGCGCTGACGAAAGACGACCCTCTATGGGTAGAGGGAGCCGATCGAGCGACCGGAACGAGGATAGATAGATTGAAGGCCTTGCGAGATAGTTGGCGAAAACAAGGCGTGTCAGTGGTTTGGAAAGAAGTGGAAGGAGTAAATCATGATGACGCTAAATTACTGCCAATCGCAAAATCTTTCTTGGAGAAGTACCTGGGCGACTAAAAATGCTCAGGCATTTGAGATATCCTTGCCTCCATGGAACTTCTCATGGATATCTCGTAAACGCTTGTTCGTCACGTGCGTATAGACCTGGGTCGTAGAGACATTCTTATGGCCCAAGAGCTCCTGTACGCTGCGCAAATCGGCGCCGTGCGACAGAAGGTCGGTCGCATAGGTGTGGCGCAGGGTATGGGGCGTTACTTTTTTCGAGATGCCGGCAACCATGGCGCAGGTAGAGATCATCTTTTGAATATATCTGCTCGTCAGACGGTTATGATCTGAATCTTTGGAACGATAATTTATGAACAGAGGCTTTGACATATCCTTGCGAGAGGCGAGATAGGTGCGAAGCCACTCTGCCGCGTGGGGAGAGATGAAAATCGTCCGAATGTGCTTTCCCTTACCGACAATAGACAATTCATACGTCCTCTTTTTGTCATTATCCCTCAGGATAGACATCTGATCGGCATTGAGCGCCACAAGCTCCGATATGCGCATGCCTGACGAAAAGAAAAGCTCCATGATCGTCCTATCCCGGAGTCCGACATCGGTTTTCGTGTCAGGCACGTTGAGCATCTTTTGAATATCAGGTACGTCGAGGAATGAAATGGTCTCGTCGCTTTTCTGCTTTGCCAATTTTATCTTCGAAGAGGGCAGTGTTTCGATGTCTCGGTCAGCCAGGAAGCTCAAAAGAGCTCTCAGGGCTATGAGGTAGTAGTTCTGAGACTTCTTCCCGAGGTATTCGCCGGAAGGGGTCTTGTACGTGCGGGCGAGGTAGAGGCGATAGTCCCATATGTGCTCGGGCGTCAGTTCGAGCGGTAGCAAGTTTTACTGGGACGTCTTTTTAAGCCAGCCTGAAAAAAGCGAAAGATACTGATTGTAGTTC
>CAZQUF010000073.1:0-4188 GCA_964596505.1 uncultured Candidatus Saccharibacteria bacterium | reverse complement strand
TGCAACAATTCACTGATGCATCTCAATATCCAAGCCTTGCACCGAGCGCTCGACGAAGCGAATATCGCGCACGGCGCCATACCCGGCTTTGAAGACTCTGTCGCGACGGATCAGGGCGCATTCCTCTATGCGGCGACGCCTTTTAACGCCGAGTCTGTAGCCGCGCTTTGCCATGACAAGGCCGCTACGCACGCTCTGCTCGAGGGCGCGGTGAGCATGCCGAGGACCGCAGCGTTTCTCGACCCTGAAGGTCCGCGCCCCGAGCTCGCCGTGCAGAAGTCCGTCGAGGATATCGTTCGCGCCTCAGCATCGTTCGCCTATCCGCGTATGGTCAAGATGAATCGCGGCGAACGGGCCAAGAATGTCTACTTCGTCGAGAGCGACGAGGAATGTCGAAATGCCCTCCGGACGATTTTCGACAAACGCTCTGCAGACTACGACTTTATGGCTCTCATGCAGGAATATATCGAACCAGAGCGCGAACTTCGGGTCGCTATCTCGGCGGGAAAGCCGATCTTTGCATACGACAGGCGTACATTCAAAGTCGTCGATGAGGCTACCGCGGCGCAGCTTTTCGAACCGGCGGTAGAGGCCGGCCGGATCCTCCGTATCTCCTGGGGCGCCGTCGACTTTATCGAATCGAAGTCAGGCGGCTTCTATTTCATAGAAGCGAACAGTCGACCGAGCTACGAAGGATTCATCCGTGCGAACGGCGATGACCGCATATGCGATCTCTTTCGTCGCGCGCTCGCGGATATTGCACAAAAAAGCGCCCGGTAAGGGGCGCTCGGAGTCACTTGCCTGAGCAGTGGCCGGAATTTACGACCACAGGATCAGGCGGCGGGGGACGAAGCCTCGCGAGCTCGGCTTCGAGTTCGCGGATCTTCCCCCTATACTTCTCCTTATCCATCGAGCGCCTGATGCGCACGTAGACGAAGCAAGACAGAACGTACGCGAGGGCCGCGATGAAGATATTCATCGTCAGACCGAGGTCGACGAGGATCGCCGCGAGAACGAAGAGCGCGATCGCAGAACAGATCGCGACGAGCTGAGCGAGAAATGCGACGGCATGTTTTAGTTTCATGGGAGGAACAAAGCTCGTGCTATGTTCGCTTTTTTACGCAGTCGTGTCAACGAGCGAATCCACAGGCGCGAGCTCGGATGAGACTACGGCCATGTTCGCGTCATACTCGACATATCCCTCGAGAAGCTCGCCTCGGAATACCCGCGGCAGAATGAGCTTGTCGGCGCCGAGGATATTGTCCGGCAGGGGATCTGTCGGATACCATCCCGAATCGGTGAATTCGCGATTATTTCCCGCCTCTCCGCTCCATGCGGATACGAGGACATAGTCGAGCACGAGGCGCGGGCCGTTCTCATCGCGTATGAGGATGCGCGCGACGAAGCGCATATCCTTCGGGTCGGCCTTAAAGTCCGACTCTTCGCCGAGCTCGCGCGCAAAGCTTTCCACGACCGACGAGTCTTTGTCAGGCTCGAAGTCGCCGCCGAAGCCGAGGAGCTTGCCGGCGATCTTCCTCTTCACCGCCTTGGGCGTCGCCGCCTTTGTCGAGAGATATACTTCCTTGCGCCCTTTTCGCTCTCGAAGGAGGTAGCCGACGGTACAAATGGGCAACCCGCTGAAAAATGATGGATCCATATATGATTCCTTTCTCCGTTAAAGATACTCTGTCGCTCTGTTTAGTCAAACGAAAGCCGCGCGGGCCGGAGGCCCGCGCGGCGATCATCCTCATTCAGTCGATTAAATAACCCCTGCTTTCTTGAGCGTAGCGTACGCGCCGTTCTTGTTGATAGTCTTGATGGCGCGGGTCGAAAGGACGAGCCGGATCGATTTCTTGAGCTCGGGTATGTAGATCTTCTTCGCCTGGAGGTTCACATAGCGGCGGGTCTTGCCGATAGGATTGAACTGCGTCGCGCGAGTGCGGTTCGAGTATCCTCCTCCGACGAGGGACGTTCTTTTGGTTACAGGGCAGATTTTAGCCATAAAAGTGTTGGATTCGTGTAGAGACGCCATGGTAACACAAGGTTATAGCGAAGGCAAATCTTTCCTTTTGATACGGGATCGTGCTAGCATGTGTAGCAGAAAGAAGGTATTTTCTATGAATCCACAAACTATGACGACAAAGGCACAGAAATGCTTGCGAATGATCCCAAGAAGTGCAAATTCCTCGGCCAGGTCCCCCGAAGCGACCGTACGGAGCTCTCCGGGGGCAAAACGAGTCGGCTCAGGTCTCGACCGGGTTCTCGCGGTCCGAGGGACCGCTCTGTATGGGATCTTTTCTCGGCTCGCTCTTTGACGGATACGACAGCCGGCTCGAAACAAGCCGGCTTTTTCATGCGCTATAATCAATGCATGACCTTCCAATTCATATTCTCTCTCGTTGTCCTCTTGTATTCCGTCATCATCCATGAGATCTCTCATGGCTACGCCGCGCTTTGGCAGGGCGACCGCACCGCGGAATACGAGGGGCGCCTGACGCTCAATCCGATCCCGCATATAGATATGGTCGGTACGATCATCCTTCCTGCCATCTCGCTCCTCTTGCCGGGCAGCTTCCTTTTCGGCTGGGCCAAGCCGGTGCCGTTCAATCCGTATAATCTTCGCAACAAGCGTTGGGGCGAAGCGATCGTAGCGGTCGCCGGCCCTCTCTCGAACCTCGTCCTCGCCCTGATATTCGGCCTCTTCATCAGATTCTATCTCGCGCCCGCAGGCCTCGTCGACGGTCCGGTCGCGAGCTTGTGCGAAGTCATCGTCCTTGTGAACATCACGCTCGCCGTATTCAATCTCGTCCCGATTCCGCCTCTCGACGGCTCGAAGATCCTTTCGGCGATCCTCCCGCGCGGCTGGATGGGCATCCGTCGTTCGATCGAGCGCTTTGGATTCCTCGGCGTCATCGTCTTTCTCCTCTTCATCTGGCAATTCTTCGAGCCGGTCATTCCCTGGGCGTTTAGGGCGATCACCGGTTTGGCGATATAGCGATATAATATGCGCATATGAAAACAGTTCTCATAACCGGCGCATCGAAAGGCATAGGCAAGGCGCTTGCCGACAAGTTTCTCGCCGAGGGCTATGCCGTCATCGGAACATACCTTTCGGGCGATGTGTCGTCGCAGCAGGGCATGCCTAACTTCGCGCAGTATAAGCTCGACCTCTCCGCTCCTAAGAGCATTGCTGCATTCGCCGACGCGGTCAGTAGCTTGCCGAATCCCGTCGATATCCTTATGAGCAACGCGGGCGTCCTTCTCGACGACGAAGAGACCGTCCTTGACCCTGACAAGCTCCGCAAGACGCTCGAAGTGAACGTCATCGGCGCCGCCGATCTTATCGAGAAGCTCCTACCGCGCATCGCCCGCCCGGCGCACATCGTCTTTACGTCATCCGGTGCGGGATCTCTCCATATGACGGAACAAGGCATCAGTCACCATCCCGGCTACTATCCCGCATACAAGATATCCAAGGCTGCGCTTAATATGTACGCGGTCACGTTGGCCCATCGATTGCTCGGCGAGGGCATCACCGTTTCCGCCGTCCATCCCGGCTGGGTTAAGACCGACATAGGCGGGCAAGAGGCCGATATCGCGCCCGAAGAAGCGGCAGCGGACATTTTCGCTCTCGCTATCTCGCATCCGAAGACCGGAGGTTTTTGGTTCAAAGGCAAGAGGCTGCCGTGGTAGCTTCCTCTTAGTCTTAGTCCTCTTCGAGAAAAGTTATGAAGCAGATCAAAATGATCGAATGTAGAATCGTTGGAATTACCAGGCTTCCGGTCATATCGTAGACGAAGCCGAGATATATACCGAGGACAAAAGCCATAGCCGCCAGTTTCCAATTCCACATCGATAGTTTCCATCCTCGCGCCTTGTTGGAAAGATGCGCAGCTCCGAAGACGATCGAAGACGCGATCACCACAAGAAGTATGTCGTTCGCAGCATGACGGAGCGCTGTCTGTATAAACCCCCTAAAAATGATCTCTTCGGGTAGAGATATCGCCAGGCTCGCGTATAAAAGGGTCCAAAGTATCTTAGACGGTCGGGCATCCTTGAAACGCAAAGTACCAAAACGGAGGAGTTTCTGAGCTACAAAGAGACTGATGAATACGCACGGAGCGACGGCCAGGAATAAACTACCTCGCAGCAAGCTGTCCCCTCGCTTCGCTCGGCGAGGTATTCAGC
>CAZQUF010000072.1:0-4234 GCA_964596505.1 uncultured Candidatus Saccharibacteria bacterium | reverse complement strand
GGGGCTTCTTCTTTCAGATGGATCTAAATATTAAAATGAGGGTTTGGTGTGCCGTTCTGTTACGATTATACTATATCATAGTAGCATATAAAGTCAATAGTATATGATATGGCTTTATAGAGCCAGCTACTATCTCTTGATACCTATTCGGAACCTGAATTCCTCGATCGACATCTCTTCGGCCTGCGGCAACGAGTCGTGATGGACGCCGGTTACTCCCGTGACTCGACGGATATCGTGGATGAAAGCCTGAACGAGCTCTTTGCCTTTTTCGTCGGAATCGAGGATAAGAGAGACCTTGTCTCCCACCGTGAGATTCTCTTTCTTACGAAGGTCTTGAACGGCGCGGATGAGGTCGCGGATGACGCCCTCCTTGCGCAGACTTTCTGTTACAGCCGTATCGAGGAGAGTCTCGGATGCGAGCGACTGGTCAGCCACGATCTCTTTGACGTTCACTTCGTCCTTTATGAGTTCGACGAACTCGGCGCCGAGAGATGCGTCTTTGATAGAGAGCTTGGCGAGCGGCTGACGGACTTTTATATTCGCTTTCGAGCGCTCTTGGAGGGCGAGCGTGACGATCGAACGCGTCTCAGACATGCCGGTAAGGACTTTCGCGTCAATGGAATCGGCGGACGGCCAGTCGCAGAGGTGGACGCTTTCAGGATCATCGGTAAATCGGACCTTGCCGAAGAGATATTCGGCATAGAACGGTATGAACGGCGCGGCGACTTTGGCGAACTCGCGGAGGACGAGACGGGTCGTAGCGAGAGCGGCGGCCTTATCGGCGAGAGCCTGCGCATCGCCTTCGGCCTTGAACCTGTCGCGCGAGCGGCGGAGGTACCATGTGGAAAGATCATCGACGAACGACATGAGAGGCCGAGCGGCCTTGTCGAGCTGGTAGGCGTCAAGTTGTTTCGTGACTTCGTCGCGAGTCTCTCCGAGACGCGCGGCGATCCATCGGTCGAGAATGTTCGCAGATGCGGAGACAGCCGCCGCGGCCTGGCTATGCGCCTTTTGACCTGCGGGCGCATACATCTCGTAGAACGCAAGGACGTTGTCGAGGCGCTGTATGAGCTTTTTCGATATGTCGTCTACGCCCTTTTCTGAGAAGCAGAGATCCTGCGCCGCGACGACAGGCGACGAGAGAAGATAGTAGCGGAGCGAATCGGCGCCGTAGCGGTTGATGACTTCGATCGGATCGGGATAGTTCTTGAGGCGCTTCGACATCTTCTCGCCGTTCTCAGCGAGGATGATGCCGTTCACGACGACGCTCTTGAACGGGCTCTGGCCGAAGAGGCCGACACCGAGGACCATCATCGAATAGAACCAGCCGCGGGTCTGGTCGAGACCCTCGGCGATGAAGTCCGCTGGAAAGCCGACCTTGCCGCCAAAGAGGCCGCCGAGAGCCCCGCCGAGGCGGCCTTTCGGATCGAAATGCGTAAGAGGCTTTCCTTCATAGCATGCCTCGCCGTATGGCATAGAGCCCGATTCGAACCAGCAGTCGAAGACCTCGGGCACGCGGGTAAGCTTCTCTCCTTTGTACGGACCGTCGGGAGCGATGCATTCTACGTCATCGATGTACGGTCGGTGAAGGTCGAGATTGAAATCGCGATTATGAGGCAGGCGAACGAGATCGAGACTGTGGACTTCTCCTGTTGTCTGGAAATGACGGCGCATGTCGTGGAGCACTTTGTCTTCCGACGGCGTTTCGGCAATGCCATGCATGAGCGTATTCAAAGGCGACCCGTGGCTCACGACCACGATCTTCTTGCCCTCGTATTTTTTGTCGATATCGAAGAGGGCTTCAAAGACGCGTTTCTTGAGCCCGTCGGGAGTCTCCATGCCGGGATAGAACCCGTGCGTCCGGACATGCTCGTCGGTCTCGCTCCACAGCTTGCCTTCCCTATCCGGTCCGACGCCGAACTCGCGCAGGCGGACCTCGTAGACGATCTTGTTCTCCGGAATGCCGCAGGCGTCCGCGATGATGCGCGCGGTCTCTTTGGTGCGGAAGAAGTCGGACGCGACGATGACGTCGGCGCCGCCCGCCGCGATCACTTTTTTAGCGGCGGCAAGGGCTTCGGCATGGCCCCTCTCGGTCAGAGGATAGCTATTCGAGAGAGCTACATTCGAGTTCGATATGCCCTTCACATTAGTCAGCGACTCGCCGTGACGGACGAGAGTATATGAATTGCCAGATTTTTTGACGATGCGCGTCAAATCGTCGAGAGTGCCAACGGCATAGAGCTTGCCTGAATCGACGCCCTTCCATACCGGTATCGGCGCGCCCCAGAAGCGCGAGCGGGAGATTGCCCAATCGCGCGCGCCTTCGAGCCACTTGCCGAACCTGCCGTCGCGGATATCGTCCGGGACCCACGAGACTTTCTTATTCGCGGAGACGAGCTTGTCTTTGAAGTCGGTCACGCGGACGAACCAGGACGACGTCGCGTAATTCAAAAGGGGCGTGTCGCAGCGCCAGCAGTGCGGATATGAGTGGATGATCTTTTTCTTTTCGAAGAGGGCGCCGCTTTTTGCCAGCCATTTGATAACCTCGATGTCGGCCTTCTGATGGCCGTCTTTAGTCTCGGATTTCGGCTTTACGAGCTCGCCGGCGAAATCAGTCACTTCGGGCTTGAATCGCCCGTTCATACCGACGTGCTGGATGAACGGCAAGTCGTTCGCCTGGCCGAGCTTCATGTCGTCCTCGCCGAATGCGGGAGCGATATGGACGATGCCGGTACCATCCTCGATCGTGACGAAGTCGGCAGCGTAGACCTTGAAGCCGTTCGCGCGATTCTTGAGGGATTTATTGTCGTAATACGGAAAGACGGGGGCATAGGCCATGCTGACGAGATCGCGGCCTTTGACGATAGAGCCGGGTTCGCCCGAGATCGAATGCTCCTTGCCGGCAAATGCCTCAGGCACGCGGTCGCGCGCGAGGATGTAGGTCGCGCCGGCGTGCGTCACGCGCGCGTAGTCGATATCTGCGCCGACAGCGAGAGCGACGTTTCCCGGCAGGGTCCACGGCGTCGTCGTCCATGCGAGGAAATAGGTATCGCCGACGACGCCCTCTCCGACGAGTTTGAACTTCACATAGACGGAGATGTCGGTTATATCCTTGTACCCCTGATTGACCTCGAAATTCGAGAGGGTCGTCTCGCAGCGCGGACAGATCTGCATCGATTTAAAGCCCTCGTAGACATGGCCTTTGTCATAGAGCGTCTTGAACGCCCACCAGACGGATTGAGTGAACGCCGCGTCCATAGTGCGGTAGTCGTTATCCATGTCGACCCAGCGGCCGATGCGAGGGATGAACTTGCGCCAGTCATCGGCATACCGAAGGACGCTCTCGCGAGCGGCGGCATTGAATTTCTCGACGCCATAGTCGACGATGTCTTTCTTCGATTTCAAATCGAGCTCTTTTTCGACGAGATTCTCTACGGGCAGGCCGTGGCAATCCCAGCCCCACCGGCGCGGCACGTGGTAGCCCTGCATAGTCTTATAGCGCGGAATAGCGTCTTTTATGAAAGACGGCAGCGTATGGCCGTAGTGAGGCAAACCGTTAGCGAACGGCGGCCCGTCGTAGAAGACGAACTCCTTGCCCTTTTTATCGAGAGATTTCTGGAATATCTCGCGCTCATTCCAAAAAGCGAGGACTTTCTCCTCTATCAGGACGAGCTTGGTTTTGGCTTGTGGAACGGACTTAGCATCTGCCATAGGCCTTTAGATTAGCAATTTTTCGAGGTTTTTGGAAGAAATCGCGGGCTTACATCCTCTCCGGCACTTTCATGCCGAGGAGCTTTGCGCCGTTCTCGAGGACGGTCCGCACCGCCTGGGTCAGCGCGACGCGATACGGCGAAGCAGGGTCTTTCTTGTCGACGATGAGCGCGCCCGCGTACCACGAGTTGAATAGAGACGAGAGCTCGATGAGATATGTGGCGATGTAGTGCGGAGCCTTTTCATTCGCCGAACGAGAGACGGTCTCCGGAAAGCGAGCGAGCATCCGTTCGAGACCTACGGCGCCGGTAACCTCTGCAGCCTGGTTCCTTTCGACTTTCGCTTTGATGCCTTGTTTCTTGGCTTTTTCGAGGACTGACTGGGCGCGAACCGCGGTATAGAGGATATACGGACCGGAATCGCCTTCGAACGATATCGACTTGTCGAAGTCGTATATGATGTCGCTCGACGTAACCTGCTTGAGGATCGAGTATTTTATGGCCGCGACAGCGACGATCTC
>CAZQUF010000071.1:0-4257 GCA_964596505.1 uncultured Candidatus Saccharibacteria bacterium | reverse complement strand
ATTCGAGGTCGTCACGAGCTTTCGATCGGGCAAGCTCAAGGGCGTGCCTTTGATCATCGAGTCTGGCAAGAAAATGCTCGTATCCGAGGCGCTCGTCGAAGTGCTTTTCAAGGATGTATCGGGCTTGCCGAAGAAGATGATCTTCAAGATACAGCCTGAGCAAGAGATATCGATAGAGAACCGCGATGGCAGCGTCGAGGGATTCGAGATCCCGCGCACGCGCGACGCATACGGGAACGTCATCGCCGCGGCGCTCCAAGGCTCGCGCCGCGGCTTCGTCGGCTCCGCGGAGATCGAGGCTCTCTGGTCGTATGCCGACCACGTCGTCGCCTGTTGGAGCAAGGTGCCCCTCGAATCGTATGGCCCAGACAAGCCTTTCTTGGTATCATAGCCGCATGTTAAAGAAATTCCTCATAAAGCAAGCCATGAAATCGCAGCTTAAAGGCGTTCCCGAAGCGGAGCAAGATATGCTCTTGGATCTCGTCGAGCGCAATCCCGCATTCTTCGAGAACCTCGCCAAGGAATTGCAGGAAGGCGTAAAAGCCGGCAAAGACCAGCAGGCGGTCATGATGGAGCTTATGGCTAAACATCGGGACAAAGTAGAGAAGATGCTCGGGAAATAATCAATGCGCTCTAAAAAAATATTCATATTCGTCGGAAACCCCGATCGCCAGTCGATGTCGACGGCGCTCGCCGAGTCGTACGCCAAGGGCGCGCAGGCGGCAGGCCACGAGGTTCGGCTCACTCATATCGCCGATATGAAGTTCGACCCGATCCTCCATCACGGATACCGAGCCATCCAAGCTTTCGAGCCCGATCTCGTGAAATTTCAAGAAGACGTCAAATGGTGCGAGCATTTCGTCGTCGTCTGCCCGATCTGGTGGTCGAGCATCCCCGCGCTCATGAAAGGTATGATCGAGCGCGTCTGGATGCCCGGCTTCGCCTATAACTTTCGCAAAGGCCGCATCCCCGGCTGGTATCGCCGCCTCAAAGGCCGCAGCGCTCGCGTCATCGTCACCTCGGACACCAATCCTTTCTTGCTCTGGTTCCTCTTCGGCGGCACGATCAATCACTTTACGCGCGCGGTCCTGCGGTTCTCGGGCTTTTGTCCGCTTCGAAGGACTTGGTTCTGGGGCATGAGGAAGCTTCAACCCGCGGCTGCGCAGAAAATGCTCGTCGCAGTCGAAAGGCTCGGAAGGAAGGGAAAATAGAGATAAAAAAGCGGCCCGCATCATGCGGGCCGCTGCTTTGAGAGCGCCTGCTCTCTGTCGTCGCACTCACTTTTCCCGGTAGACGATCATGATCCGGACCTCTCGAGAATCGGCGGCTGCTGATTCGCTGAGCTGAATTTTCACGAGATATGCGCCCGGATGGTCCAGGAGCCAATCTTTCATGAGGCTATTAAGCACAGGGTCCGACACGTTGTTTACTCCATTGCGGGAGTACGCGCAGGTGCTGACGAACATGATGTGTAAGGTCCCGTTCTCACTCCTAACCTGTCCGAGATCGGACTCGGCGAAGGCGAAACAGGGCAGGGAAAACGAGAGGACGATGAGGAGGAACAGTTTTTTCATGGGAGGGATTATCTGAGCGTATTATATATCTAATACAGTACTTTGTCAATATGTGTGCTCGGCTAGGTCTTCGGAAAGGCTTAAAGCGGGCTTAGCATTGTGCTATCATGTTCCGATGATTTCCCGTCGGCTTTTCTTGGCATTGGCACTTTGCGCGAGCGCCGCGGCGCTCTATCTCTTTTTGTCTGGGCGACTTCAGCGTGATAGCCAGGCGGCACCGATCATTTCAGCCGTCGCTCCGACGACCGCCGCCGAGCCTATCCCCGAGCATCTCGAACGATATTCCGGTCCTGTAAGGCACATCTTTTTCCATAGCCTCATCATCTATCCCGAGCTTGCCCTCAAGGCAAAACAGGCGGCGCTCTACGCCAATAACATGATCACCGTCGACCAGTTCAAGTCGATCATCGCCGCGCTCTATGGAAACGGCTTTATCCTTATCGATCCTCGGACGCTCTATTCGACGACGACAGATGGATCCATTCGCGCAAACCCGCTCCTCCTGCCTCTCGGTAAAAAGCCCCTCGTCATATCTCAAGACGATCTCGCATATTATGACTTCATGCGGGACGGCGGTTTCGCGAGCAAACTCGTGCTCGACGATGGTTCGGTCAAGACGCGGGTCATCGCGCCCGACGGCATCGCTACGACTACGGATGACGGTGACGTGGTGCCTCTCATCGACTCGTTCGTGCGCGAGCACCCTGATTTCTCTTTTCATGGCGCCAAGGGAGTCCTCGCCCTCACCGGCTTCGAAGGGATCTTGGGCTACAGGACGCAGTCTTCGAGCGTCGCGAGCTCGACTGAACGGACGTCGGTCAAGGCCGTGATCGACGCTCTGAAGGCTTCGGGATGGATATTCGCGAGCCACAGCTATTCGCATGAGAGAGGCTTTCTCGACGGAACGATATCGACGACCACTCTCGCGTCCGACATCGTCCAGTGGAAAGACGAGGTCGGGTCGCTCGTCGGATCGACCGATATATTCGTCGGCCCGTTCGGCCAGCTCTTCGCGCCGCACGACCCTCGACGGCAACAGATCGTCGATGCGGGCTTCGACATCCTCTACGGCGTGGGGCTCGACGCTATCACGGCAGTAGCGAAGAAAGACGTCGTGATCGATCGCGTCGATATCGACGGCTATCGGTTAGCCCATAATGCTCCTGCGCTCAAGAAGATGCTCGGGATCTAATCAAGGCATTGTCGGGGAGTTATGATAAAACAAAAGGATGTTTATCCAGTAAAAAGGCGCCGATGGTATCGGCGCCTGAGGCAGGCAGGGCTGCGCTGGCCGCGGTGACTACCTGGGATTTTTGACGAGCTGGCGAATGAGCACGAATCCGCAGGGCTTCAGGTGCCTGTTGAGGATGGCCGCATCGAGTCGTTTGAGAGCGACGCGCTTGATCGTGTCGCCGACGACTCGGTCTTGCAGCTCATACCAGACGTCTTCGTTGATCTTTCCGGTCGCCATGAGCCGAGCGATCGCGTCCCTCTTCAAATAGCAATCGTACCTCCGAGAGAACCCTACTTTCGGTCCTCTTCGCGATTGGGTTATATCGGTCCGAGCCCTGACTGCGCCGCGGAGTACGGCGTCGGAGACGGATGACGCCGACGCGCCGACTGTTCCCTTGTAATGCATGAATTAGGGGGGTTGAGTTCTAAGGTGCACCTATACGTTCGAAATTATGCTATAATAATTAATGTATTTTGTAAAGTACCGACGGCGAGCCGGCGTGTTTCGACTCAAGGAAGATAATCTAATGTACATATCGCATGAAGAAAAAAATAAGCGCCGTCTCTGCGTCGAAGGATACGATCATTAAGCTCAAGGTCTTAGCAAAGAAAAAGGAAACCGTCAGAGGCAAGCTCGCCGTGACCGCCGAAAGGCTCCGCCTCAAGGCCAAACAACTGGCGATCGTCGCGCGGGAGAACGAGAGCATCAAAGGCAAGCTCGAGATCACGGCGAGAAAGCTCGCTAAAACCGCCAAAGAAAAAGAGACCGTCAGGCGGAACCTCGCGGTGACGGCGAAGAGGCTTCGCATCAAGGCGGAGCAGCTGGCGGTCGTCGCCAAAGAAGTCGAATCGGCGAACAAGGCGCTGCGCTCGTTGGATCTTGCCAAAGACGAATTCGTCTCTATCGCGTCGCACCAGCTGAGAACCCCGCTCACGGCCCTCAAAGGCTATACGGGAATGCTCCTCGACGGCGATGCCGGAGAGATAAACGAAAAGCAGCGCGAATATCTCGGCGAGATAAAGAGCGCGAATGACCGCATGATCGGCCTTATCAACGCGCTCTTGAACGTCTCGAGGGTCGATCTCGACGTGTTCTCCGTCGAGCCCGTGCCGGTAGATCTTCGTAAGGTCCTCGAGAGCGTCTTGAGCGAGCTCGAGGCGCGCATCAAAGACGGAAAATTGCTCGTGAGCACGAATGTCCAGAAAGACCTTCCTGTAATCAATGCCGACCTAATCATCACGCGGATGATCTGCCAGAATCTGCTTTCCAACGCGGTCAAATATACCCCTCTCGGAGGGAAAATCTCCGTCAATGCGAAAGTAGACGGCTTGGATATCTGCCTTTCGATCGCCGATACCGGCTATGGCATCCCTAAAGACGCGCAAGCAAAGATCTTTACGAAATTATTCCGCGCCGATAACGCGCGAGTCAAAGATCCTGACGGCACCG
>CAZQUF010000070.1:0-4405 GCA_964596505.1 uncultured Candidatus Saccharibacteria bacterium | reverse complement strand
GTCGATGCCTGCCGCCGTCGACCCTCGCGAGCCTCAAGATCCCGAGGAGGCTGACGGCGCCGCGGAGGAAGCCTCTACTGCCGCCGATGCCGCAGCCGCCGCAGTCGCCGCGAATACGAGTACGACCACTGTAGAGAGGACGTACTACGATAACGGTTCGCTCGAGTCAGAGACGCCGCTCACAGACGGGCTGCAGGACGGCCTCGCTCGCCGATATGATCAGGATGGCAGGCTGAGGGAAGAGCTTACATATAAGAATGGGCAAAAGAACGGCGTCGATAAAGAGTGGTTCTCTGCGCCTCTCGCATATTCGCTTAAAAGCTCGACGTCGTATGCGGACGATTCGCTCGACGGTCCATATGTCGTATACTCAGCGCCCGGCGTTTTGAGCGAAGAGGGGGCGTACAAGGCAGACAAGCCCGACGGACAGATCAAGAAGTATGACCAGCAGGGAAGGCTTGAAAGCCTCGATACATATAAAGCAGGGGTCTCGGACGGCATAGAGATAACCTATAACTCCGCAACGGGGGTGGTGATCAGCGAATACTGCTGGCAGAACGGCAATCGGGTCCAAGGGCTCTCTTTGTGCGGCGCATCGAGCTCGACCGGCGGCTCTTCGTCCGGTGCGAGCGAAACGGTAAAGCGGAATTATCCCGACGGAAAGCTGAAAGAAGTCTACGCCGTCCAAAACGGCAAGAAGAACGGCGTCGATACGATCTATTACGAAGACGGCAAGACCGTAGAAGAGCAATACATGTATCTGAACGACCAAAAGAACGGTCCCGCAAAAACGTATTTCAAGAGCGGCAAGCTCCAGTCCGAGGTCTCTTATGCCGCCGGATATTTCACCGGACAATACAAAGAATATTTCGAAGATACAGGCACGTTGAAACAGCAGGTCACCTACGTCGACGGGAAAATGGACGGTCCCGCCGTCGAATACTGGATGAATGGAAAGCCGAGCGCCCAAAAAGTCTACGCAGACGACGCTCTCGCGAGCGAAGTCGACTATTATGAGAACGGCGTGAAAGAAGCCGAATACGGCTATGCCCTCGATTCATACGGCTATCCCGAGAAGGACGGTCCGTTCAAAGAATGGTCCGACAAGGGCGTGCTTACTGCCGAAGGCGCATATGCCAAAGGCGATTATGTGGGCCACGTGAAGTTCTACGACGCGGATACGGGGCGTCTCATGGAGGAGGTAGTATATGGCGACGGCGGTACAGAGATCGAATCGTACGATTATAAAGACGGCGATACGTGGCTCGCCACTCCGATCCATAGGCACGGCGACGGATCAGCCTACTAGCCCCCTCCTGTTATACTTGCTACGCTTAGGGCATTATTAAATAGCGATATAGATATGACAATCCTTCTCATCGTTATCGGAATAGCAGTCATCCTCGCCATCTGGCTCGCAGCCTCGTATAACGGCCTTGTAAGGCTCGTCAACGGCTCGAAAGAGGCCTGGTCTGATATCGACGTCCAGCTCAAGCGCCGATATGACCTTATTCCGAATCTCGTAAATACCGTCAAAGGCTACGCGACTCACGAACAAACGGTTTTCGACGATGTGACGAAAGCACGCGCCGCCGCTCTCGGCGCGCAGTCGATAGACGAGAAGGGCAAGGCTGAGGGCGTCCTCTCGAATGCCCTCAAATCGGTCTTCGCTATCGCCGAGGCATATCCCCAGCTCCAGGCGAACCAGGGCTTTCTCGATCTCCAACGCCAGCTCGCGGATACCGAAGACAAGATCCAGATGTCGCGCCGTTTCTACAACGGGAATGTCCGCGAGCTGAATACGCGCATCCAGTCGTTTCCTTCTAACCTCGTGGCAGGCATGTTCCATTTCGTGCAGATGGAATTCTTTGTCGCCGATGAAAGCGAGAAAGCGAATGTCGAGGTCAAATTCTAAGCTATGAAAGTTCTCGGCTCGCTCGTCTCTCTGATGTGCTATGGGCTTGTGATTGTCGTTTCTCTGCCGACGGAGGGCGGATGCGCTTTCAATCGATATGAGGATGTGTCGTCATGGTGCGGAGCTTTCAAGTATCTCGCGCTCGTCGCTGCGGCGATCGGCGTCGTAGGCGTTCTGGTCTTGATATGGAAAAAAGACAGGTCGTCTCTCGTTTTCAAGGTCGCTCGGATCTCGGTGATCGGTTCGATCGCCATAATCGCCTCTGTAGTTATGAGAGCATTTATATGAAACGAACCCACATTTTGCTCACGTGGCTTGTTCCGGCCATCTTCTTGGCTTTCCCGAGTGCCCTCTGGGCTCAGACAGGCCCAGCAGACGATGGCATATATGGCGAGCATATCCGCAGTTTCGATACGCAGGTCGTCGTCGCGGCAGATGCTTCCGCCCGCGTGACGGAGGATATCGTCTACGATTTCGCGGATCAGTACAAGCACGGCATCTATCGCGATATCCCCGTCGATTATCGTGCGAGCGATGGATCGTCCTGGAGCTTTCGCCTCTCTGACATCGCCGTCAGCGACGAGAATGGAGCGCCGTATACATTCAGTCTCTCGCATACTGGCCCTGACGAACGGATCAAGATCGGTGACCCAGATAACACCGTTACCGGCATCCACGAGTATGTCATCTCATACACGGTCGATAGGCCTATAGGCTATTTCAAAGACTTTGACGAAATATATTGGAATGCTACAGGCAATGAATGGCTCGTACCGATCGCTCGAGCGAGCGCGACGGTCACTCTGCCGCAGGCAGTAGCTCAAAGTCCGCTCAAAACATCCTGCTATTTCGGACCTGCAGGAAGTACGGATCGCTGCGATGACTCTCTGGCCGTGAACGGCAATCAGATTTCTTTCTCAGCTCCCGGACAATTAGATGCGGGCAGCGGCCTGACGGTCGCTGTAGGTTTCCCTAAGGGCATCGTCTCCGTTCCGACCGCGGCCCAAGCGATGCGCTACGCGATCTCTGATTTCATATCGGGCGGGCTGTGGCTCTTTGCGCTACCTGTGATCGTTTTCGTCGCGCTCTTTTGCTTCTGGCGCGCGCGAAGACGCAGTCTCAGGGGAAGCGGCATCATCATCGCGCGCTATGAAGCTCCTGACGGTCTTTCGCCCATGCAGACGCGCTATATCCTCAAACAGTCTTTCGGTCCATCGCTTTCAGCAGAGATCATCTATCTGGCCGTGCGCGGCTATCTGAAGATAAGCCGCATCGCCGGCGACTATGAGATATCGAAGCTTAAGGAGGCAGACGTCGATCTTTCCGCATCGGACAGGCTTTTGTTCGAGGGACTTTTTGCCCCCGTTGCCCCCCTCGCTCTCGGGCGAAATCCGCAAAGCGTCGTCAATCCGCTCCAAATCATTAGCCAGCTTGGGAGCAAGGGGATCTTCGGCGGCGGTATCCGCGCCCTCGCCCGGGACATCGCCGAGCAGTCGGCTCCTCAGCCTGTAAGCCAGAGCGCGACTCCTGCGCAAGGGTCTGCGGTCCGCCTTTCAAGCCTCAGGAACGCATTCTACACGACCGCTCAGAGCGTCGCTACAACCGCCCAGACCTCTCTCATCGAAAGCGGCTACTTCGATCAGAAAGTGAAGGCGGGCGATGGGCTCGTGATGAACGGAACGTCCCGCTTTACTAATATCGCGATTCTCGGCTTCTGCGTCCTATTCTTCGGCGTGAGTCTCGGGAGCCCGACTATCTCGTACGTCCTGAGCGACGAGGCGGGTACGGCGTTCGCGATCGCTTTCGTTTTGTCCGTCGTTATAGCAGTAGTCTTTCTGGCGATCATGCCGCGTCGCATGACTCCAAAAGGCGCTGCGGCTAGGGAAGCGGTCCAAGGCCTCAAGCTCTATCTGTCCGTCGCGGAGAAAGACCGCATCGCTTTCCACGATGCGCCTGAAAAGAGCCAAGGCGTATTCGAGAAGTTTCTGCCCTATGCCATCGCCCTCGGCGTCGAGAAACAGTGGGTGAAGGTGTTCGAAGGCATAACCCTCGCCCCTCCGACGTGGTATAGCGATCCGACGATGAGCGCCTTCAATGCGGGCATATTCGCGACCCACATGTCTGCGTTCTCGAGCGCGAGCGGGTCGTCTCTCACCTCGTCGCCGAGCGCCGCTCCGGGCTCTTCATCCGGCTCGGGCGGAGGAGGTTTCTCGGGAGGCGGTGGCGGCGGCGGGGGAGGAGGCAGTTGGTAGGCCAGTTTCTGGGTGGGGTCTACTTGCGTTATCGATATACTTATAGTATAATATTACCCACAAAGGTTAAAAGCATTAAAAACACATGAATCCAAACGAAATGCCACAACTTCAACCTGATGCGGTTACCGGCGTCGAAAAGCAGCCGTCTCTCGCTGAGCGCTTTTCTACAGATGCGAATCTTAAGGGAGATCTTAAGCATTTGGCCACGTATTTTTTGCCTAAGATGGATACGCAA
>CAZQUF010000069.1:0-4482 GCA_964596505.1 uncultured Candidatus Saccharibacteria bacterium | reverse complement strand
CCGACGCTATCCGCGACGCCAAGGCGCGCGCCGCCAAGCTCGCCGAGCCGTCGGGCCAGACCGTCGGCCCTCTCAAGTCGGCCTCTCTCGGCGTCGTCCAGGTCATGTCTCCTAATTCCGTCGACGTCTCCGATTACGGTACCTACGACACGTCGAGCATCGACAAAGAGATCATGGTCACCGTACGGGCCTCGTTCGCTATCAGGTAATCTCGACTCCGCTCTATGTCATTCCGCACGAAGATCATCATAGCCGCCGTCGTCATCGCCCTCGCCGTCTACGCGATCTTCGCGTTTGACGTGCCGTATCAAAAGCTTTCGGCCGACCTCGCCTTCCTCGACGCGCCCGCGGCAGGGCAGGCGATATCCTCTCCGGCGGAGATCTCCGGCCGGGCGCTCGGAAGAATGTATTTCGAAGCGGTATTTCCGGTAGATGTCCTCGCGGCAGATCAAACGACGGTCATCGGCTCCGGCCAGGCGACCGCCCAGACAGACTGGACGGCTCAGGGCTATGTACCCTTTACCGCCAAGATATCGTTTAAACAAGGCACGAGCACTCGCGGCTACATTCGCCTCAAAAATGACAATCCTTCGGGCAGACCCGAGTTAGAAGTATCCGTCTCGTTCCCTGTGGCTTTCGGCACGTCGACTAATCGCATATAATACATATAATAATCGCATGCCTAACACATCATTTATCCACGCCGATATCTTCTTCTTCGTATCGACTATCGCTCTCGTCACCATCGCTGCGGCTATCGTAGTCGCCCTCGTCTTTCTCATCGGTATCCTTAAGAATCTCCGCGATATCACCGACAAGGGCAAGGCCGAGTGGGGCGAGATCCTGGCGGATATCCAAAAGCTTCGCGCCTCTCTCCGCGACGAAGGCGTCAAATGGAAGCACGTCGTCGACCTCGTGCGTACCTTCTTTGTGAGAGACGCGGTGAAAAAGACGAAAGCGAAAACAACGAACAAGACGGAAGAGGGTACGGAATAACAATCGATACGATATAACTAACCTATATACCTATGAATAGCGAACACAAGAACGGAGCGAAGGCGGGAGCGGTCATCGCCGGCATCGCGGGCCTCACGGCGGCCGCCGTCGGCGCCTATTATCTCTATGGATCCAAAGACGCCGCCAAGAATCGCGCCAAAGTCCGCGGTTGGATGCTCAAGGCAAAGGGCGAGGTCATCGAAGAGCTCGAGAAAGCCGAAGATGTGACCGAATCCGGCTACATGAGCGCGGTGAACGCCATCGTCGCGAAATATCGCCAGATCAAGAGCATCGATCCCCATGAGCTCACTACGTTCATGCAGGAGATGCGCGACCACTGGAACGGCATCAAAACGACGCTCTTGAAAGCGCCGGGACGCGCGACAAAGAGAGCTTCCGCGAAAAAGCCCGCGGCAGCTTCCCGAAAGCGCGCAGGGAAGAAATAGACACAAGAAAAAGGGCCCGCAGGGGCCCTTGGTACTGACTTTCGCATCGATCGTTTCTAGTCGATCGCTCCTGCGTAATGCCATTCCGGCGTGAATGCGGCGAGCTTAGCTGCCGCCAATCCCATTCAATCGCTGATGAGTTACTTTCATGATGTGGTACATATCGCCAAACACTAATTCAAGCAATTTCTGGATATTTTCGCTAGTTATTAAACCCCAGTGAATTGCGTATCTAAATCCTAGCACTGGTCGCGGAATTGTCAATTGGAGGGAGTATTCGTTGTGCCCCAATCTTCCGGCGATTCTCTCCGTTTCGTTCGAGTGAAGTTTATTACGCATCTTAACGTGTGTCTCTATCAATAACATTACACATAAACTCTCTTTTGCTAAACGAACAGCTTGGTGGCTTGACTTTGCGGTCGAGAAGACTCATCTGGGCCGAGAAACAGAGTCTTTTAACCTTCAGAGAAAGGAACTAGTTACCATGCCTACGCATACAGAAATGCCTTTACAACGCCGCTACATGGCTGCCATACCGGCCCAGCAGTTTGAGGATCGCGGCGCGGCCCTGCCTCGCCCCTCTGTTATCCTCAAGGCCGGGTTCACCTGTACCTTCGGAAAATGCGAGATCGAGACTGCAGCCGAATATCTCGTGCGCTTTTTGGCCGAGCGAAAGGGCGACACGTGGGCATGGTTCACGCTCGCGGAGCTCATCGATTTCTACCGACAAGAGAATCTAGAGCAGAATCGGCTGCTTTTCGGTCTCATGGGTATGTGGTTTGACGACTCGAACGGAGCGATTTTCTGCGGAGGGCCCTGGCGCGAGAGTCCGCCTTATCTCGCGATGGGTTCGGACGGCACGATCTCAGTCACCGATCTCTTCGTCGAAAATGCTGCAGCGAACGTGAAATAAGCATCTCAAAGACCCCGCCTCGCGCGCGGTCTTTTTCTTTTTGATATCATATGACCATGAAATCCACAGAAGCCGCAGAGAGAGCCACAGACGCTATCGCAGAGCGCCCGAGATCAGAAAGCCTTTTGGCGCATATCGACATGTACAAGGTCGCCGGTCGGGGCGATATCACCATGCATGCGCTCGAGAGGTATGCGAAAGACAGCGAGAGATTCGAGTCGCAGGAGATTCCCGACATACCGGACGATCCGATCGAAGATATGCAACGGCGGATCCATAGCGCAGCGCCGAATGAACGAGCTGCGATCATTCGAGAGGGAATGTCTTCTCATGATTCAGATGTTCGGGTCATATCCATCGCAATGTTAAGGTCGGTGCCTCCCGAAGAGCAGGGCGACATCATTCGACTCGCGCTCACGGGAGACGACCTAGCTGTCGTTAATTGGTGTTGCATCGAGCTCGCGAGCATGTCTCAAGGGAAGTATTCGAAGTTTCGAGACGAGGTGATCTCTATCGTAGATACTGTCATCGATACGAAAGATCTGTCTTTTAAGGCTCGGTATCTCGGATCCTTCTTTCGCAATGCGCCGAAGGAATTCACATATGTGTTGTATCCGAAGCTCCTCGCTCTCGTGACGTCCGGTTTGGAGAGCAGCGATCCACAGATTGAATCGCAGTGCTCAGACCTTGTCGAGCGTCTGAACGCCGTAGATCGGTTTCTGTTTAGAGATATCATGCGCCGTATGATCCTCGATGGCCTCTCCGCTAAAAAAGTAGAGGAGAGGCGGCTTTATGCACGCATGATCCCGAACCTTCTCACCGTCGACAGGGCGA
Source organism: uncultured Candidatus Saccharibacteria bacterium (assembly GCA_964596505.1). Classification (GTDB taxonomy): domain Bacteria; phylum Patescibacteriota; class Minisyncoccia; order Phycocordibacterales; family UBA6065; genus UBA6065. The sequence continues at coordinate 1,293 of CAZQUF010000069.1, read as the reverse complement.
GCATATACGACTGTATCAGCGCGGGCCTCTATCAAGACGACCTCGAGACATGGGCTATTTGCGCCTCTGAAGCCGAATTCGCGACAAGCAACGACGAAGGCCATCTTCGGGAGCATATCGCAGCCGATATCGGCGACGTTCTCACGGATCCTGATAGAGAGGTATCGCATTGGCATATAGACGCTATCGAGTACGCAGCGCCTGACATGCGAAAAGCCCTCTTCGCGCTCGCCTTGAAGCGATGTCCCGAGCTCGTCATCGAGGCGCCACTCTATAAAAAAGCCGTATTTGACGAAAAGAGCCTCGTCCCTCGAGCTCGATTCTTTAAGACAGGCTCTGAGACGACGCTTGTCGGCAGAGAGCTTCGAGGCAAAGCCATCGTGAGGCACATAACTCCCAAGGCTTTTAAGGCCTGGAAAGAGCTCTATGAAGACTATGATTTTTGGTCGAAAGCCGGTTTCGACTATGTCCCGGTGGAGCCCATCGACTCTTTTAAGTCGAACAAAGAAGGCTTTGTCGAGGTGTATAGCGGCGTGCTCGATCTAAGCTTTAGCGCCTGGCTCAATAAGTCACAGCTTTTCGTAGCCGAGATCGAAAGGGATATAGAGGAAATCAAACAGCTTCTCAAAGCCCGGCATTTCGAACACGGCCATACGCATAACGGGAACTTCTGCCTGAGATTCTTTCGCGACGAAAAAGGAGGCATCGACCTCTCGCGCCGGCCGCGCGTCTATCTTATCGATTTCGATCAGGCGGTCTCTCCTCCGTCTGAAGAATCTGCTACTATAAAGCCATGAAAACATCCTGGGGCTCGGTCGCGGGCTGGTACGATAGGGTCGTGAACGACGAAGAGTCGTACCAATCGCAGGTCATCTTGCCGAACGTCTTGCGCATCATGGCGCCGAAGAGGGGAGACAAGATCCTCGACCTGGCCTGCGGGCAGGGCTTCTTCTCGCATTCGCTCGCCGCGGAGGGCGCATTCGTCACCGGCGTCGACATCGCGCCCGAGCTCGTCGATATCGCCCGGACGCACGCCATGCACAATCAGGAGTTCTATGTTTCTTCCGCCGACGACCTCCACCCATTCAAAAACGGCTCGTTCGATGCTGCGCTCTGCGTCCTGGCTATCCAGAATATCGAAAAGATGGCCCTCGCCTTTAAAGAAGTCTCGCGGGTCATGAAGCCCGGCGGCAGGTTCGTCCTCGTCCTCAACCATCCGGCGTTCCGTATTCCCGGCAAGAGTTCGTGGGGCTTCGACGAGAAGCAGGGCGTCGGCGTCCAGTATCGTCGCAT
>CAZQUF010000068.1:0-4623 GCA_964596505.1 uncultured Candidatus Saccharibacteria bacterium | reverse complement strand
GGGTATCTATCAGGTTGTCATAGGTATGAAAGACCGGATCGATGACCCACGAACCGTTCTTTTGCCACGAGCCGAGGACGCCGGGGATGATGACGACCGGAGCCGGGCAAAATGGCGCAGGCGGGATTCGAGACGCGCCATGCACGATGAAGAAGAGGTCGAACGGGCTATGAGTGGTAAAAGCGCCATAGCTATAGTCGTCGTTCGCGGATCCATAGACGAATACCTGGCCCAATGAACCGAAGGAGCCGTTCACAGAGATAACGATTCGATAATACTTGCAGGGTTTAAGGTCGTACGAGGGCATATCGAACTCTCGTCGCCCGTCCCAACTGCCGCCCAATCGAGGGCTCGACGCTATCGTAGAGCAATGATCGTAGAGCGCCGTCGAGCATTCATCGACCATGACGGCCATGTTCACCGCGTAGTACGTTGTATCGGCACCGTAGGCAAGCTCGACGCCGCGGAGCGTGCCCGAAAGCCCGTTCCCAAGCGTTTGATAGTTGCCGTCGCTTCCGCCGTTGAACGACGATGGCGCGCCGTCTGTCTCGAGCTGAAAGACCGAAGAGTCATCGGGCGTCGATGTCGCGATATTCGCCGCCAATAGGTTCGCATGCGGAAAGGCGAGGAGAAGGAGAAATAAAGCGACCCCTGGACCGAAGAGGCTAATTCTTCTCTTGAACAGCTCCGGCGACGCTTTGAGAGCCGCCATTTTGAGCGTGGTTGGCAATGTAGAGACCAGCGAGGGATACGAGGACGATCGCCAGAAGGCCGAGAGCGAGTTTGAAGAAAGTCTTGTCGAACATGGGGTCATCATAGCATTTAAGATAGTATCGATAAATAATGGAATCCTTAGCCGCCGATCTCCAGTGCTTGCATAAGGCGGGTCTTTAGGTCCTCAGCAGTAAGGCCCTGCGGCAGCGCGATGAGCGGTTCCGACGAAGAAGCTTGTCGTTCGGCCGCAGAGTCGGCGGAGACAGATATCTGATTGAGCACATTCCCCGCCGGGTTCGCTACCCGTACGAAGCCGCGCGCCCGATCCATGCCGATCGAGGCGAATGAAAGCGTGATCGATGAGAGAGGCGGCACGATCGTATCTTGGGGGAATATGAATCGGGTCCGCGAGTCCTCGAGGATAAAGCCCCCGAGATTCACCTCGTCTTTGGCTCTATTGGACACTTCGACGCCGTTAAACAGCAGAGAAAGCGAGAGCACGGGCGCTTCGATCCTCACATCTACCCGCGCGACCGCATGCGCCGATCCGTAATCCCCGTTCGCAACGACGATATAATCGCCCGGGTATGCATATGCATGCGCTATGCTCTGGCCCGTCAATTGCGTCCCGTCTCCTAGAGACCAGACCGCCCGAATGTTGCTTCCGACAGGAATATCGGCAGACTTTACGACTTTCGCTTCGAATTCGAGCGGCGCTCCGACGAATCCGACCCGCGGCCTACCGGCGCTGATCTGAAAGTCAGGCGCGCCATAAGAAGCCGAGACCGCTTCCTGACTGCTATGGGTAGAGATGCTCGATTGATCGGCAGAAGAGCCGCCGCCTGAGGTCGAGCTTTCTGTTTGGACCGTCGTCGAGGCCGTCTGAATATTCGAGCCGCCGGACGAAGCTCCCGGATTAGCCGCAGGTATCGATCGCGTCGCGGTAGTCGCTGACCCGGGCGTAGGCGCCGCCGCTATCCATGATCCGCTCGCGGTCTTTTGGAGAGAATTGCCGTCGCCGCCCGCCCCGATCGAGGGATCATAGGTCACGCTATCTGCGGTCGCTCCTGTATCGTCATGCAGAACGAGAGTTTCGCCTGTATTGCTCAGAGAGAACGAGCTATCGAAAAGCAAGCCTGCGAAGCCCGGATTGTCGATACGGAACTTATCAGGATCGTCGGCGACGACCGCGAATCCCCCGGCAGATACAGTCGCCGCGCCGACCGCCGATATCTTGTGATTCGTATTCGCCTCGAAAAGCTTCCACGCCGAGAGGTCGATGGCGCTCGCGCCGGTGTTCTGGACCTCGATCCATTCTCTGCCGGTATCAGTGCCCGGCACGTCATACATGACTTCACTGATAGCAGCGGCGGCGCTCACGCTCGCCGGTATAAGAGCAAAGGCGCACGAAAAAAGCACCAGCCGGACGGCCGCCCTATTCGCGCTCGCATATCTTTTTCTTCTGAAAAAAGTCCGCATGCAGATATCCTCGCATACGGACCATTAAGAAATGATGAAGAAAATTTAATAACTTTTTTGATCGACGAGCAAGTTGTTGGCGTCGTAGAGCGATATCGTCTCGCGGCTGTCAGCCCACATCTCTCTCTGCTTGCCGAGGAATATTCGCCACTGGCTCATCGAGAAGTTCGCGTCGCTCTTATGGCCGGCGACGCAGGCCCCGTAGCTCAAGCGCGCCGTCATAAAGGCTTGGCACTGGCTCGTCTGCCCGTCAAAGTTATCCTTGTCATATTTCTCGGGATCTTCGCACGCAGAGAGCGATCTCATGTAGTCGTAGCACTGGTCGGTCACGGTATTGATCGTCGGATCGTTCGTGGCATATGGGCACTGTCGCGAGAGCGACGGCTCGAACGGATAGTCTCTGAGGTAGCCTTCGCAGATATTCTCGCGGAAGCTCGTCGATATCTTGTATGGATACGCGATGAACGGTCCGCCCGTCGTGACGATGGCGTTATCGCCCGGCGCGAGGATGATCGGACCGAGATCGAAGACGTCGGACGGATCGAGGAACTCCGTACCCTGGCCGATAGTCGCCGAATCGGCTACGGGATAGATATAGCTATTCTCGCTCGTCTGGATCGGGCGAGTGCCTTTACCGTTCGTGAGGGTCCAACCGGTTATATCAACAGGGCCCTGCCCCGAATTTCGAATAGTGACATATTCCTGAGATGGCTGGATGGTAGAGGTATCGCCGGCGCTCACATAAACCTGTCCCGCGTAGGGAGATTGCCCAGGCGGTTGGGAGCCTGATGAGCCGCCCTGTCCGTACGTCGGCCTACCGTACGTATCGTTAGATGGATTGGTCAGAAAGCCGAGAAGAGGATTATTCCCCGAAGGAAGTTGGGACGCGGCGTACGACGTCGACGTCGATGTCGCGCTCGGAAGCTCGGTGATGCTGCTAAACGACCCTACGCCGACATAGCGCGCGAGCGCGGTGAAGACGGCGAATACGATGCAGACGAGCACCACGACGAGCATGACTTTCTTTATAAAGCCTCCCTGCCGCGCGCCTATTCTATCCGCTCTTTCTTTCATAGTGATAAGTATATCTTAAATGCCGAGAAGGATGCTGTTCGAACCGAGCTTATCGGTGAAGAGCGATGCCCTATCCACGGTATATGAGGTCGAGGGAGTCGACGTCGAATAGAGGATACGCGGTATCTTCACATAGGCGTAGACCGAGCCGTTTGGATTTTGGGAGTTATCAAGCAGAACTGCTGCCTGGAATTGGCGCGAGGCGCGAGGCGCGATGTCGAAATAGAGGGTCGTATCCGCAACGTTATCAGTCGTCGAATAGAGAGCATTGACGTAGGCTCCGGCCGTGTCGAGGCTGCTCACCGTGGCTATAGAGCGACGCGGGTCTTTCTCGACATAGATGTCGCCGTTGTAGTTATTAGTGAGCGTGAACGTAAAGCCTACCGAGGCTCTGATCGCATCGCCACCGCCATTGCGCGCCGTCGGACCGGGTATGGAGACGCCCGCGCTCGTTATCGTCGGCGCAGAGCCGGTAAGGGTAGGCTGCTCGGACGCCCGTACGATCGGACAGGACGAATAGAGCTGATTGAGCTTGGCGCGCGTCGCCGGGCCCGTTCTACCATTCCCTTTTGTAAGACCGCCAGGGGTCAATATCGCAGACTTGTATGTCTCCTGAAAGGCGGACACTGCCTGGGCGACGAGCGCGTCGTACGTCGAAAAGCCCGCATGGCCGTCGTCGAGATACCCTCTATCGGCGAGGATCTGCGTCAGGGCGACGACTTCCGTGCCCGAATTTCCGAGAGAGAGATCCGTTTTGAAGGTATGGCAAAAGTCGTTCGGCAGCTCATAGGCGCGAACAAGACCGACGAACGAGAGAAGCGCAGCAGCCGTAGAGGCTGCGAGAGCCAAAGCGGCGGAGGAACGTGTATATCTTTTCATGCCGCCATTATATCAAATTTAACCAACGCAAAAGCCGCCCTTTCGGGCGGCTTTTGCTAAGCCATTCTCAGATAATCCTTGCGGACTAGGAGAGAGCGCTCGGGACCGGACTAGAGGGTAACAACGTTACCAGCTCCGTCAGACGTTGCACGGAACGTATCTGAGACGTAGGTGGTAGCAGTGCTGTTCCAGTCGATCTTCTCGACACGGGTCGTAACGATGCCGCCCGCAGGGACGTAGATACCGTTAGGGCCAGTGAACGAAGCGCGAGCCGTGAACGTAGCCGTAGAACCGTCAGCAACGACGTAGTTGTTTCCAACAGTCGAGATGCCGGAGGTTGGCTTGTCATACGAGACCGGAAGGGTCGTGGTTGCAGCCTCGACCTGAGTTCCGTTGACGTAGACGCCGATCACGAACGCAGCGTTCGAGTGAGCGCCGTCGCCGATAGAGACATCGGTACCATGAGCTGCGACGTTG
>CAZQUF010000067.1:0-4640 GCA_964596505.1 uncultured Candidatus Saccharibacteria bacterium | reverse complement strand
CTCATACGGAGCGAAGAAAAACCCGGCGGCCCTTATAGGACATGGATCGTCGATCGACAGAGCAACGTATCGACCGACATCGATATCGTCGTAAATGCCAATATCGCTTACCTCCTTAAGACGAGCGACGTATTCCTTGAACCCCTCGACGCATATATCAGGCAAAGAATCGATTCGGACGACCTTTCATCCCGCTATTATTCGGAAACGGCAGCGACATACTTTCTCACCCGATATGTCGCAGCGAGAGAGACGGACAAGCCCGACACGAGAGTCTTGGGCCATAGGCTCGCAGAGAAGGCTGCGCGGACGATTTCCGATAAGGGCTCGTCCGTCCTCGATACCGCGCTCGCTCTCTCGACGCTCATCCGCCTCTCTCAGAGCGGAACTATAGATCCCTCCGCGGGTATCGTTCGGGCGGTGGAGGCCGGCAGGGCGAGGCTCGAGACGCGCGCCGAGACCGACGGCATGTGGCCTGCGTGCGGAATGTATACGGAAGAGATAAAAGAAGATCGACGATATCTCGCTGGGTCGCGCGCTCTCACGACGGCTTTTTGTCTCGAAGCGTTTGCTCTCTTCAAGAAATCGAGGCGGACAGCCTCGCGCGCGGATCCGGAGAAAGTCGAAATGCTCGCATCGATCAAGGAAAGAGCCCGTGCTTTTGCCTCGGCTCATGGCATGCGCGAGGGTTTGGATGGAGCGTTGAAGAGATTCGAAAAAAGCGGAATGGACGAATTCGTAGGACTCCTACCCTATCGATTTGCCCAAACCCTGCACGAGAAGACGCATGATGCGGAGGGTCTCACTGCGAGCCTCGGCTGCGCCAATCTCCTCGGTTGGGTCGGCTATACCATCCAAGACGATATCATGGACGACGACGTGGGCCGAGAGCTTTTGCCCCTCTCGAACATATGCATCCGCGAATCTCTGCGCCTCTTCGAAGCAGAAGCGCCTCATGACCAAGGCAGAGCCTACGCTAGAGAGACCTTTCTGCTCATGGATAAGACGAATGCCGCGGAGGCGATATGCAGAGCGGCCGGAAGGGCCCAAGGCGGCGACGCGCTCGCCGAACGCGCTTTCGGCCACGCCCTCGGCCCCCTTATCATGCTCATGAGATCAGGCTACGCTCCCGACGCGCCGCTCTTCAAGGCCATGGAAAGCTTTTTTACGCACTATCTCGTCGCTCGACAGCTCAATGACGACGCGCACGATTGGGAAGAAGACCTGAAGAAAGGCCATGTCAATAGCGCGGCACAGACGGTCTTGGGCCGCGCGTGCCAGACGGACCATGGACGAATGGAGGCAAAAGACATGCGCGACCTTCGGAAGGCATTCTGGTCGAAAGGGATAGACGCGATCGTGCGCAAGATATATTACCGTCTCTATTCCGCGCGAAAAGCCGCCGAAACTTGTTCAGCGGTCGTCGATGGCGCATATCTCGAATCTTTGCTCGCGCCTATCGAGACCGCGACGCGCAAAGCCATAGCCGAGAGAGACAAAGCGGCGAATTTCGTCGCTGCATTCAAAACAAACCGCCGCGCTATTTGATAGCGATGAAATGGAAGACGTGCCTGCCGCCCTCTTCCTCCTCTCTAAAGTCTTTGAGATGGAGATCCGAGAGGAGCTTCTTCGCCTCATCGATCGTATGAAAAGTCTTGCCGCTATCTTTGACGTTCATGCTATCGCGCTTGCCGAAGAATTGTCCGACGAAGACGCCGTTCGGCTTGAGAGATGCGATCACTTTGCGAAGGACTTCGTTGAAAGTTCCCGGCGGGTTGAACGGGAGAGCATACTGGGCGTTGACGACGTCGTAGCGCGCTTTTGGAAATTTGAAATCGGCGTAGGCGCTCTGGACGAACGTAAAGCCGCCGAGAGATATCTCGCTCGCCTTTTCGGCCGATGCGGGGTCCATATCGACGGCGGTCACGCGCTTGAAGCCGAGGGACAAGAGATATTTCGTATCGTTCAAAGCGCCTGCGCCGAGATCGAGGGCGTCGTCCTTTTCCTGGACATATTCGAGCGCGTCGATGAGCAGAGGCCGCGCGAGAGCGGCTTCTGCTATCTCCGGCTCAGCCTTGCGTGGTGCAGTGCGTGCCATAGGAATAGTATAGCGCATATTCTTCCTGCAATCATTTAAACGAAACGCAAAGCGCAGAACCATCAAGGTTCCGCGCTTTTTCATGCATATCCCCGCCCGATACCGCTCCTAGCTCTTTACGGCGTGGCTTTCGGCGCCCTTGAAGAAGAGCTTCGACGGCTTGAGTCCGAGAACGGCAAAAAGATAGATGATCTCGAGAATGCCGACCGTATTCACGACGAGGAGGATGATGAACCACCATTCCTGGTTCTTCCGCGCTGCGTGCCATAGGGCAAGACCTTTCCAGAACAGATTCCAGAGAACGAACAGCGTCGCTATAGGGCCGAAGCTCGTACCGAAGATATTGACCATGCTTGTAACGTAATGCATATGTGCGAATGTATAAATCTATTAGTTTCGACTATCTGAAATCAGTATAGCACCGTTATTTTTTATTCGCCTTGGCTTTCTTTGCGGCAGGTTTATCTGCGGGTTTCGCAGGTGCAGCTTCTGCGGCTTTCGGCTCGGCTTTTTCAGTCGGCTTCGGCGCAGGCATGAGGATCGAGACGATCCTATCGAGCTTGGAGTTTACGGCGTCGATCTGCTTTCGGAGGTCTTCGATCTTCCTATCGTTCGCCTCATGGGGCATAGGCCGAGGAAATGGCGCGGTATGAGCCGGTCCGAAGTCGCGGCGAGGGAATTCCCGCTTCTGGAAATCGTCGCGCCTGAAATCGCCTCGCGGAGCGTCGCGGCGAGGACCGTCGTTTTGCGGCGCGTCGTCGGCGTGGAGGACGAAGCATTCCTTGCAATAGACAGGCTTCTTGCCGTTCGGCTTGAAAGGGACTTCGCACGACTTTCCGCAGTCCGCGCAGACCGCCTTGAACATCTCTTTTGGCCAGCCCGCATCGCCTCCCGGGCGTCTGAAGCCGCCCCTATCCCCTCCTGGCCTATCGCCCCCGAACCGGTTGTTTTTCTTGAAGTCGTTCATATATTTGTGCTTGTGATTATATCATTCTATGTATAAAAAATCAAGGTCGTTTTAGAGTACCCCAGACTCCCCGAGTTCTTGCTTGAGCTCGCTGAGAAACCGCCCGAGAAATTCCGTCCTCCTGCGAGCGATCTTTTTTGCCGCTGACGTATGCATCGTCTTCTCGACCACAAGCAATCGGCCATAGAAAAGACTAAGGCCTGTCTTCGAACCTTTGTAGTCTGTCTCAACATAAAAGGGATCGAGAGGCTCATAGAACGGACGGTTCATCTGACCGCACGAAGAGAACGTCCTCATGATCGATATGGCGCCGGTCGCCTCGAGCCTGTCGGCGTCTTGAAGTATCTTCGCCTCCAAGAGGTCAGGCACGATGCCTTTGGAGAACGAGCACTGGCGTATGCACGTCATTACGGCCCCTATCTTCTCGTGGGGATAGCCCTCGAGCCCTTGAAGAAGCCCGCCTGCATATTCCGCGCTTTCATCCGTCTCGTATTTGCTCTGCGGAGAATCTTTCCTGTAGACGATGATGTCGTGGAAGAGTGCTGCGGGTACGACGATGTCGAGATCGGCCTTCTCGCTCCGTGCGATCTTTTCAGCCATGTGGAGAACGCGCAGAATATGCTGGGGATCGTGAGACGGGTCTTCCCTCGTCTGTTTCGCTGTCATCGCTGCGATTAATCGCTTTTTGATGCTCTCGTTCATGTATCCAGTATAACAAACCAAAACTGCTTGACTCTGAGACTAAAAAAGGTAAGGTACTAAATGTGGGCGCACCTGCGGAAAGCGAGAGACCGTCGTCGAAGCTAGTCGGTGGGTTTTCTGCCTCACAACGATCGCGCACGAAGCACTGCACATAAGCCACATCAAGACGAAGACCCACACGGGCTGCGCACTATCGCAGCCCGTTTTTTATTTTCTGGGCGTCGGCAGGCTCTGATGGAACCGATACGACAGCTCGTTATAATCCTTCGTATCGTAAAGCTCGATGCCATCTTCGTGCCAGAGAGCGAATGTCTTTATGCCGCTATCGAGAGCGAGGCGACTACATACGGTGCAGTAGGGCGTGCCTGATCTGATGATATCGCCCGTATCGTCGACGCGCGTGAAATAGAGCGCGCTTCCCTGTATGTCTCTCTTAGCGCGGACGGCATCTATGATCGCCCGCCATTCGGCATGGACGCAGCACGTCCGGTCGGATTTCGGCTTCGGCGAAGCGACGAGATCGAGGCAGCATTTCCGACAAGCGATATCGTCCTGCGGCGGGCCGTTATATCCCCGCCCGATGACTTCCCCGTCGAGGACGACGATTGCACCGCATTTGTCGCGAAGGCAGAGCGCTTTGCGCGCTTCTTTAGCCGCCTCGGCGAAATAGTCGGCGTCGCTCATGATTTCTTTACGATAAAGCAGAGCCAGGTCGTGTCGTCAGGGCCTCCTTCATATCGCTTCGTCGCTTTGAGGACTTTGAAGCCGTTCTTTTCGAGCTCGGCCGCGAATTCCTCCGCATCCCAGAACGAGAAATATCTCTCTATGCCTCCGGCTTTCGATTCCCGTATCACCCCCTCGTCCATGTGAGTC
>CAZQUF010000066.1:0-4655 GCA_964596505.1 uncultured Candidatus Saccharibacteria bacterium | reverse complement strand
TTTCCGGGCCTGTCGGCATAGCGCGGCTCGTGGGCGATGCGTCGCAGCTCGGCTTTGCCTACCTTCTCTCGTTCACCGGCTTCATATCTCTCAATCTCGCCGTTCTCAATCTCATTCCATTTCCGGCGCTCGACGGCGGCCGCATCCTTTTCGTCGTCATCGAAGCGATCCGTCGAAAGGCGATCTCGCCCAAAGTAACGAACGCGGTGAATGCCATCGGTTTTGGATTGCTCATACTCCTCATGCTCTTTATAACGTACCGCGATATCGCGAAGCTCTGGGGATAAAAAAGCCGCGTCTGTGACGCGACTTCGACCGATAACGGAAGTTTCAGCCCGTAGGCTCTCTTTATTCCCAGTGTTTATTCCAGGTGAGAGCCATGAGAGCGATAGCCATTATCGTCCATATACCGAACTCGATGAACCGCGGCGGATTCGCCTGCAGACACCGGATCGCTAGATGGAGGCAGAACCAGCTTATGAGGCCGCTGCCGAGGCTGTTGATGATGTTGATGCCGATGCGCTCTTTGCGCGTAAGCTTCGAAGATCGTGTCATGGAAGGGAGTACATGCTTACTATACTCTATATATGTGATATGTCAACCCCCTTACAGAGCCATAGAAAATAGGCTATTATTGGCCCACGTAACGCACTCGTGTATGCGCCAAACCGAGCTTTTCACCAAAACCAGGAAAGAGGCCCCGAAAGACGAGGTCGCCAAGAACGCCCAGCTTCTTATCCGTGCCGGCTATGTCTATAAAGAGATGGCGGGCGTCTATGCTTATCTGCCGCTCGGCCATCGCGTCCTCGGCAATATCGTTCAGGTCATTCGCGAGGAGATGGACGCTATCGGCGGGCAGGAGCTTACCTTGACCGCGCTCCAGGACAAGAAGATCTGGGACAAGACCGGTCGCTGGTCCGACGCCGTCGTCGACAACTGGTTCAAAACAAAATTGAAGAGCGGCACTGAAGTCGGCCTCGGCTTCACCCACGAAGAGCCCCTGACCGCGCTCATGAAGGACTATATCCATTCATACCGAGATCTTCCTCGCTTCGTCTATCAATTCCAGACCAAATTCAGGAACGAAGAGCGCGCTAAGTCGGGCATCATGCGCGGCCGCGAATTCCTCATGAAAGACCTCTACTCGTTCTCGAAAGATACCAAGGCGCACGAAGCCTTCTACGAAAAGGCAAAGCAGGCATATGTGAAGATATTCGATCGCCTCGGCCTCGGCGAGAGGACTTTCGTCACCTTCGCCTCCGGCGGCAGCTTTTCAAAGTACTCCCATGAATTCCAGACCGTGACTGAGGCGGGCGAAGACCTCATCTATGTCGAAGAGAAGAAAAAGATCGCCGTGAACAAGGAGGTCCTTACCGACGAGGTGCTCGCGGACCTCGGCATCAAACGCGCCGACCTCGTCGAAAAGAAGGCGGTCGAGGTGGGCAATATATTCAGTCTCGGCACGCGGTTCTCCGACGCTTTCGAGCTTTCGTATGTCGACGAGAAAGGCGGGAAGCAGCAGGTGGTCATGGGCTCCTATGGCATCGGCCCTGGTCGCGTCATGGGCACGATCGTCGAGACGCTCTCCGACGAACAGGGTATCGTCTGGCCGGAGTCTGTCGCGCCATTTAGGGCCCATCTCATTCTCGTCGATTCGAAAGACGCGGGCAAAGACGGGAACGGCGCGAATCCTGCTCGCGTCGAAGCTGACCGTCTCTACAAAGCGCTCGCCGACAAGGGCGTCGAGGTTCTCTATGACGACCGCGCCGGCGTCCGACCAGGCGAGAAATTCGCCGACGCCGACCTCATGGGCATGCCGTACCGCATCGTCGTCTCCGACAAGACCATCGCAGCCGGCGGCTACGAGGTCAAACACCGCGCGACAGGAAAGACCGAACAGCTTGCGGAAAAGGAACTTATCGCTAGACTGGAGAGATAACACATCATCATGGCAAAAGGACTCGTTCACAGATTCTATAAGGCGTTCTCGCACGACATCGGCATCGACCTCGGCACGGCTAACACCCTGGTCTATGTAAAGGGCGAGGGCATCACTATCAACGAGCCGTCGGTCGTCGCCGTGAACCAAAAGACCGGCCGCGTCGTGGCGGTCGGCTCGCAGGCCAAAGACATGCTCGGCAGGACGCCTGCCCACATCTCCGCGGTCAGGCCCCTAGTCGAGGGCGTTATTTCGGATTTCGAAGTCGCCGAGGAGATGATCGTCTATCTCATCAACAAGGCACAAAAGGAGAACAAGAAATTCTTCGGCCCGCGCGTCCTCGTCGGCATCCCATCGGGCGTGACCAACGTCGAAGCCCGTGCCGTGCGCGACGCGACCAAGAACGCCGGCGCCCGCGAGGTCCACATCGTCGAGCAGCCGATGGCCGCGGCGATCGGCATTAAATTGCCTGTCCACGAGCCTGCCGGCAATATGATAATCGACATCGGCGGCGGCACGACCGATATCGCCGTCATATCGCTCGGCGGCGTCGTCCGCTCGAAATCGCTCAAGATCGCCGGCGACAGGCTCAACAACGACATCATTTCGTACATCAGGAACGAGTTCAAGATCCTCATCGGCGAGAAGACCGCCGAAGACGTGAAGATCGCCATCGGAGTCGTCGTAGCCGGAGACCATCCTCACGAAGCTCCGATTCGCGGGCGCGACCTCGTCACCGGATTGCCGCGCGAAGTCATCCTGACCGACGCCGATATCCGCGAGGCCATAGGGCAATCCGTAGACAATCTCGTCGATTCCGTGAAAGAGGTGCTCGAGACGACTCCGCCGGAGATCCTCGCGGACGTCATGCATCTCGGCATATATCTCGTCGGCGGCGGCGCATTGATCCGCGGCCTCGACAAGCTGATCGAAGACTACGTCAAGATCCCTGTCCATATCGCCGATGATCCGCTCACGGCCGTCGCGCGCGGCACCGGCATCATCCTCGAAGACCTCGAGCGATTCGAAGACGTCCTCATAGCAAACGAAGATGACCTACCTAAGGCGCAGTAAACGGCCGCATAAAGGAGCGCTCGCGACGACGATCATCGTCGGTGCCCTTATCGTCATCTTCGGCATCAATTACTTTTTCCCGTCAGCCTATCCAACGATACTCTTTCCGATCGCATCCGTCGCATGGAAAGCCGAGTCGTCGGTCGTCGGATTCTTTGGAGCGGCGGGGGAGATTGTCCGATCTAAATACAGCCTCGTCAGAGAAAACGAGAACCTTTCCGCAGAGCTCGCCGCGCGCGACCAGTCGTTGCTCATCCGTGATACGCTCCAGAGCGAGAACGACGCTCTCAAAGCTCAGCTCGGGCGCGCCGCAGCCGTCGGCTTGCCGGGAAAGGATGCGCTCATCCTCGGCACCATCCTTGTTCGACCTCCGGTATCGCTTTACGACACTCTGGTCATAGATATCGGCTCGAATGACGGCATCAAACAGGGCGACAAAGTCTATGCCGAGGGCGATACGCTCCTCGGCGATATCTCCGATGTCTTTGCGGGCGAATCGAAAGTCGCTCTCTATTCGGCGCCGGGCAGAGAGACCTCGGTCCTTGTCGGGACGACGACCATCGCAGCACAGGCGACGGGCAAGGGCGGCGGCAATTTCACGCTCAAGCTGCCTGCGCAGACTCCTCTCGCCGTCGGAGCGGTCGTGACCGTGCCCCAGCTTCGATCGCGCGTTCTCGGCGTCGTCGACCGTATCCTGGTCGATTCGAGCGATTCGGTCCAGACGGTCCTTTTCAGGTCGCCCGCGAATATCAGCCAGCTTCGTTTTGTCGAAGTAGACAAGGGCGTCGCGCCATCCGTTCCGAAAAAGTAAACTCTTCATGATCAGACTGCTTTTTAACATCCTCCTCATCATCGCTCTCTTGTATCTACCATGGTGGGCGGGCGCTCTCATCGCCATCGCCGGCTGTTTTCTCATCGGCTCGTTCTTTGAAGTGATCATCTACGGCATCTTGGCTGACGCGCTTTTTGGCACACGATTCGCCTGGTACGGCTTTCCTTATGCGGCGATGCTCTATACAGCCCTCATTTTCGGCATCGCTTCTGTTGTGAGGAAGAGGCTTGCCTGGGACTCCCGTTCTATTTGACATTCTGTATAATATTATGCTATAATTAAGACAGTAGAAATCCTTTAAATTCAACCTTAATCATCAAAAGAAAGGGCCAGCTCTTTGAACACGAACACTGAAAAAATCACAACGCGCGCTTTGGACGCTACATTCCGCATGAAGTGGGTGATCGTCATCTTCTCGCCTGATGTGGGCCAGAGCGACAGGATCGAGATGTGCAGCTCGTTTGACTATTACGGAGCTGACATGAGATGCACGTTTCGTTCGGGCGCGCGTCTCGACATCGTGCCCGAGACTCTGACCGACGCGTCTGCCATAGGCCGCTTCGTTGGGTCGGTCGGCACGTGGGAGATGAGGCTCGCGAGCTCGATCGCCGTACCGGCAGTGGAGAAGGCGAATCGATTCCAGCGCGAGTATGCCTCAGACCACGCGCGGGCGGTCCGCGCGGCTCGGGAGGCGTGCGTCGAGAGCCTATCCAACATCCTTCTCGGGGACTGCTTGCCCGTAGCGATCGTCAAGAAAGACACCAGGGAAGAAGTCGTCCCGACGGCCCGCAAGGTGACAAAGACGCTCCT
>CAZQUF010000065.1:1621-4818 GCA_964596505.1 uncultured Candidatus Saccharibacteria bacterium | reverse complement strand
GAATACCTCGCCGAGCGAAGCGAGGGGACAGCTTGCTGCGAGGTAGTTTATTGCTATTTTTGCTGACGCGACGTAGAGTGAGCGCTGAACCTGAACCCCACATCCTATTCCTCTATGAGTTACAAAACAAAAGTCTTGGTTGCGTATACGTTCGAATCTGCTACGCGCGATATGACGGCCGGCTATATCGGCATGATCCGTTCTGAGCTTATCGATTCGTGCGAGATCACGCTTGTCGATTTCAACGCCGAAAGTATCGCCTTCGGCGAGTGCGATCTCATCGTACTCATCATGACGGCGAACTCGACGCCCATCGGCGTATTCGCAGGCACCGCCAATATGCTCGGTACGCCGCTTCTCGCCATCTATCCGTCGGCGGATACTCCGAATTGGCGCTCCATTACGCGTTTCTTCCAAGCTCCGCCGCATCCCATACTCGAAAGAGTCGGTCCGACGGCTGAATCGGCGGTCGTCCTCATTAAAGACGCGATCGGCGAGCTTGGGCTCGACGTCGATCCCCTCGTTCGCATGGGTCGGGAAGCATGGAAAGCCTAAATCGGGACAAGCATCGAAGCCTCGCGCGTGCGGGGCTTTTTCTTGAACGAGCTTCGTCGGAGAGGCGGGAGGTGCTAGACTGTCTCCCATGGGATTTTCCATCAAATCGGTCAATAAGAGCATTCGGATACTCCTGTGCTTCTTGTTCGTCATCAATACGGCGGCCGCGCTCTGGACTCCACTTTTTTCAATATTCGTCATCCAGCATGTTGCGGGAGCGACTCTGGCTATCATCGGTCTGACGAGCGCCGTATATTCTGTCATGAAGTCGGTCCTACAGATCCCGATCGCCAACTACCTCGATTCTCGGGCCGGCGAAGAAGACGATTTCAAGGTGCTTTTCGTCGGCATACTCATCGCGAGCGTATGCAGCTTTGCCCTCATGTTTCTCGGAAAGATATGGCAACTGAGCATCATCCAGCTCCTCTGGGGAGTCGCCGACGCCTGCACGATGGCGGCTTACTATGCCATATTCTCCCATCATATCGATAGCCGTTCGGCGGCTTTGGAGTGGAGCCTCTATAGCGTCGGCGGCATCACGGTCGCCGTGGCTATCGGCGGACTTGTCGGCGGCTTCGTCGCGGAGTCGTACGGCTTCTCGATCATCTTCTTTTCGGCCGGCGTGATGAACGTGCTCGCGCTCTTTTTGCTCGCTTTTCTTTATCCGTACATGAAAGTCATGCGCCCGCCGAAAGAGTTGCCTAAGGCGTAAGGCAGGGCATATACTTTCTCTATGTCTAAAACAACCGCTCGAAAGAAAGTAGCGTCGGTAACTTCTGCCGCAGGCTCGCATGCCCGCCCATCCTGGGACGAGTATTTTACGAAGATATCGGAAGTCGTAGGCGAGAGAGCGACATGCGATCGGGGCCGGTCCGGCTGCATCATCGTCAAGGACAAGAGAATCCTCGTCACAGGATACGTCGGCGCGCCGGCGGGAGTCGCCCACTGCGACGAAGTCGGTCATGAGATGCATACGGTCATAAACGAAGACGGCACTCAGTCGAAGCATTGCATCCGTACGACGCATGCGGAGCAGAATGCGATCGCAAACGCTGCGCGCAAAGGAACTGCGGTCGAGGGCGGCACGCTTTATTGTCATATGACGCCTTGCTACACCTGCGCCAAGATACTCATCAACTCCGGCATTCTCCGCGTCGTCGCGAAAAAAGATTATCATGCCGCCAAGAGAAGCAAGGAGGTATTCAAAGAAGCTGGAGTCGAGCTTGTTATCCTCGACCCTGCAGTCGAGACGTATAAAGATATGAAGTAGGCGGATAGCAGCGAAAGCCCGAGCGCTCGCTCGGGCTTTCGTTTATTTTCGGACGATGTCGTGCGTGCCGCGCTTGATGTTCCAAGTTCCCGGCGACGTGTCGTGATGCATGGCGATGCCGGGCACTGCGGCGAGGATGGCGTCTCCCATGCGCTGGGCCTGGATGCGGAGCGTCGGATGGACGGTATCAGCTGAGCGAAGCTCGGCGGTATATACGGCAGCTGGCAGGGGTCCTGTAACCTTTACCGCGACGGTATATCCCATGGCGATATAGTACTGGCGGACCGTTTCAGGCGCATCGCCGGGAATCTTGAGGGCTGCGATCTTCTTTTCTTGGGCGGCTATGACAGCGAGCGCCTCGGAGCGCAGGTCTTCAGGCAGTTGCTCGAGATACCATGCGTAGAAACCATGACCTGTCGTAAGAAGCGGCATCTCCTGGACGAGAGAGCGGTGCCGCTGGAGGTCGCGGTACGATCCGAAATCGAGAGGGAACGAGAAGGAGATGCTGCCGTACTGGCGGAGCCGCTGATGGAGTTCGGCTTTTGCTGGCCGTTCGGCGAGGAGTTTTTGGTGTCGGGCGAGGCCCTTGAGGTCGAGGAGCCGCGCGTCGTATGAAAAGCCTTTGACCGCGTCGGCGTCATCCCAGAAGGCGAATTCCGCCATGCTCTTCTCGATATATTCCTCCTCTGTCGGATATTCTTTATGGGAGAAGCTCGACATATATTTTTTCTTGAGCTCTTCGTGGATCATATTCGCGACCTCGCGAACCTCGGCGAGGGGATGGTGCCGCATCTCCTTGATGTGGTCGTACGCCTGGCGGAGATTCGTATGCCATGCAGCGAACGTCGTTACGCCCGCGGGCAAAAATCCACGAGCGATATCGAATGCCCTCGCTTTGATGGCTTTTTCGTACACCGTCTCTTTTTGCTCTGGCTGGATAGGGAAGCGCGTCTTGAGAACGGGTATGAGCTTTTCGAGGGCATGCTTGTAGAAGCGCATCCATTCGTCCTGAATGGCTTTTCCCTCGGGCGTGCCGAGAGGATTCAAGACTTCCTGAGCCGCCATGTCGAGATAGCGCGTAGAGGCTTCCTGGCCGCTATAGAGGGGCCAGTCTTGGACCGCTTTGGCGACGAGCATCGAGACGTTCTCGACGAAGATCGATGTCGTGCCGCAGTCTCCGATCGACTTGTGTCCGTAGCCGACGTAGAAGTTGGCCATGAACTTTTCCGCGCCTTTCTCGCGGACCTGGATAAGGTGGTCTTTGACGCTTTTCGGATCCCGCGAATACAGTGCCTGAACCATGGCGCCTGCTTCAGGCGCGAGGTCGTCGACGATGATGATTTCTCTCATGCGACTATTGTATCGGTTTTGC
>CAZQUF010000065.1:0-1611 GCA_964596505.1 uncultured Candidatus Saccharibacteria bacterium | reverse complement strand
GAGAGTAGGGGATACAATGGTTCAAACCGCTCTCCACACATGTTCCCAACTCTTGAACGCTTTAAGATCACGGTAGATCCTCATATCGCAAGAAAGGCCCTCCTATCTCGGTTCAGGCGCATCAGTCCCAGGCTTTATGAGGACCATACGCCGAAACCTTCGGAAAGGATCGAGATGACCATCATACTGGTCTGCTTCATGATGACCGTCGACTTTTATGCAGGCCTTCGCGCCGCGGAAAAAGTCTGCGACGGGAGATTTCTATCCCCGTTCGAGCTCTTGTTCCTCGATTGGGTGAAACCTAAGTTACAATCTCAATTCGATATCGTTACGCCGCGATTCGTGCTCGGCATGTCGCGCCGAGAGAGATATTGTTTCCCGCATCGGGCAGCCCAAAGGACCCTTTCTGCGACGGAAAGCTTTGATCGGGAGCCGGTCGACGCGTTCGCGCGTTTCGCCCTGACGCCGAAGACCGACCTTGATCGAGGCACATTCGAGGAGTGGCTCGACCGGCAGCCCGGCATCCCCTCCTCTTCGCTCCTTACCCAGTAGGGAGCTTTTTTATGGCGCCGGACGGATGGAATTGACAATCTCGTCGCAACGGGTAGAGTTCGATCAGAATGAAATTCGTAATGCTTGATCCTGTATTCGGCAAAGTCATATGGGAGCTTCCCGATGAGCTTGCCCGACAGCTCGGCGTCGTAGCCGATGAGGTAGAATCGCGTTTCCTCGGCGCACATCTTCCCCCTGACTTTGCCCGCGAAGCGGCAGGCCAGGCTGAAAATGTCCTCATCCACATCGTCCAAGACCAAGTGAGGAGCTTCATGGCGCTTTGCGTCAGGGCCCACATATCCGCGAAGCAGTCCGAACCGCCAGGCAAGTTCGTCGCGCTCTTGAACGCGCTCCTCGAAGCGGACAAGAGGCTTCTCGAGAGAGAAGGTATGGAATGAAGCGAGACGCCCGGAAGTCAGGGCGTCTTTTTTATTTCCCGTACTCTGCTACACTTTGATTATGAAAGACAAACAGATAGAGAAACTCATAAAGGCCGAAAAGACCCGCCAGAAAAAGGTTGTCAATCTCATCGCCTCAGAGAATTATGTGTCGCAGGATGTCCTCGATGCTCTCGGCTCTGAGCTCACAAACAAATACGCCGAGGGCTACCCGGCGGCCCGCTACTATGGCGGCAACGAGATCATCGACAAGGTAGAGGAGCTCGCCAAAGAGCGCGCGTTGAAGGCCTTCAACCTCTCGCCCGATGAATGGGCGGTGAATGTCCAGCCGCTTTCAGGCTCGCCAGCAAATCTCGCCGTCTATGTAGCTCTCATCCCTCCGGGAGAGAAAGTCATGGGCATGTCTCTGGACCATGGCGGCCATTTGACCCATGGTCACAAGGTCTCCCTCACCGGCAAGGTCTGGACCCAGGTGCCCTACGGCGTCGATAAGATGACCGAAGTCCTCGATTACGACGCTCTCAAGGTCAAGGCGGTCGCCGAAAAGCCGAAGATGATAATCGCAGGCTTTACCGCCTATCCGCGAACGATCGACTGGGATGCCTTCCATGGCATCGCTCTCGCCGCCAGGCGGAACCACCGCAATCTGGTTCGACACAAC
>CAZQUF010000064.1:0-4862 GCA_964596505.1 uncultured Candidatus Saccharibacteria bacterium | reverse complement strand
ATTGATAAAGAAAGTTGCAGATGCCCTTGATCAAAACGTGATCTTTAAGTTTGAGCCGAAAGTCTCGAATGATCCCAGATTTATAGAATGGAAGGAGAATCTCAAAGTGCAACATAGTCTGAAGGGCGCCTCACGTCTTAATACATTCTTTGTGAATGGAATAGCATCAATTGAGACGTATACACCCTATAGATTGAGTTCACCTGCTACAAGTAATCAAGAAAAGATGTTTACAAAAAGCCATGAATAAAATCAACTTAAAGAATAAATGGGCATTAATCTGCGAGAGCACATCAATTGATTCGGGCACCAACTTGATTAGTCTCTTCAAAACGATTGACGAAATTACAATCACTCCACCACAAACTCCTTTGCCAAAGTTACCGTCCGACGGAGTGGTCATCCCTTTGCCGCATCAATTAGTTGCTGTCTGGGCAAGGGAAGGTAACTTATCAGAAGAACTCAAAGTTAAGGCAAGGATCTTACTTCGTGACTCGTCTGAAATACCGCTCCTCGAACAAGAGATTGAAATGTTCTTTGAAAAGGGTAAGTCATATCTTCGATCAATAGTTAGCCTGAATGCTCTGAAGTTTAAGTCCGCTGGGGATTACAGGTACGAGATTGAGCCCATAGATGAAAAAGTAAAGGGCCAAAAGGCCATCGCAGAGTTCTCTCTCAAAATTAAATCCTAAAAGCAAAACCACCAAACAACGTTTGGTGGTTTTGCTTTATGCTACTATAAAACTATGAGATCATTCCTGAATTTTTCTGATCGCGTCGGCAATTTCCGCTTTTGGAACCGCTTCGTCAACTTTTGGACGTTCGTCTTTTTGGCCGCCATCGTCTATGACTATTTCAATGCGAACATTCTCGGCGATAGCGATATCCTTCTCGCCATCGCGGGCATATACTGCGCCGCGCTCGCCGTCTATAGCGCCGAAAAGGAATTCCGCCGCTGGCACCACATGCACAAATCGATGCACCCGGGCGAGATATACGCCATCATTTGGACCATATTCATCTTGCTCCTTGTCGTCTTGCAGGCGTTTCTCCGTCTCTCGTACCGCATGCCGGCCGAAGTGAGCGCCTCGTACATCGCCGTCATCTCTATCCTCGCTATCACACGCGAATCGAAGAATCTCTACAAGAAAAACGCCAAGAGGTAGTCGTAATTTGACTTATTTTCGCCTTCTGCTAGGATACTCACACCAGCTCGTAAGTAGGCACTATGTAGAAAGGCTAGGTAGGACCTAGTTTTTCTTTTCCACCCCGGTGGTACCGTCGTCATAGCGACTCTAGCCTAGCCGCCCGAGCTCAAATTCATTGCCCCAATAATCACTTTTCATGACCCGAAGCCTTTCAAAAGGACCGAACGTAGACCCACGCCTTCTCAAGAAGATCGCGGGAAAGAAGCCCCAGGAGACCGGGGTTATTAAGACGTGGTTCCGCTCCTGCCACATTTCGCCGGAGATGGTCGGCTTCAAGTTCGGGGTACATAACGGCAAAGATTTCGTCGAGGTCCTGGTGTCGGAAGACATGGTAGGGCACCGCCTCGGCGAATTTTCTTTGACCAGGAAGTTCACCAAGCACGGCGGCAAGATGCAGAAGGAGCTCGAACAGAAGAAGAAGGAGTCTGAGATGGCTGCCGCCACCGCGGCGAAATCTGCGACGACCGAGAAGAAAGCCGCCTAATATCAATACCATGGTCACCGCATCTCTCACGAACTATAGACAGTCTCCCCGCAAAGTCCGCCTTGTCGCAGCTTTGATCAAGGGCAAGACCGTCGCTCAGGCCCTCGATATGCTCATGGTGACCACCAAGCGCGCATCCGACCCTCTCGCCAAGCTCATCAATTCCGCCGTCGCCAACGCCAAAAACCTCGGCGTCTCGACCGAGAACCTCTTTATCAAGGAGTGCACTGTCAATCAGGGCCTCACGATGAAGCGCTTCATGCCAGGCGCGCGCGGTTCCGCTTTTCCCATCCTCAAGAAATCGAGCCATGTAAAGCTCGTCTTGGATACCCGCGAGCCGAAGGCCAAGAAGTCCGCCAAGGCCCCTGCTAAAGCTACAAAATAATCACATGTCTCACACCGTACATCCATATTCGCACCGCCTCGGCATCATCAGGGACTGGAAGTCTCGCTGGTTCGCCGGCCGCGGCAAATATCAGGCGTATCTCAAGTCTGACGTCCTTCTCCGCGAATTCCTCGCCAAGCGCTTCCGCGGCATGTACGTCGCCGACGTCAACATAGAGAGGAACGAGAAGGCTATCCGCGTCATCATCGCGACCTCGCGCCCAGGCATCATCATCGGTCGCCAGGGCGAGGGAGCCGTCAAGCTCAAGGCCGACATCCTCGCCTTCATGCAGAAGAACGGCGGCAAGCTCCAGAAAGGCCAGGACCTCAAGATTGACATCGAAGAGATCCGCTCGCCTGAGTCGAACGCCGCAATCGTCGCCTATATGATCGCCGAATCTCTCGAGAAGCGCCTCCCGTTCCGCCGCGTCATGAAGCAGACCATCGAGAAGGTCATGGCTAACCGCGACGTCAAAGGCGTGCGCGTCTTCCTCGGAGGCCGCCTCGGCGGCGCCGAAATGGCCCGCGTCGAGGACATGAAGAAGGGCCAGATCCCTCTCCAGACCTTCCGCGCCGACATTGATTTCGCCCGCGAGAAGGCTCACATGACCTACGGCGATATCGGCATAAAAGTCTGGATCTACAAGGGCGAAGTCTTCAAGAAGGACGCTAAAGCCAATTAACTAAACCGCCATGCTCGTACCGAAAAAAGTAAAATACAGGAAGTGGCACGTAATGCGCAAGAATCCGAACAAGGTGGGCATGGAGACCCGCGGCACGTACCTTTCGTTCGGCTCGTTCGGCCTCAAGGCTATCTCGGCGTCGCGCATCCGCTCCGAGCAGATCGAATCGGCCCGCAAGGTCATCTCCCGCGAGATCGGCAAGAACGGCAAGCTCTGGATCCGCATCTTCCCTGACATGCCGTATACCCAGAAGCCTGCGGAAGTTAAGCTCGGCAAGGGCAAGGGCGACCTCCAGGGCTACTGCGCCCCGGTCAAGCCGGGCCGGATCATCTTCGAAGTCGACGGCGTCGACGAGGCGATGGCCCGCGAGGCTCTCAGGAAGGGAGGCACCAAGCTCCCGTCGAAGACCATCATCATCTCGCGCGAGTTCGCAGCATAATCAAAATACTATGGCTCTATTTAACAAGAAAACCGAAGAGAAGAAAGCAGAGGCTCCAAAGGCTGCGAAGGCCGCCGTCAAAGCCGCTGCGCCTGCCGCGACCGCCTCGAAGCCGAAGACTCTCCAGGGCATCGTCGTCTCGACCAAGATGAAGGACACGATCGTCGTCAAAGTCGACCGCTTTGTCAAAGTGCCGAAATACGAGCGCTTCATGAAGATCTCCAAGAAGTACAAGGCTCATGACGCGGGCAATACCAAGAAAGAAGGGGAGAAGGTCACCATCGTCGAGACCAAGCCGATCTCTAAGGACAAGAACTTCAAAGTCCTCTAATACCTCAATTAATTAAACCGCCATGCTTCAACCACGCTCACTCGTCGTCATAGCAGACAACTCCGGCGCCAAAATAGGCCGCATATTCAAGGTGCTCGGGTCGGCAGCCAAGCGCTATGCCATGATAGGCGATATCGTGGTCCTCTCGGTCCAGAAGGCCGAGCCCCGCAAGTCGGTCAAGAAGAAGGACGTCCTCCACGCCGTCGTCGTCCGATCGGTCAAAGAGACCAAGCGCAAGGACGGCTCGTACATCCGCTTCGACCAGAATGCCGTCGTCATCGTCGAGAAGGGCAAGAAAGAGCCTCTCGCCGGCCGCGTCTTCGGTCCGATCCCTCGCGAGATCGCCGAGAAAGGCTTCCAGACCATCGCCTCGCGCGCATCCGAGATCGTCTAACAGCCGTCTAACCTAATATCAATACCATGCACGTAAAAAAAGGAGACAAAGTGACGATTCTCGCAGGCAAGGATGCAGGCAAGACCGGTGAGATCGTTAAATCGATGCCGAAGGACAACAAGGTCCTCGTGAAGGGCATCAATATGGTCAAGCGCCACAAGCGCCCGACCAAGCAGGGCTCGAAAGGCCAGATCATCGATATCGAGATGCCTCTCCATGTTTCGAACGTCGCCAAGGCCAAATAATCTGTAGCCAAAACCATTATGAAAACTCTCAAAGCAAAACAGGCAGACGCATTCGAGGTCATGAAGAAAGACTTCGGCTACAAGAACGCCATGCAGTCGCCGAAGATCCTCAAGGTCGTCGTCTCGGCCGGCATCGGCTCCTTCAAGGACAAGAAGAAGGTCGAGCTCGCCGGCGACCGCCTGATGAAGATCACCGGTCAGAAGCCGGTCCTCCGTGGCGCCAAGAAATCGATCGCGACCTACAAATCGCGCGAAGGCGACCCTATGGGCTACCAGGTAACCCTTCGCGGCATAAAGATGTGGGCATTCCTCGAGAAGCTCGTACACATCGCTCTCCCCCGCACAAAAGACTTCCGCGGCCTTCCCGCGACCTCCATGGACGGCATGGGTGGCTACTCGATCGGCATCCGCGAGCATTCGATTTTCCCTGAGACCACCGACGAAGAGCTCAAAGACGTCTTCGGCCTCGGCATCACCGTCGTCACCAACGTCCGCAAGAAAGAGGAGACCAAGAAATTCCTCGAACTCCTCGGGTTTCCTATAAAGAAGGCATAGACGAGGTATATACGAAAAACGGCCCTGCGGGGCCGTTTTTTCATGGGGGAGAGAATGTTGACTTTATTCACACGTATGATATAATATAATCGTAACAGAACGGCACACCAAACCCTCATTTTAATATTTAGATCCATCT
>CAZQUF010000063.1:0-4896 GCA_964596505.1 uncultured Candidatus Saccharibacteria bacterium | reverse complement strand
GATCCCTCCGTCTCTCAATATCCTGCGCGCTTCCGACAACGCCTTGCCCATATCCGCTTTCGGCGCATGGAGGAACGACGCTGCGGCCCAAAAGCCGTCGAACGAGCCTGTGGGAAAATCTAGAGCATAGAAATCGCCTTTCTTGAATGAGCCGCCTTTTGCATTTTCCCGAGCGATGGCGAGCATTCCCTCCGAGGCGTCTATGCCTGTATAGTCGAAACCTTGTTCGATCAGCTCTCTCGCATCTCTTCCCGTACCGCAGCCGATCTCGAGGATGCGCTTGCCGTTTCCAAGAGCATCTTTAAAGAAACGATATTCCTCGCCATAGATAGTCTTGTGATTCCGCGCGTGGAAATCTTGAGCGATCTTGTCGTATGAATCGATCGTCGATTTGTCTGCCATGGACAAAGTATAGCAAATCGAAAGACGCGCAGAAAAAGGCCGCCGAACGCATGTCGGCGGCCTGTGATGCTAAGGGTACATCTTCGCTCGGACGGCTTCGAGCTGTCTCACGACCGCAGGATCGGTGATCCTCTGGAATCGCGGGAATGTCCTAACTCGAGTCCGACTTGTCGAAACTATAGAAAACAGATAATGGCCAGCTCGAGCGCGAGACCTGCGTCATTTGCTGTGCGCCTTCGAAACGCTCCAAAGCCCGTCGAACCAAGCCTGCATCGTATCTGCATGTTCCCGAGAGGTTATGAGCACGCAGTAGCTATTCCTTTTTGAAGAAACATAGAGCGTCCTATCGTCATAAAGGAAGATCGTGGTCTGGAATTTACCGTGCATGACTTCGGGGAGGATTCTGACCTGGGACAAGCTTCCGTAGTAACGCTCGATAAGCGCTTTGTTTATAGGAGCTTCCCAAAGATTTTTGGTCTTAATATTCCGCTTGATCCGCTCTTCGATGAACGATTCGACGAAATCTTGTCCGATCTGCCAGAAGAAGTTGTCCTTGGGGACGACGGAGTTGATGCGCTTGCTCTTACAATAGAGCATCTCCATGATCGCGTTCTTGACCGCGTCTACTCCCTCGTAAAAAGCGACCATCGGTTTCTGATCGACGGGCGAGGCAGCGACATTGAGAGCCGGGATCATCTCCTCGATCCGGCTTTGAAGCTTAGATATCTCCAGAGCTTTTTCATTGGCGATCATAGAAAGCTTCTCCACGGGCTCGAGGGCAAAGCTCTTGTCGCCCGACAATCCAGTCTTGCTGGTGAGCCCCCTCTTCTCTAAACAGCCGAGAGCGTAGTAGACCGTCGGTCTCTTAAGACGCGTGACTTTAACGAGATCACGCGCCGTTCTCGCTCCAGAAACCATAGCTAAATAGACAGTGACTTCTGAATCGCTGAGCCCGAGGTCCGAGAGATGTTTTCTTGGCTCATTCATATTTGTATAACAGTTATTATACACTATTGACTGTTTGTGTCGAATTGATACGCTCACTACAGAATAGAACTTTAACAAAAGGAAAACTTATGAAGCCATTTGGACTTACCGGCAATATAGGCTGCGGCAAGAGCACCGTCGCCGCCCTCCTCTCAAAATACCCCGATGTGCTGGTTCTCGACTGCGACCGGATCGCTAAAGAGGTCATTTCGGGAGAGGCGCACAGACAAGAGATCAATACCATCCTCAGCACAAACGTCTTCCCCGACGGCAAGGCGAACTTCCGAGCGATTGCAGAGATCATCTTCGGACAACCTGAAAAGAAACGACTGCTTGAAGCATTGGTCCACCCTCTCGTATGGGCGACCGTGCATGAAAAAGTCGTTTCAGTTGATACGGGCACCATCTGCATCGTCGAATCGGCCATCCTTTTCGAAACGAAGAGCGAAGACAGGTTCGCCGCGATCATCGTAGCGGCCTGCGATCCCCACGAACAGTTTCGGAGATTGCGAGAGAATCGAAAGATGGATGACGCGGAGATACAAGCTCGAATCGCCCAGCAGCTTCCAGCGTCGGAAAAAGAACGCCGAGCGCAGTTCGTGATCCGCACGGACTGCAGCTTGAATCAACTCAAAGATAGAGCGAGAGATCTCTATCGAAACCTCAGACAACAGAAAGGAGTTCAGATATGAAAGCACGGAAAGCAGTATATGCAGCAAGCCTCGATCCGATCACCAACGGCCACATCAACGTCATCGAACGGATGGCGCCGCTCTACGACGAATTCATCATCCTCGTAGCGGTCGATCCCCGAAAGACGTACACGTTCGCTCCCGAGGAGCGAGTGGAGATGGCCAAGGCTGCCGTCGCGCATCTGCCGAACATAACAGTCGACGTCTGTATCGGTCGATACGTCGTAAGACAAGCCGAATCCATGGGCGCCAACGTCATCGTTCGAGGCCTGCGAAACTTCAAGGACCTCGAAGACGAACAGACCCTCGCGGAAGAAAACCGCAAGATCTGCCCGCAGATCGAAACCGTCTGGGTCCCCTGCCTGCCGAGCCTCATGCATGTGAGCTCGAGCATGGTGAAGGGCCACGTCGGGCTCGATCCCGAGTGGGAGCGCCAAGTGGCTCGCTCGGTGCCTGAAGCCGTCGTGACGAAGCTCAAGGAAAAGCACGTCCTCGGCAAGGCTCGGAAACATTGGGCCGCGCTCGTCTCAGCCTTGGGAAGTCCAAAAGGATCGGAAGCGGTCCTGAAAGATCTCCTCGCAAGATACGGCGAGCCTCATCGGGCCTATCACAACCTTGCCCATATCGTGGCGATGCTCGATGAGCTCGAGCTGGTACGCGAGAGCGATCCGGCCATCGCCCTGGCGATTTGGTTCCATGACGCCGTCTATGACCCGAAAGCAAAGGACAATGAGGAACGGAGCGCGACGCTCGCCAAGGACTCGATCGAACGAATCGGCTTGCCCGATCCGTTGGGCGAACAGGTCAGCGACTTGATCATGGCAACCAGGCACGCCGTTGTGCCGGTCGATCGCGCCGCACAGCTTCTCGTGGATCTCGACCTCGCGATCCTCGGACAGCCGGAAAAGGAATTCGATGCGTACGAGGCTGGAATCCGAAGGGAGTACGACTGGGTATCGCAGCCCGACTTCTGCACCGGTCGATCCAAGATCCTTCGGTCCTTTCTGGATCGCCCTTCGATCTATGCGACCGAGCTATTTCGGGACATGTACGAGGACGTCGCTCGGAAGAACGTGGAGCAATCGATCGAACAGTTGCGAAAGTAATCACAGAGCTTGTGACGTAGCGATGCGTCGCGAGCTTTTTTTATGATTCGCTCCCGCGACGCTTGAACCAGGATTAGGCCTCAAGGAGTCTTTCCATCAGAAACTCGTCATGCAGCTTGCCATCGCCCATCTTTTCGTCTTTGGTGAGCTTCACCGTTTTAAAGCCCGATTTCTCGTAGAGATGGACTGCGTCTTTCTGGTCCACGTTGACCATGAGCTCGACCCTGTCCGAGCCTCGTCTCTTGCACTCATCGACGACTTCTTCGACAAGCCTTTGAGCGAGCTTGCGGCCTCTTGCACGAGGCAGCGTATGCACCGCGACGAGCATCCAGCTCTTGCCTCCGATTTCTTTCGCTCCAGCTATCGAGACAAAAGAGCCGCGTTCTTCCGCTGCGAAATAAAATCTGTCTGCGCTCTCTAGCCTCTTCCTCCAATCAGGCTCTTTCCTCTCGGCTTCTTCTCCGAGGTTCCCGCTGAATGCCTGTGGATCAGTCTGCAATCCGGCGAGCCTGATATCTCGGAACTTCATCCAATCATCCGGTGCGACCATCTTTATTTTCATAGCTCTATTATAACTGGAAGATGGATCAGGTCGTGACGATAGGATCGCCGTCTTCATTCCGTGCCGTAGAGGACCTGATCAGATCTACCAACTTTTCAGGCGACGTCTCGGAATCGCATTCCACGTCCATATCCTCGGCGATCGAGCGGAGCTTTTCGATCGCTTCTGGGGTGCCCGCCACGAGGAGCGACTGGAGGTACGCAAAATCAGGCTCGCCGTGCTCATTGCGCCAGTCTTCCGTCGTATCGTCCTCGTCTTCGTCTTGGTCCATTGAGGTTGAGTATAGCACCTTACGCGCACCGGCAGTGTGGGACAATGTCGGAACCCGATCACAGCTCTAACCGCATCTTTTTGAGATATTCAGTAAAGCCGAGCCCTTCCCAGGCCCTCATCGCCTCAGGATTTCGAGTAGCGACGTTTAGCTCGGCCGATTTTACGCCATTCTCTCTGAACCACTTCAGGAACTGCGATACCGCCTCCTTTGCGATGCCTTTTCCACGGAATGCTTCTTCGAGATACGCGTCGGAAATGAGGCCGATTCGCTCCGGCTCGAATACAGGTATCGCCGGCATTATTTCTGCGGAGAAGAAACCTACAAGCTTTCCATCGGACTCTGCGACTAACCAAGACTCGTCGGCAGAGGATATCGCCCGTCGGACCATTTCCGATATGCGATCGTTTCCACCGATATCTGCACCCTTCTTCCAGTATTCGTCCACGCTATGAAGGTGATCTGCTACGGCACGATCCATTTCAACGATGCGAGGAATATCGCTTTCAGTCGGTTTTCTGAGAATATAATTCATAGAGATAGTCTAACAGAGAAAAACTCGTTGTTGGCCTTATCGGGGTAGAACTATGCTCGGTTAGGCTCCACAAGACGGTTTAGACGTTCTTGAGCGATGTTTAGTGCCGAAATTCAATGGCATCAAGCGTTTGGTTTGAAGGATAGTACACAAGCCACAAGTGCAGGCTTCCATTTATCTCTCTGTCTGAAAAGAGCATTCCTGTGCGAGATATGTCCTTTCGTCCATCTTGATAGTTGCCGACGTAAAACTCGACCCCTTCCGCGCTGTGCCAGTCACTAAAACCATTGTTTTTCATTTGAGATGATACTTGATCAAAGACGACTCGGTTCACATTACTG
>CAZQUF010000062.1:0-4918 GCA_964596505.1 uncultured Candidatus Saccharibacteria bacterium | reverse complement strand
GCGGCGGTCGATATCGCCGATAGCGATAGACATCGACGCAGTCGCGCGGGACCTCGTGGGCAAAGCGCAGTGGAAACTGCCGTCCCTCCAATCGGAAGCGCCGCATTTCTTCACCTGCGCGTCCCTTACGAAATGGCTCTACGGCCAAAGGGGCATATGGATCCCGCGGAGGCTAATGCATCAGCTCGCATTCTGCCAAGAATACGGCTCGATCCATGCGCTGGACGAGATCGTCGGCGGAGACCTGATCTTCCTCAGCAGTCCGTATAGGAACGGAGTCAAGACAGACACAGGAGAGAGGGTCGGGCATGTCTGCATCGCGACGAACGACGGCGAGGCGATCTGCGCGACGAATAGTGAGTTCGGCACAGGGATAGTAAAACTGCCGATCCATTCATTCCTCTCGTCGAGAGAGCTCGCCGCCGTCGGCAGAGTCGTACGAAAAGGCGCGAATATCACGACGCTCGTCTTCCCTCCCGAAACGGAGATCGAGACAGTCGACGATATCCGCTCCATCATCATCCGCTCGCTCAGATAGCCTCAAACCCGCACGATACGCTCTGCGGGTTTTTATGTATATGCTGCCTTTCGTAACGACCGCACCATTCCGCCTTTCTATCGCGTACTGAGAAGGCAGGTGGTACGTAATGAGTATGGCCTGTATATGTATTCCGTTTATTGGATAATCAACATCACACATTATGAGTAGGAGAATATACGCCTCTGCGACGATCGGATTCGCCGCCCTGGCGGCTTTGGCGGTAGCAGCGCCGGCATTCGCCCAGACGAATCCGTCGACGGATATGCCGGTTAGAAACTTCCCTGACGCGGCCGCGTGGCAGGGCAAGGGCCAAGGTAAGGACATGACGCCCGGCGGGACGAGAACAGGCATGCGCCCCGGCGTCTTCGGCACCGTATCAGCTATAAGCGGCACGACGCTCACCGTGAGCAGCAAGCAGGCTCCTGTAGCCTCTGGTAGCACGGCAGCTACGGTCACATACACCGTCGACGCGAGCAACGCGACGGTCAAGAAGGATAACGCGACGAGCACGCTCTCGGCTATCGCCGTCGGCGATACGGTAGCCGTCCAAGGCACGGTCACCGGCACGAACGTCGTGGCTACGACGATCCGCGACGGCGTCATGGCGCGCGTTCCGGGCCAAACCGGTCCCAACGGCCAGAATGACCAGAATAGTCAAGGCAAGGGCCGTATGGCAAGCTCTACCCCATCTATCCAAGGCAATGGCGAGCCGGTCGTAGCGGGCACCTTGTCTGCAGTCAACGGTAGCTCGCTCACCGTCTCGACCAAGAGCAACGTCACCTACACGGTCGACGCATCGAGCGCCAAGATAGTCCAGGGCAAGAATACCGTCTCCGTCTCGGGCCTTACGGTCGGCGACTCGGTCGTCGTCCAGGGCGCGGTCTCGGGCACGTCGATCGCCGCCTCGAGCGTCATCGACCAGCCTAAGCCGACGTCCTCGAATGCGGCCCATTCCGGCTTCTTCGGCGGCATAGGCGCTTTCTTCTCGCATCTCTTCGGGTTCTAAAAGATCGCTTCATTATTAGGATCAAGAAAAAGCCCCGACGCTTGTCGGGACTTTTGATTTTAGTGCTATGATTATTCATGCAATGGACAGCATGCTCGAACAGATTCCCTATGCCCTCCCGACCTATCTCGGCGACAAGGTCGCCTGGGAAGAGAAGCTCGGTGAAAATGCCCATTCACGGAATTGGGCGACGGCCGAGCTGCTCGACAGCCATATCGAGACCGAGCTCGAAAGAGCCCTCAGTTTCGCGAATCTGCCGGATACAGAACGCGCCGCGTTCGCGCGGACGACGGGCAGGATACTTGTCGGACTCGCGAACCACTCATTTTACGGCATCGGAACCTCCGACAAGGCACGCCTTGAGGTCGCCTCTCTCGTCTCCGCGTACGGACATTCTGCGGAAGCGGCTGCGGCGCCGTACATAGACCTAATTTCCTTTTTTCAAGCCCGCGAGCGAAACACGAACACCGCCGGAGCGACCGGCATGACTTTCTCGGGAATGATCAAGGGCGTGGCGCAGCGGAGCATTGAGAGAGGCGACGCGATCACCTGCGAGGGGATCGCCAACCCTTTCATGCTCGCGAGCGGCGACGCGCCCGTCAGGTTCGAAGAAAAGGCCGGCGTCCTCGAATCCTTCCCTATCGACGTGCTCGTCGAGGACGGCAAAGGCCTCGTCGTCTTTGGAAAAGGCCCGGACGACCAGGAAGACCTCGACGCCTTCAATCGCAAGATCTCACGCGGCTATTATATGCTTCGGAGCGGAGAGAATATCTTCGGAGGCAAGGCTTATCTCGAAAACCAGACGCATGCTGACCTCCTTTACCCCGGCTCATCGATACGCATCGATGCCACGACGCCTCTGGATACGGAAAAGAAGATAGAGAAAGCCATCGTCGTCAGCACGAACCGGGCAGAGCTTGAAGAAAAGTACGGCAACGCTTATCTCGCATTCCTCGATAAATTCCCTCGTGGAAAAGGCATCCTGCGCGCGACCGTCGAGATGCCTGACGGGCGCGTCATCCGAGATATAGACGTCCGTGATCTAAATATCGTAGCTTAGATACGAACCAAAGGGAGGCGGGCTTGAAAAAGCCTGTTTTTCGTGTAAAGTAATTGCTACATGCGCGGTTAGCTCAGTTGGTAGAGCATCTCATTGACGTTGAGAGGGTCATAGGTTCAAGTCCTATACCGCGCACCAAATGAAAACCTTGAAGGTTCTCGGCATCGAAACCTCTTGCGACGAGACGGCCATAAGCCTCATAGAAGTCGACGAGGCGACGCGGACGGTGAAGATACTCGGCAATACCGTTCACTCGCAGATCGATCTCCACGCCTCGTACGGAGGCGTCTTCCCGACGCTCGCCAAGCGCGAGCATCAGCGCAATCTCGTCCCCGTACTGGAAAAGACTCTCGCGGCGGCGAACACGCTCCGAAAGTCTGCGGGAGGCGACGCGTCGCCCGCAAGCGATATCTCGCCCGCGATCGAAAGCATCCTCGCACGCGAGCCTGAGCTCCTCGAAGCGTTCAAAGCCGCTCTGCCGACGATGGCGCGGCCCGATATCGACCTTATCGCTGTGACGGTCGGTCCCGGCCTCGAACCGGCCCTCTGGGTCGGCATCAATTTCGCCCGTGCGCTCGGCGCGCTCTGGAACGTGCCGATCGTTCCTTGCAACCATATGGAGGGGCATGTACTGACCGCTCTCGTCGACGAAAACTTCAAGCTCCTGGACGCCGACATCGCCTACCCCGCCCTGTCGCTCCTCATATCGGGCGGGCATACGCAGATCGTCCTTATCGGCGACGGGGGTACGGGCATCGGCACGTACAAAATCGTCGGCGAGACGCTCGACGATGCGGTCGGAGAATGCTTCGACAAGACGGCTCGGACGCTCGGCCTCGCCTATCCTGGCGGTCCGAAGATATCCAAGCTCGCGGCCCAGGCGCGCGCAGAGGGCATCACAAGCCCCGAACCCCTGCCGCGGCCGATGAT
Source organism: uncultured Candidatus Saccharibacteria bacterium (assembly GCA_964596505.1). Taxonomy (GTDB): domain Bacteria; phylum Patescibacteriota; class Minisyncoccia; order Phycocordibacterales; family UBA6065; genus UBA6065. The sequence continues at coordinate 1,381 of CAZQUF010000062.1, read as the reverse complement.
CGAGAGCCATGGGCTCGATTTCTCGTTCTCGGGCCTCAAGACCGCAGTGCTCTATCTGACGAAACGCCTCGCTGAGAAAGGCGTGCCTCTCGACGAGCGGACGATCAAGGGCATCTGCCGCGAGATCGAAGACTCTATCACCGACGTCCTTATCGCAAAGATGCGCGCTGCCATCGAGAAGTATGCCGTGGCGACCCTCGTCATCGGCGGCGGAGTCATCTCTAATACCCATATCCGCGAAGCGCTCGCGAAGCTCGCCGACGACTGCTCGCTGCGCCTTCTCCTGCCGCGAACTGACCATTCGACCGATAACGGCTTTATGATCGCCCTCGCGGGATATTTCAATAAAGATAAGGCGGTAGATGCATCGACCACGCTCAAGGCCGACGGCACGCTCGCCATCGGGCCGCGCGTCTAAACCAAGAGACAGGCAGCAGCTTGCTTTCTGTAAAAAAGGGAAAAAATGTTGACGTGTCTGCGAGCTTCGGCTCTATCGGCATTGTAGCTGGTGGCAGACACTATAAAGAATCTCGCTTCGGCGGGATTTTTTATTTGTCCATAACACTAAAGAACTGCTTCCGGGGATTGAGAGATTTAAGCACAGACACCGCATGTCGCAGTAAATTAAACCTCCTGAGTTGATCAGGGATAGTCCTGTGTTTGCGGCCCTTGCGGAGAATGTCATTCCATCCGTCACGCGAAAAAGCGACCTCACGACGCAAGGTCGGGCAATACACCTCGCCGATCGAAAAATAGTACTTCTTTGCTTCATCCTTCTTGTTTTGATAGCGCTCGTTCGTCATCCGAAGATGCTATCAAGCCGACATGAATTTTTAATGAAGATTCCGATTGAAACGGAGACCCAGGGGGTCGTCGTCAATTAAAAATCCACCCCGAAGGATGGATGGTAAGGCGAGCGCATATATGTCCTATCGCGCTCTTTCCGATATGAGCTGGGCTCTTTTCTTGCCGACCGCGTTGATCACCTTGTGGCAAATATCTTCGGGAGTAGCGCAGCCTTGAGTCGAGACGACGGCGATGTACCGGTTGTACCGTCTCCGCGCCTGCCTCGTGCGAAATCTATCCGCCAAGGCATCCGAGCTTTTTATCTGAAGATAGAGCTGGCCGATGTCGCTCGCGACGATGAAATCGACGCCGTCTCCATCGAGCTCTTGCGGCGCCCAGTCGATTCCGCGGAACCAGCGGGGCGTCTGGACTCTTGCGGTCTCGAAAGCCTCGATGACTTTGCGTTCGTTCTCCCTGCCCTTTCTCAGCCCAGCCTCATATGCAACCTTATTTAACGTATGAAGGATGCTTTTGACGCTCAGGCAGATCAAAGTTAGCTTTTAATATTCTCTGATATGATTTCTGTATGAAAAAA
>CAZQUF010000061.1:0-5002 GCA_964596505.1 uncultured Candidatus Saccharibacteria bacterium | reverse complement strand
CGTGCGGGAATCGACCTGGGAGGCGACTTGAAGGGCGAGGCGGGCGGGGATGTTCGCCTTGATGAGGCCGGTAATGACGTTGACCGACGGCCTTTGGGTCGAAAGCATGAGGTGTATACCTACGGCGCGGGACATCTGGGCCAAGCGGACGATGCCGGCCTCGAGCTCCCGAGGGTATGTCTGCATGATATCGGCCAACTCGTCGATGACGATGACTATATAAGGAAGGGGATCGGGACCCTTATCCTCGAATTCCTGGCCGTCTTTATTGATCTTTATCTTCTTAGAAGCTGGTTCGTAGATATTCTTGTGATACGAATCGACATCGCGGACGCCATGGGCCTGGAGCACGTCGTAGCGCCTATCCATTTCCTTTGCCGCCCATTTGAGGGCTAGAATCGCCTTTTTAGCGTCGGTGATGACAGGGGTGAGGAGGTGCGGAATCTTGTTATAGAGAGTGAGCTCGACGCGCTTTGGGTCGATCATGATGAATTTAAGCCGTTCCGGGCCACATCGATAGAGAAGGGAGGTAATAAGAGCGTGTATCGTGACCGATTTTCCCGATCCCGTAGCGCCGGCGATGAGGAGGTGTGGCATCTTGCCGACGTTCGCGAAGTGGGACTTGCCCGAAATGCCCTTGCCGAGCGCGACGAGGAGAGGTTTTTCCGATGTCTGGAACTCTTCGGCGCTGAAAAGGGTGCCCAGACCGACCGTGGTCTTGGTCGTGTTCGGTATCTCGATGCCTACGAGGGATTTGCCGGGGATAGGCGCCTCGATGCGGAGAGGGTGGGCGGCCAGGGCGAGAGAGAGGTCGTTCTGGAGGGCTACGATGCGCGAGAGCTTGACGCCTTCGGCAGGTTTCAAAGCGTATCGCGTAACGGAAGGTCCGATGGAGACCTCGTCCATCTCGACGTCGATGCCGAAATTCATGAGGGTCCTCTTTATGATGTTCGCGTTCGCCTTTACGTCGCCGACGACGGGCTTTCCCTTGTCGCGCTCGAGGAGGGAGAGGGGAGGCGGGACATATGCGTGCTCGGCAGCGCGGGCCTTCGACGCGCTCGATTTGATGAAGTCCTTGGCGTCGTCGTCGGTCGCCGCGACTTTCACGTCTTTGGCGGCTTTCTTCTCTTCTTTCGACTTCTCGACGGCTTTCTCTTCTTTCTTCTTTTTTATCGGCTCGTCTTCAGGGAGGGAGAGCTTGATATTGACCTCTTCGTCTTCATCCTCCTCTTCCCCCTCTTTCTCTCGCTTCGCGTCTCTCGAGAATCGGAAGAGCGATTTGAGGTCGAGCTCTTCGTTGAAGGCGATGAGGACCGATATGACGACGAGGGCCGAGAGGAAGACGAGCGAGGCCGACGAATCAAAAAGCTTCACGAAAGGCCAGGCAACCGCTATTCCGATGTATCCGCCCGAGGGCAGGGAGCCTGTCGGCGCGGGAGAGACGATCTGTATGATGCCGAGGATCGATATGAGGAAGAGGAGAGAGCCGTAGAGTTTTGCCACATCGAATCGCCTGTGCAGATTTCGGAGGAACGTGAGGGCGAGGACGATGAAGATGAGAGGGAGGAGATAGTAGCCGACGCCGAGGAGATATGAGAGGCCGCGGAATACGTAGTGTCCTGCGATGCCTGCCTTGTGCCATGGCTCGATGGCGAGCGACGTAAAGATCGCGAGGACGATGAGAACGACTGCGGATACTCCTTGGACGGTCTCGTCTGAAAGGCTGCTCAAGAATCCCTTTTTCCGTTCGCTTCTCGATGCGCTCTTGCTCGATTTTCGCTCGCCCCGCTTTTCGCTCTCTTCTGCGCCCGTCTCTTCTTTTTCTTCCTGTTTTCGTTTGGCCATGATAGGGAATTATAGCATCAATGGGCAGACTATCTGTCGTTTTTGCTTCTCGGGAACGCGTTGCGTTTCCTCGCTCAGCGTGTCGCAGGTGGATAAGGGCCTTTACGTCCTTTAGAGGAAGTTTATAATGGACATCACCTCTTGACAGATTTTTATAAAAGACATATTATAAAGGACATACTTTCTCAGGAGTCTCGGCTAACAGTAAAGGACAATACCAGGGGTGTCGGTTCGTAAAAGACACGCGATAGCATTAATTAGAGCCTTAATCTACAAGCATATGGAAGGGACATCTTCGAATCAAGATAAAGGACTCCAGGCGCATTCTTCTGAAAAGGGGATAGATGCCGGAATCGTCTTCGGTCGCGATAGTCACTTCGCTTTCATATACAAAAAAACCGAGAAGCTCGTGACGGCCGTCTACATGGTGAGCGACTTCATAAAAGACAACGAGCCGCTCAAATGGAAGATCAGGGAGAGTGCTCTTTCTCTCCTCGAGCTCAATCTCGATTTTGGCGCCGTCTCGTTCGCCGAGCGCGAAGACCTCATTCGAGAATATCGGACGCTCGTTCTCGAAGTCGTCTCGCTTTCGAGCATAGCCCATCACTCGGGCCTTATTTCCGAGATGAATTTCAATATACTTTCGCGCGAATTCAATAATCTCGTCTCGGCGCTCGAGAAGGGTGCGAGCTCTGCGTCTGGGGCAGGAGGCACGCTCGTCCTCGACCCGGGCTTCTTTACGGTCGACGAACAACCGTCTCGAGCACCTCTTGATCCTAAAGGACACGTCTCAAGGACAGCTCCTTCTCCAGCCCCTCTCGCGCCAGCGCCGGTTCAAATACAGAAAAGCGAGTATCTTCCCCTCAAGGACATGCGCGAGAAAGCGCCGCGTCCGACCGAAGCGAAGGCAGATTCGAAAGAAAGCAGGCAAGCCACTATCTTAAAGCTTCTGTCCAAGAAAGGGGGCCTGAGCGTAAAGGACTTCGCTGAGGCTATAAAAGGAGTGAGCGAAAAGACCATACAGCGCGAGCTTCTCGCCATGGTCGCCTCAGGCGTCCTTAAAAAGGAGGGCGAAAGGCGCTGGAGCACCTATTCTCTTAAATCGAGCCAATAACGGCTTGCTTTTAGGCATTTTTCGGTATAGTATTGGGCCGTAGCCTGTGGTTATCCACACTTGCGTTTTTTGCGCCTTTAACCGCGCGAATATATAATAAGCAGGCTACTGAAAGGCAGTGTCTCGGGCATACCTCGTCCATTGAAAACCTCATAGCGATCATTTGGTTACAGATTCATCCGAATCGTTCCGGACGGTTCTCAGATGTTTTCCGCTCGTCCAATATTTCTCACCACTAATCCTCGGGGTCGAGTCGACCCAGCGTTTTGTCTTCGCCAGACGGTTCATGTCGAAGCCAGAGCGCTGGGAAAATAAACCCCAGAGGAATAGTCGAGTCATCGTCTCTCGCAGTCGATAAGCGAGGGACAGATGAAAGATTATTCAGTCGGTTATTAGTTAGTTGGGAAGGAGAAAGCATCATTTACAAATCAAAGCCTTTCTCTAGTTCCATCATTACTAGAAGTACACACAAAATATGTCAATTAAATCAACTTCGAAGCTCGTCGCGGCTGCCGTCGGTATCTCGATGGCTGTCTCGGCCTTCGCAGCAGGGGCTAGCATGGTTGGTGCTCAGGCGATGACCCTGACCCAGCTCGTCAACCTCTTTATCCAGATGGGTATCATCTCCTCAGACAAGGCTCAGGCTGCTCTCGCTGCCGTCAACACGACCCCAGCGGCTGCTTCCTACTCCTTCTCGAAGGATCTCACTGTCGGCTCTTCCGGCGCTGATGTCACCGCTCTCCAGAACGCGATCGGCGTAACCCCAGCAACGGGTTACTTCGGTTCGATCACGAAGGCGGCTGTCGTCGCATACCAGAAGGCTCACAGCCTTCCTTCTACTGGTTATGTCGGCACGCTCACGCGCGCTCAGCTCAACCAGGCTGCTGCAGTGACGACCACTACGACCACCACGACGACTACGGTTCCTACCACGACCACCACGACTGGTACCGCAGTTAACACGGGTGTCGAAGGCACGCTCACCGTCCAGCAGGGTCCTGTTTCGAACTCGACCCTCTACGAAGGTGACGTCAAGGTCCCTGTCCTCTCGATCCGCGCACAGGCTCAGGTCTCGGACATCAACATCCAGCGCATCAAGCTCAACCTTGGTTCTGACTCGACGATCTACACCAAGATCTTCAAGACGCTCTATGTTCTCGATGATTCCGGTCATGTCCTCGCGCAGGCCGACCTCAACAGCAACACTGTTGTCAAGAACGGCACTGTATATCAGTTGACTCTCGGCGGCTTCAACTACACGGTTGCAAAGGATACGACCAAGTACCTCACCGTCGCAGCTGACCTCTACTCGAGCATCAACACGACGATCTACTCTACCGCTACCGTTACCCTTCCTGTTGACGGCGTCCGCGGCACTGATGGCGCTGGTATAGACCAGTACGCTCCAGAGCCAAACGGCTTCGCAACGACTCTCTCGATCAGCGGCTCGCTCGTCGACAGCGCAGACTTGAAGATCTCTACGGATTCTTCGTCTCCTGCGACCGGTGCTGTCATCGCTAACAGCGGTGCCAACAACGATGAGGCTGACAAGGTGCCTGTCCTCGTCTTCTCTGCGAAAGCTGAGAAGGACAACGTCGGCATCACCGACCTCGTCGCTACCGTCTCGACGACGACTCTCGGTTCGACCGGCGTCATCGCTGCCTACCTCTACGATGGTTCTACCCTCGTTCAGAGCGGCACGGTTGATGCAAACGGTATCGCAAGCTTCACGAACATCGGCGGATCGCTCGGCTATGTCGTTCCTAAGGACACGACCAAGCAGTTCACTCTCAAAGTCGACGTTCGCAACGCTCAGAATACCCCTGCAGTCTTGACCGCAAGCATCCTCTCCGCAAACATCCAGGCCGTCAACTCTCAGGGTTCGACCGTCTCGTCTGTCAGCGGCTCGGCTACCTCGAACGTCCTCACTGTCCAGAAGGCTGGCCCTGTGTTCACGCTCGTCGGTACGCCTACGGTTACTAAGTCCGTCATCGGTCAGACTTCATCGAGCACCTTCGCTACGTCGTTCACATTCAACGTCGC
>CAZQUF010000060.1:0-5049 GCA_964596505.1 uncultured Candidatus Saccharibacteria bacterium | reverse complement strand
GTTCCCGAGCCCGCGACCTACGGAGCGCTCATCGGAGCGGCCGTGCTCGGCATCGTCCTCTGGAAGCGCCGGAAGACCGTTTCGACCGGCGATATCTCCGGCAGTTAAAGACTCAGTGCCCAAGGCACCGAGTCGACATCCCGCTTCGCTTCGGCAAGCGGGATTTTTTATACCCTTTTGTACGCATGCCTAGGAGCTCTTCCCCTCTTTATTATGCGCTGCGAACGGCCGCTTCCACCACGCTTTCGTGCGGCGATGCTCTTTGGAGAAAAGGTGATCGAGGGTGAACGTCTCGGGCTGGACGAGGAGATTGAACGAGATGCCGTAGAGGAGAAGGTGCGGCCAGACGAGCTCGCGGAAATAGAAGAGCGACAAAGTGATATAGAAAAGGCTCACGAAAACGGTCAGACGCATCTCGAAGCCGAAGATGATGAAAAGGCCGATGACAGCCTCGACGATGCCCGCCCCGAACGTCACGAGGAGCGGATCCGACGGGAAGAGCCAGTGGAATTGTGTCAGATGCCACGTATTGACGACGTCGATCGTCAGCCCGGGATGGAGCAGCTTGACCGTGACGGCGGCATATATGAGCGCGAGGCCATAGAAGACGCGAATGATGAGCGTTTCGTACCTCTCAAGCGCTCCAAACCGCCGGAGCGGGCCAAAGAGGATCTTATCGACCGAAAAGACGCGCAGGCCAAAGAGGAGGAGTACGACGAACTCCCCCAGATAATTGAGATAGGTCAGCATGTATTGCCCAAAGACGAAAAGGCCCCAGACGAAGAGCGCGAGACCTATGAGCGCGGCGAGCTCGGTCAGAAAACCGAGCGCAATCATGGCGCTCATGGCGAAAAGGGCGATCTGTACCAGGTGCGGATGCGAAAGAAGGCTGAGATGCAGCTCGGGGCCGAGGAAGCTCATGCTCAAAGCGGAGAAAAGAAAGGCGACCGCGGCAGTCAACCGCGCGAAATGCGGACCGAAACGCGCGTATCGCTCGAACCACGTATGCACCTTTGAGCCGAGCGCGCTTCTCCGAAAGAGGAAGTTGAGCCCGAGGACGATCAGCACCGAAGCGACGATGATGACGGTCGTCTGTATGTTTCTCGGATCCTTGAATGCCTCGAAGACCTGCCCGCTCAGAGGCGCGCTCATGCCCTTCCAGAACGTATCGTATGGCAAGACGTATGCCTCGTGCGCCGAAGCCGCGAAAGGCGCGGCGAAAAAACACGCGACGAGGGAAAGAAAAGATTTCAGGTCGACTCTCACCCTGATGAGTCTACTATGCAATCACTCGGCCTTCAACAGCACGCCCTCAGGATCTCGCCCGAACTTTTTCTGCCAAACTTCTTTGAGCTTGCCGGTTTGACTATCGAACGCGCCTCGATCTTTGTTGAATATATCGAAGGAAGGATCCTTCTTTTTGACCCATGCGTCGACAAGAGCGAAATCATGCGGATGTTCCGCATTGAAAGAATGAGGGTCACTGAAATATGCGGCACAGATCTCGGCCCAGTATTCAGAGACTGCCCGATATAGAACGGTCTCGATGAAATCTTCGTAGTATTTTCCTGCGGGATCATGGTAGCAGTCCTTGCTCATCATTCGCCCGTACGTCTCCAAGAGAAGCCTTTGCCGCTCGACGATGGTTAGATCCTCGTTATGGAGCCAGTCATTCACATGGCCGAGCTCGTGAAATACCGTATTATCATCGACTGCGAGATAGGGATACTTTGCTATATAGTCTTTGTAGCGCGGGTTTTGGTATATATACATGGCCGGCCGCGAGGATATTATTTGATCTTCCACCTCCCCCAAAAGCACTCCGTCACTTTGCAATTCATGGAGGTCTTCCTCTCTATCCACATAGACGATCTTATCGACTTCGCCGTCGATCCAGCCTTTAGGAAAAAACATAAAATCCTCAGTGAGCATATAACGTGCTACATTCGACAGGCCGCTCTCTTCGAAGCCGACGATTCTTGCCTTCTCTCTTTTCTCTTTCCGTAAAAAATACGCCGTCTCGTCGCCTTGCTCGATGCGCGCATTGACTTCGTCTCCAAATATCTCGGCTATCTTTCGAGCGAGCGCCTTCGTTTCCGCCTTCTCGTGAGGCGAGAGGGCGTCCTCGGTATAGCGTCGCCATTCATGCTCGCGCTTGAGAGATCGGATCTCCGGTGCTGCCGCGGCGAGAAGGACGACAGCGCCGAGCGCGCCCCTCCCCCACTTTTTCGCGCAGACGATGCCCTTCTGAAAAAGGGATTCGAATGTCGAGCCTTCGAAAGGGCTCTCCTCGCGTAGATTTTCCATTACATAATCCTATCATGAGGAAAGCGGGCGATTATGTGATAGGCTTTTTCGATGGGCAGGTGGCGAAATGGCAGACGCACGAGCCTTAGGAGCTCGCGCCGCAAGGCGTGGGGGTTCAAGTCCCCCCCTGCCCACAATCAGATACGCCGTTACGCGGCTTTATAGAGGCCTGCTTTTGTGGTTGAGTACCTTGACTTTACTCGGTAAATGATATATAATTGCGCACAGGATAGTTCGGATAGGAGAGCATCGCTCCCCTGTCCATTTGAAACAACTTCAACCACCATCAACGAAAGGATAGATCATGTCAACGACACCGTCCCCGGCGCCTCCCAAAAGCGCCCCGAAGGGTAAGATCATCTTACCCGACCTCGACGAAATCGAGGAGTTTGAAAGGAGCAAAGGAAGCGTGGATATAGACGACACGGGCATCGAGGTGCAGATGATTTCGAAGGGCTATGGCAGCCCGGAGAATTATCTGATCGACCTAGCCTGCCTTTTCGTCGCGTTCATCGTCCCCTACGGAGTCATGCGGTATCTCTACTACTGGTCCGCATCGAATTCGGTGATGCTTGCGATCACCGTGACCTTCCTTGTATTCGCCTCCCTCTATCGGCGCCTCTTCGCATCGGTCGACCCCCAAACAGTCGACATCTACGAGGACATCTTCACGGGTAGGCTCCTCGCCTATAAGTACGGCTTCTACGTCGTCTCGCCCAAGGAAGTGTACCGGGAAACTCGGAACATCGTCGATGATTCGTTCGTGATCGACACCGAGCACAACGACGACGATTCGAAGCTGACTGCAGCCGTCGTCGAAACGAACGACCCGTTCAGGGTTAGCTTCCCGTACAAAATCATCGGTCGGCCGATCGCGACTGAAGAAGGGATACGCAATAGCCTTCGCTATTCTCCGGCGATCAGGAATGAAATGATCCGCCTCATGGCGAATAGCCGCATCGCCATCATCGGCGGCAAGTATAGCTACTTGTTCATCCTCGACAACCTCGGCGATATCGGGCTGTGGGTGAGACGGATCTTCGGCGGCGACGGCATGCTCTCGGAGTTCGAGCGCCGCATCGGGTATTCGCTTACCCTGCGGCTCAAAGACCCCGTCTGCAATGACCCGATGGCCTTGAAACTCCTCGCCGACAAGCTCAAGGGAGAGCAGGTCGCTTCGATCGCGAGGAAACTTCGGGACGAGAGCGGCATGTCTCCTGACAAAGCAGGTGCCATTGCTGCCGCAATCGTTACGCCCGAATCAGCTAACCTTGTACAGGAGGAAGTTGATATTAAGGGCGGCAAAAACACCGGCGTAGTCGTCGGCGGCAATGCGGCATTCGTCGCTAATTCCGGTGGCAGACAGCAACCAAACCAACCCGGCCGAAAAGGACGGAATCGCGGAAGGAGACCATAACCATGACGACATCGACTCGATCAGGCACCGTGCGAAGAGCACAGGGCCTACCAAGCGGAGTGATTCTCCTCGTACTCTTCGGCATCGCCGTGTTCTGGGGAGGAATATATGTTCGAAACTCCCTCGCTTCCGAAACGAACGATGGAAAGCCGTCAGCCTCGTACTCATGCGCGACGAACAATCCGATTCCGGACGCGTTGGCAGCGAACAGTCCCGGAAAGCACCCGGTCAAAGCGGGCGAATGGAGCCCGAAGATCGCGCTTCAGGGATGGGGCTACCGAGTCTACGACAAGGACGACAAGGAGCTCAGGACCGGCTTCACGTTCGAATACTTCGGCGAGCACGGGAAGTATCGATTCTCGGTGACGGGGGGCGACACGGATGATGACACCCAATTCGCCCGCTACCGCTATGACGGAAATAAAGATACCTATTACGTCGTCGAACGGCTACACTAACCGAGACGATGTAACGCAAAGGGTCAGGACTCGCGTCCTGACCCTTTTTTCATACCCTTTTTCATACCCTTTTCTGAACTCCCTACTGTATCCCCAGCGTCGTCTGGATGATCTGCATGATGCCCCAGACCGATATCATGATGAAGAGGCCGATGACGCTGAATATGATGTGATTGCGCCCGTCGATTCTCCCCTGCGGATCTTCAGCGCTCCGAATGAAGGTAAATACGCCCCAGAGAAAATAGACGACTGCGCCAGCGAATATGAGCCGGATGACCGGATCAAAGACGAGGGTAAACAGCTTTTGAACTATCGGCTGGTTCAGGGTGCTCATGAGCTTTGGCTACCTCAGCCAACGAAGGTTAAGGAGTGACCTGTGGGAGCACGGTGTTCGCATCGATGCCCGAAGGAGCCGTATTCTTGAGACCGAACGTACCCACGAGGATGTTGACGAGACCCCAGACGGACACCATGACGAATATAGCGATGACGCCATAGATGACGGTGTTCTTGGCCTTTTCCTTCTTCTCTTCATCGGATGCGAGGAAGAGCTGGAACATGCCCCAGACGAAGTAGACCACCGCGAGGGCGATGATGAGCGGAAGGACGATGTTAAGGATGTGCTGGATAAAGGTGAATATATCGTCGACGTTATTTATTGGAGTCGCGGCGCCGTATGCCGAAAAAGGCAGGACCGCAGCTACCGTCGATGCCGCTATATAGCTGAATTTTTTCATAACTGATGCTAAATGATTGACTAAAACCTAATAATGCCGCAAAAAGCTTTGCCCCTCTATTGTAGCAGGAAAAGAGGGTATAAACATGAGATATGGGGATATCTTAAGGGTGGTATGTCGGAGCTTTGAT
>CAZQUF010000059.1:0-5150 GCA_964596505.1 uncultured Candidatus Saccharibacteria bacterium | reverse complement strand
CGCTGCGCCGAGAGTCGACCAGAATATGACCGAACGCGTGGAGAACTTGCCCACGAGCCTGCCGCCGAGAGCCGCGGCTGCGACCATACAAAAGGCCATCGGGATAAAGAGCATGCCGCTTTGCGTCGCGTCGTAGCCGAGGAACGTCTGCGAGAAGATCGGAATGAGGAATATGCTTCCCATCATGCCCATGAATACCACGAAGTTGTTGATCAGCGCGCTATTGAAGATGGCGCTCTTGAAGAATTTGAAATCGACGACGGGCGATTCGTGGCCGCGTTCGATGCGATAGAATATCAGCCCGAAGACCACGGTCGCGGCGTAGCAGAGAGAGCTCTGCCACGAAAGCCATCCCCACGTGCTCCCCTGGTCGAGGACGAGGACGAGCGACGCCAGAGCGACGCCGAGCGTCATCGCGCCCCACCAGTCGAAAGCCTGCTTCTTTTGCTCTGCGCGAGACTCGTGCACATATTTATAGGCCATGAAGAGACCGACGAGACCGACGGGCAGATTGATGAGGAAGACCGACCTCCAGCCGAAATTATCGATGAGCGGTCCGCCGATCAGGGGGCCGAAGACGGAGGCCGCGGCGAACGAAGCAGACCATATGCCAAGGGCTTGAGCGCGCTCCTTTCCTTGCGAGAACGTGACCGCGAGGATGGCCATAGCGGTCGGATAGTCTGCTGAGCCGGCGATCGCCTGGATGATGCGAAAGACGATCATCGACGGCAAGCTCCAGGCAAGGCCCGCGAGAACCGACCCGATGATGAAGACGATGAAGCCGATGATATAGACTTTCTTGCGGCCGATAGAGTCGCCGAGCTTGCCCCAAACCGGGACGAAGACCGCATTGGCAAGGATATACGCCGTGGCGATCCAACCTGCGGCAGAGACCGTGATGCCGAAATCGTCGATCATCTTCGGCAGCGCGAGGTTGACGATCGTCTGGTCGAGCCTGCCCAAAAAAGTTCCCACCATGACGGTGAGAAGCACCATCCATTTGAGGGAGCTTCCTTGTGATGCGGGCTCTGCCATGAGGCTATTTGGTATAAATCGTCAGACGGGCCGACATGCCGTTCTTGAGCTCGGGATGGGCGTCGCTATCGAAGCGAACTTTGATATCGAAGACGTTTGTTGGGCGCTGGTCCGATATGCTGAACACGACGTCGCTCTGCCTCGACGTCGGGCTGACTTCGTCGACGACGCCCTGATACTGCTTGCTACCGAACGCGTCGACGGTGAACGTGGCATAATCGCCGACTTTTATGAGGTCGAGGCCCTTGTTCTCGTCCAAATGGCCGACGATGCGCAGGTCGCCGGAGGCGATCATGGCGACGACCGTCTGGCCATGGTCATACAATTTGCCGATGACGGCATCCGCCGCGATGATCGTGCCGTCAGTCTTGGCTTCGATGAGCTCGTTTCCTACGCGCGCCACAGGTTCGCCCGTCGTCACGTGGTCGCCCTTTTTGACGTACATCTCCTCGAGCTCGCCTCCCCCCGACGACGCGAGGTCGATCTCCGGCGCGCTGACCTCAGACTTGTCTATCGAGACCTTTCCGGCCGTCAATTTGAAATATGCGAGCGTCCCGACGAGAGCCGCGAGGACGAGGAAGATGATCACTGCCAAGGCGCGAACGCCGAGCGCGAGCTTGCGTATCTCGACCTCTTCTTTCTTTATTTCCGCTTCGAGCTTAGCTTCGTTTTTGTTCATTGATTCGTTCATATTATTCGCCGATGCCGAAGGCGGCGACTTGATCGCCTTCTGAGACGCCGGAGATCGCTTCAGTCCAGCCGCCGCCCTCTATGCCCGTTCCGACCTTGGTCTGGACGAATCCTCCGGCCTTCTTGACGAGGACGTATTCGCCGTCGGCTTTCTTGACGAGCGCGCTCGTCGGCACCGCGAGGACATTCTGCGCATGCCTGCCCGATATGAGAGCGGTCGCAGACATACCGGCGCGCACCGTCGTCGTCGCGCTCTCCGTCGCGGTATCGAGCGCGATCGTCGCTTTATACGAGCCGATGCCGTTCGCGACGGTCTCGGAGAGGTCGACCGACGACACGTGGGCAGGGACGACGCTCGAAGGGCCATAGGCGTCGATCGTCACGCTCGCAGGGGTGTTCACGGAAACCTTTGCTATGTCGCTTTCAGGAACATAGACGTCCATGGTGAACGCGCCGTCGCTTATGAGATCTACCTCAGGCATGCCGGCAGCGACGTCTTCTCCGACCTTAGGCGCGACGCTCGCCACGACGCCGTCCCACGGAGCTGTGATGACCGCGTGGGCGATCTGGCTCTGGATGCTGGCGACGTTCGCTTCCGCCTTTGAGACCTGCGCCTCCTGCGCGTCGAGAGCGTCGGGCGTTCCCGAGGCATTTGCGAGAGAAAGCTGGGCAGATGTCGTGTTGAGCGCCTGGCGCGAGGCGTTGAATGCGCTTATCGCGCCGTTAAGCTCAGCAGCGGCGGCATTCGTCACGAGCGTATACGAATCGATCTGGGATTGAGAGAGGCCTGAATTAGTGGTCGTAATGAGGTTGACTTGAACTATGGTGAGATCGATGAAAGATTTTATCTTGGAAAAATCCGAGAGAGCGGTCGAGATCGACGGGTCGTCATATGCGCTCCCGGCAGCGATCGCTTTGATCCCATCAAGAGATTCCCCCGCCACGACGCGAGCCTGTTCGACCGCGCTCTTCGCGTCGAGCGAATCGGTCCAGACGTTGTACTGAGGGTTCGGACTGCCGCCGTTTATAAAAAGACCGTCCATCTTGTTCCTGACCGCATCCTCGGCCTTAAGATACGAATCCTGGAGCGTCGTCTCGAGTCCGAGCCGGGCGGTAGCGACCGATTCTTGGGTAACGGCGACCTGTTCGGGCCGGAGGCCTTTGGAGAGCGAGGAAAGATTAGCCTCCTGAACGGCGACGTCTGCCTGTGCGCCGTGGAGCGACGCCTCGAGATCGCTTATATCGAGAGACGCCAGCAGCTGGCCCTGCGTCACCTTCTCGCCTACCGTCACAGGGATCGAAGCGACGGTTCCCGGCCTGCCGAAGGAGAGCGAAACGTGCTCGGCCGCATCGATCTTGCCTGTGGTCGAAACGTCTTCGGATATGTCGCGCCTCGCGACGACGACCGTATCGAGAGTAGGATGGCTCGGGATAAAGGCGTAGATGCCGACGCCGAGAGTCACGGCAAGAACCGCGGTCGCGACGATGAGGGTGATCTTGTGATGGAGGATTTTATGCATGTGATGTGTGTTTCGAGATTCTAGCGTTTAGCGATTATCGTCTTCTTATATACGTCGAGATGTTCGAGGGCGATGCCGGTACCTTTGGCCACGCAGTAGAGGGCGTCATCGGCGAGAATGGCTTTGACGCCGGTGCGGCGGAAGACGAGCTCGGGAAGGTTCCTGAGGAGCGACGAGCCGCCCGTCATGATGATGCCGTGGTCGATGATATCGGCGGAAAGCTCGGGCGGCGTCTCCTGGAGGACGTCTTTAATCGCCTTGATCATATCGCGCAATTCCCTGCTGATGGCTTTGACGATCTCGTTGGTCTTTATCTCCGTCGAGCGCGGCAGGCCCGAGATGAAGTCGCGGCCCTTGATGACGAGCGAAAGCTCTTCCTCGAGAGGCACAGCCGAGCCTATCTGTATCTTTATATCCTCGGACGTCTTATCGCCTATGGCCAGATTAAAGGTCTTCTTTATATAGTCTGCGATGGCCGCGTCGATGCGATTGCCCGCGCATTTGACCGAAGTCGAGGCGACGATGCCGCCGAGAGAGATGACCGCTACGTCGGTCGTGCCGCCGCCGATGTCGACGACCATGTGGCCGCGAGCTTCGTGGATGGGGATGCCGGCGCCGATGGCCGCGAGGATCGGCTCTTTGACGACATAGGCTGATTTAGCGCCGGCCTTGATAGCCGCCTCCACGACGGCGCGGCGTTCGGTCGAAGTGATACCCGCGGGCACCGAGACGAGGACTTCCGGCTTCCAGACGTTCCATTTTCCCAAAGCTTTGTCGATGAAATAGCGGAGCATAGCCTCGGTCACGCGGTAGTCGGCGATGACGCCGTCTTTCATAGGGCGATAGGCGATGATCGATTCGGGCGTGCGGCCGATCATGTTCTTGGCTTCGACGCCGACGGCCAGGATCTTGTTATCCTGCTCGGACACGGCTACGACCGAAGGCTCGTTCAGGACGATGCCTTTCCCCGGCACGAATACGAGGGTATTCGCCGTTCCGAGATCGATGCCGAGCTTTTTCGCGAAGAGGGCCATACGTTGAGCCCTACTATACGCTTTTTTGGGAGGTTGGCGAGACTTGACAATAGCGCTTCGTGGGGTAATGTAAGGCCGAATGAACGTGATCAACGCTTGCTCTTACTATCTCATCGCCCTCCTTTCGGCGCTCTGCGCTTTCGGAATGTTCATCCTCCCGATCGCTACCGGTAAAGCCGTCTTCGGCCTGTCGGCAGACGGAGGAATGATCCTCGTCATCGGCATCGTCGCCTATCTCCTCGTCCATACCGGCGGCTACTTCGCTTCGCAGGCTAGATATGCCCTTCGCGGGTCGAGAATGCCCTGGTAGGGCTGATGCCCATGCAAAGCCGCGACAACAGTCGCGGTTTTTTTCTATAGCCCTCTCAATGCATGGTGTTTTTCACAACTTTAGTTTTTGTACGAAAACTTCGTACAAAAACTAAAGTGGCGAGAATGGCATGCAGGCGCGCCTTAACCTACGCAGGCCCTACGAAAGTTATCCACATATTGCCTAGATACATAGCATATATGCTATAGTTACTATCTATGAAAAACAGCAAGCCCCCCGCCCTCGCCTCCATCGGCGCCATGATCGCCCGACTCCGCGAAGACCGCGGCCTGACCCAAGCCGAGCTCGGCGACAAGGTCGGCACTACCCAGTCGGTCATCGCCCGCATCGAGAAGGGCGAGCAGAACCTCTCGACGGAGACGTTCGCCAAGCTCTCCGAAGCCCTGAACCACGAGATCGTCCAGATATCGAAAGGCGGCACGGTCAATTTCCGCATCGAAGGCGGGCATACCCTCTCCGGCTCCATCAAAGTGCGCACCTCGAAGAACGGCGCGGTCGGCGTCATGTGCGCCTATCTTTAAGAGAGGCGCACATGACGCC
>CAZQUF010000058.1:0-5209 GCA_964596505.1 uncultured Candidatus Saccharibacteria bacterium | reverse complement strand
CCGAAGTCCTCCTCCTCGACGCGCCGAAGGCGACTGTCTTCGGCGATCTTTTCATACCTTCCTATTTCCAGGCTGTTTCACCTTTCTATACCCTCGATTTCCTCACGAGCCAATTGGCCCGGGCACCGAGCGTTCGATAATGTCCCGCGCATCGCGCGTTTAGCATTATCTAACTCTCAAAATACATGTCCAAAATCATAGGTATCGACCTCGGTACCACAAACTCGGCGGTCGCCGTCATGGAAGTCGGCGAGCCGAAGATCCTCGAGAACGCAGAGGGCATGCGCACCACGCCTTCGATCGTCGCCGAGACCAAGACCAAGGAGCGCGTCGTCGGCGTCGTCGCCAAGCGCCAGTCGGTCACCAATCCCAAGAACACCATATTCCAGATCAAGCGCTTCATCGGCCACAACTTCGATGAGGCTCTGGTTCAGAAGGACGCCAAAGCCGTTCCTTTCGAGACGCGCAAATCGGAGAACGGCGGCGTCGAAGTGAAGATGGGCGACAAATGGTATCGCCCTGAAGAGATATCGGCCATGATCCTCGGCAAGCTTAAGGCCGACGCAGAAGCGCGCCTCGGCGAGCCCGTCACAGAGGCGGTCATCACCGTGCCCGCATACTTCAACGATTCCCAACGCCAGGCGACCAAGGACGCAGGCAAGATCGCCGGTCTCGACGTAAAGCGCATCATCAATGAGCCTACGGCGGCCGCGCTCGCGTACGGCTTCAACAAGAAAAAAGACGAGAAGATCGCCGTCTTCGACTTCGGCGGCGGAACCTTCGACATATCCGTGCTCGAAGTAGGCGAAGGCGTCGTCGAAGTCCGTTCGACCGACGGCGACGCGCACCTCGGCGGCAAGGATATCGATCAGAAGATCATCAATTGGCTCGCCGACGAATTCCAGAAGGAGAACGGCGTCGACCTCCGCAAAGACCCTCTCGCCAAGCAGCGCCTCGACGATGGGGCAGAGAAGGCCAAGATCGAGCTCTCGACGTCTATGGAGACGGAGATCAATATTCCGTTCATATCCGTCGGTTCCGACGGCCCGCTCCATCTCGTCAAGAAGATGACCCGCGCGAAGCTCGAAGAGATCTGCGCCGAATTCATCCAGCGCGCCATGGAGATCACGAAGCGCGCCATGGAAGCCTCGCCCTTCAAGATCGGCGACCTTAACGAAGTCATCCTCGTCGGCGGCCAGACCCGCATGCCGGCCATGCAGAAGGCCGTCGAAGACTACTTCAAGAAGAAGCCGAATATGAGCGTCAATCCCGACGAAGTCGTCGCCATAGGCGCGGCTATCCAGGGCGGCGTCCTTAAGGGCGACGTCAAAGACGTCCTTCTCCTCGACGTCATCCCTTTGGCCTTCGGCATCGAGACCATGGGCGGCGTCGCTACGAAGCTCATAGAGAAGAATACGACCATTCCGGCATCTCGTTCCCAGGTATTCTCGACCGCAGCCGACAATCAGACATCGGTCGAGATCCACGTCGTCCAGGGCGAGCGCGCCATGGCCAAGGATAATAAATCTCTCGGCAAGTTCATCCTCGACGGCATTCCGCCGGCCCCTCGCGGCGTGCCTCAGGTAGAGGTCACGTTCGATATCGACGCGAACGGCATCTTGAACGTCAAAGCCAAGGAAAAGTCGACGGGCAAAGAGCAGTCGATCAAGATCCAGGGCTCGTCAGGTCTTTCCAAGGAAGATATCGAAAAGATGAAGAAAGACGCCGAGATGAACGCGGCC
The DNA here is from genome assembly GCA_964596505.1 of uncultured Candidatus Saccharibacteria bacterium. GTDB lineage: Bacteria > Patescibacteriota > Minisyncoccia > Phycocordibacterales > UBA6065 > UBA6065. Next base: position 3,467 of record CAZQUF010000058.1, on the reverse strand, counting down.
GATGATGAGAAGAAGAAAGCCGAAGTCGAGGCCAAGAATATCTCCGAGCAGATGATATATACCGCCGAGAAGTCTCTCAAAGACGCCGGCGATAAAGTCCCTGCCGATATCAAAGCCGATGTCGAGGCGAAAGTCGCCGATCTCAAGAGGGTCAAAGACGGCAGCGATGCGGACGCGATAAAGAAAGCATCGGAAGCTCTCTCGTCGTCTATGTCGAAGATCGGCGAGGCGATGATGAAGGCTCAGCAGGCCGCAGGCGGCCAGTCCGCGCCTGGTGCCGAGCCGAAGAAAGAGGGCGGAGACGTGAAGGACGCGGAGTTCACTGAGAAGAAGTAACGATGTAGGTTTGTCGGAGTGATGCCCTCGCGGAGCACGCGTCCAGGGCCTGCTGGCCCTGGCGCTCCACCTCGCGCCGTCGCGCTCCGGTAGTCTCCGCTCAAGCATCGCTCCGACAAACCTCACTCGTCAGATCTGTTCAAGACAAAAAAGCAGACAGCCCATCCTCCAGGATCCGCGGGGATCGTGGGGGAGAGGGTGTCTGCTTGCGGTGATTAATGCGAGGCAATGCGCTCCAATGCTTGGGCGCCAGCCCAGCAAAGCGCTATGCCGAGCAGAATTCCGGTGAATAAACCGAATCGGAAACCATTCATGAAGAAGAATCTTCGAACGAGAACTTCTTGCTCAGGGGCCTGACCGTCTTCATTATCCATAGTTTGGAACTTTCTCTTGATTTGTTTGAACTCTGCAATAAGTTATCATGCACTAGCCCACTATGTCAAAAGACTATTACAAAATCCTCGGAGTCGAAAAAAGCGCGTCGCAAGACGAGATAAAGAAGGCGTTTCGAAAGCTCGCCCAGCAATACCATCCTGACAAACAGGGCGGCAATGCCGATAAGTTCAAAGAAGCCAATGAGGCGTATTCCGTCCTCGGCGACGAGTCGAAGCGCAAACAGTATGACCAGTTCGGCTCTGCGGGACCGGGCTTTGCGGGCGGCCAGGGCGGCGCAGGCTTCAATCCGAACGATTTCGGCTTCGATTTCTCCGGGTTCCAACAGGGAGGAGGCTTCGGCGGCGGAAACGGCGTGGAATTCGACCTGGGCGACATATTCGGCGACTTTTTCGGCGGCGGACGCTCGGCTCAACGCCAGAAACGAGGCTCTGATATTCAGGTGGATATCGACATCACGTTCGAAGAGTCGATATTCGGAGCGGCAAAGACGATCACGCTCAACAAAGTCTCGGTCTGTGCCGAGTGCTCCGGGAGCGGCGCTAAAAAGGGCTCGAAGATGAAGACCTGCCATACGTGCGGCGGTAACGGAAAGGTCAGCGAGATGCGCCGGTCGATCATCGGCTCGTTCCAGACGACGCGCACGTGCGAAACGTGCCACGGTTCGGGCAAGGAGCCCGAAGAGAAATGTCCTATCTGCCATGGCGCAGGCGTGGCCAAGCGCAATCAAGAGATCGACGTCAAGATTCCCGCCGGCGTCGAAGACGGCGAGATGATCCGCCTTACCGGCGCGGGAGAGGCGGTCTCGGGCGGCCAGGCGGGCGACCTCTATATCCGTCTTCATGCAAAGAAGCACCCGTTCTTCAAGAAGGAAGGCGCGAATCTCATCACTGATATATCAGTTAAGCTTTCCGATGCGCTCCTCGGCGCGAGCATGACCCTGAAGACCCTCGATGGCGACATCGTTCTCAAGATCCCTGAAGGCGTCCTCCATGGCGAGATCCTGCGCCTCAAAGGCAAAGGCGTGCCGACGACCCCCCGTGGACGCGACGGCCATCGCGGCGATATCCTCGCGCGCGTCTCGATTGCCATGCCGAAGAAGCTTTCCAAAGAGGCAAAGAGGGTCGTCGAAGAGCTCAAAAGAGAGGGTATTTGACAGAAACATTAAAAGTGCTATAATTATACAAAATAAGGCTCGAAACGGGCCTTGTTTCGTTCTTCGAAATTTCAACTCAAACAACAAAAACAAAGGAATCGCTTGAAAAAGCTATTTGATGTTACGGGGACATTCTTCCTCGCGATCCGATGCTCGTTCAGGTTTTGCTGGCGAAATGAGAAATGGCTGACCATCGGCCGTATCCTTACGACGATCGTCGGCGCGGTTCTCATGTATGCTGCCGTCGTAGCCGCAGGTTACCTCGTCAACGTCACAAAGACGGCTCTCTCGGCAGGGACCATCACATCGTACGAGGCCTTCTTTACGGGAGATCTCGGAAAAGGCGTGATGATCTTCGGAGCGATCGCTATCGTCGGCGTCTTTAATAGCCGACTTATGTGGTATTTCGGGAATAGATGGAATCACAGCATGCGGTTCGCCAATCAGCGGGAGCTCAATGAGCACAGGATCAGTCTCGACATCGGCAGGTATCGGAGCAAGCGCTTCGACGACCTGACGACACAAGTCGACGATATCCCGGGTTCGTGGGCGTCTCGAACGCTCTTCGCTGATCAGTTGATGGCGCTCCTTTCGTCCTTCGTCTCTTGCATTACGTTCGGCATCGCGCTCCTTGCGCATTCGCCGTTCTATTTTGCAGGCATATTCACGGTTACTTTGGCTCTCGTCTATGGGAACTTCAAGATCGTGAATCTGTGGTGGCATACCTATGCCAAACAGACGCCGTTCTCGAAGAGGCGAGGCCTCCTTGAAAGGGCATATATCCGCGAGGAGCCCTTCGTTCAAGCGCACATGTTCAATCAGGCGCCGGCGCTCCGACAAGAGATTGACCGGAACGTCTCGCATATCAAGAAGATGTATGAGACCGTCCGTCGCGAGACTTTCGGCAATCAGCTTCTCTGCTACCTGCTGGGCATATTCGTGCTCCTCATCGTCACGGCCCACGTCATGTGGTCTACAGCGATCGGAGACGTCAGTCTCGGCGCGCTCACGGTCCTTATCGCTTCGGCGAAACAGTTCCAGAGCGGCGTCGAGAACTTCGTCTCCCTACTCGCCGACCAATGGAATACCGCGCGCGGCGTCATTCTGATCGAAAAAGATTTCATGGGCATGACTTCGGCCCTGAAAACCGAAAGGCCCGTCGACATTCCTTTTGTCGGCGTTCCGAGGATCTCGATCGAGAGGCTCTGCTTCGCCTACCCGGATCAGGACGCGCTCGTCCTCAAGGACATCTCGCTCGTCATCGAGCCGGGAATGAAGCTCGCGATCGTCGGTAAGAGCGGGAGCGGCAAATCGTCGCTTTTCGCTCTCCTCGCGCGACATTACGACCCGTCGTCGGGATCGATCACGGTGAACGGCGTGCCGCTCAATCAGATCGAACCGAGCGTGTGGTTCCGGTATATCTCGGGTCTGACTCAAGATTACGCGATCCTCGATCGGACAGTCGAAGATGAAATCGGCTCGTCTCGCTTAGGCGAGCCTCTCGACAGAGAGCGGGTCCGTGAAGCCGGGTTAAGTAAACTTCCGTGTTGGTATTCTCGTACCGGCGCACTCTCGAAAATTT
>CAZQUF010000057.1:0-5291 GCA_964596505.1 uncultured Candidatus Saccharibacteria bacterium | reverse complement strand
TGCCTGAACCAGAGCCAGCCAAAGACGATGACCGCCAAGAAGGCGTGCGCCGACGGCATGCCGAAATCGTGGCCGACATCGTACTGGAATAAGATTCCGTCGGCGAGCGTTGGCCGAGGCAAAGCGATGATGGCCTTGAGGCCAAATATAAAAAGGGCGCTCACGACCGATATGATGAGCACTTCAAGAGCCACACGCTTTTTGCCGATGATAAGAAGGGCGCCAACGGCGACCGGTATGAGAATCCAGAGCGAGCCAATGATTGCGGAAAGGGTCCAGGCCACGGGATACCAGCTCTGCCCTATCGACTGGACCGCGATGAGGGTATGTAGGTCGAATGCATGGATAGAATCGGCGAGCTGTTGCATAGAGAGAAGTTAGCGGAGCAAGAGGATGACGAGGATGCCCAGGGCGATCCGATACCAGCCGAAAGGCTTGAAGCTCTTGGCGCGGACATAGCGCATGAACGCCCCGATGACGGCCCAGGCGAAGCCGAAGGCGGCGATGAAGCCGATGGCCAGGAGGACGATCTCATGCCCCGAGAGCGAGAGACCGGTCTTGAGAAGCGAATAACCCGTCGCCGCGATCATCGTCGGTATGGCGAGGAGGAAGGAGAACTCCGCCGCTACGCCGCGCGAGGCGCCGAGGAGCATGGCACCGATGATCGTCGAGGCCGAGCGCGACGTGCCGGGAATGAGAGATATGCATTGGATAAGGCCGACATAGAACGCGGTCTTGTAGGTTAGAGCGGCGACCGATTCGATCTTGTCGGCTTTTTTTGGCCTGCTCTCTATCCAGATGAGGACGATACCGCCGACGATGAGCATGGCCGCGACGACGAAAGGATTGAAGAGCTTGGCCTGGACGAAGCTGCCGACTGCCGCGCCGACGACGATGGCGGGAATGACGGCGACGACGACTTTCTTCCATGTACCCCAGATAGCGCCGTCTTTATTCTTGGCGCTGAAAGGCCAGATCTTGTCCCAAAAGAAGATAATCACGGCGAGGATGGCGCCGAGCTGGATGACGATATCGAAGGTCTTGGTAAAGCCCGGCGAGAACGAGAGCCATTGATTGAGGATGATGAGATGCCCCGTCGACGATACCGGCAAGAATTCGGTTATGCCTTCGACGGCGCCGAGGATGATCGCGGTGATGAAATCCATATGTAGATGAGGCTCTTAATCTTGTAACCTATCGCGCCGGCTGGTCGGCTTGGATGACTTTCTGGACGTCCGCGCGCCTCAAGAGCTCGTCTTGGAGCTGGACGGCGATGCGCTTGTCCATGGCTGGCAGGATGCCTTCGGATTCAGATGCGTTCTTATCCGTCGCGTCTTCATGTCCGGCGGTGAGGATGATGACCCTCGAAAGGCCGAACAGCTGTTCGGAGAACGAGCGCTCGATGTCGACGTTCTGTATCTGGCGGTACGGGATAGCCATCTCTTGCTTGGTCATGACGCCCTGACGGACCTTAAACGCGTCGGGTGCGAGGCAGTATTCATGGCTCTTATAGGCGAACCAGCTCGAGGCGAGGACATAGAGGAGAGCGATGACGAATACGACGATGCAGACGCTCCCCGCGAGTCCGAGGAGCGGGAGCGCGGTCTTCGGCAGGGCCGAGCTCGAACGCGCGATCGTGAATATGATCGAGAGGAGGAGGAACGTCAGAGGAACGGTGATCTTCTTCGATAAGAAAAGCCAGAACGTCCGCGACCCGATGCGGTTCCAGGTATTGAGAGATATCGTTTCTATGCTGTCGGTCGTCGGCTTCATTGACTATAAGTATACACCACCCCGTTTAGTGCGCGAATGCGCCCCCGAGGCCGCTTGAGAGCACCCCAAGAAGAAACGGCACGCCGAGACATACGAGGAGCGCAATCACGACGAGGGCCCACTGGAAAGCCCTTACTCCGCCTTTCGCATCGGCTGGAGGAAGAGGCACGCCCGAGCCGGAAGCTTTCGACCTCTCCCGTCTCTCGCGCGCTACGCCAACAAAAAATATGACGGCTCCGCCAAGTATCAACAAAGCGCAGAAAGGCACGAAGATGAAAAAGAAGAATAAACCAGAACCGAGATCGAGAGTCGAACCCGTCCCGATGAGAGACAAGAATACGAGCAGCGGGATCGCGAGGCCGGCGCCGACCGATATCACTCCGATTTTGCGGGCTTTATTCATAGAAATGACTGCAAATCGCTAGAGATTATACCACAGCAAGACTCATCACTGCTTGCGCCATACTCCCTGCCCTATTTCTTTTCGGCGAATACCACGAGCCTATCGGAATAGCTCCGTGCGACCTTATTCCATACTCCCCCGCAGGTAATAAGATTGAGATGCGCGCCGCCGTCGGACGATGAAAAGACGTCAGACGTATCGTCGTGCTCGCCATAGGTGCGGATGCTCGTCACGGCGAAGGTGGTCGTAGCGCCCGTATCGTCTACGACATAGATCGAGCTCCCGACGCGCACGTCGTGGAGATCGTCGAACACGGCCGCAATGCCGTCTTTCCAGCCGTAATGCCCGTCGATAACGGCGGAGCCTTCCTCCCCCGGCCGAGGACCTCCTTCGAACCAGGCGGTATCTTTCGGACCTTCCGGAGCGCCAAGAGACCTATCAGGCATGATGCTCGTGCGCTCTATCGCCGCATCGACGCCGATGCTCGGAATTATCAAACGGACAGGAGCGAGGCTCTGCGGCAAGGGCACGGGAGGAACAAAGAGGATGGGGGAAGCAACAGAAGCTATGGCGACATAGGGCGCCTGGCTCGAAGCGCTAAAATTAACGAAGAATACGGCGAGCGCGCAGAGCGAGAGCAAAGCGATGGCATATTTGATCAGTGTCTTTTTTTGAGGAGGTGTCGTCAGCATAGATTCGGATGATTCATACCATAAAGGCTTCGCGCGCGGCGAAGCCCGGCCGGCCGACGGCCTGTACCGACGCTTTAATTCTGAGGAGGAAATCCCGAGTTGGGAAACTGGTTCGCGGGCGCCTGAGGCGCATCGTCAGGGATAGTGACGCTGCCTTCGGCAACGGTCGAACTCGCGGGCTGAGCTTGGTCAGGCGTAGCCTGGTCTGAAGGGACCGCGGCTGGAACGGTCGTATCGAGAACGACCGTCGGCGTCGCATATTGCGCGTACGCGTACCATCCGATGAGCCCTACGGCGATGAGAGCCAGCACCAGAATCGTTGCCTGTTTCGTGGTCATAGAGGTTAGTTAGACTTGGTATAAGCCGCATGCGCGCGGACGATCAGAACCGACGAGAGGAATGCGAGAGCGATACATCCTGCCGCCTCGAGGATCGTCTGGAGCGAGCCGTTTTCCTGGGGCGGGAAACCGGTATTCGGGAAGTAAGGCACGTAAGGGGCAACGACAGAGGCTGTTGGGGCCATGGCTACAGGCGAGACAGCGGACACAATCGTGGCGGCTGGAGCCGCGACGGACCCACCGCCGCGCGAGCTAGAACCGGAAGCTCCGCTGCTGCCGCCGCTTCGGGACGTAACGGGAGGAGCGGTAACGACGACCGTGCGAGTCTTCGAAGCTGAATTGTGCGCGGCATCGGTCGCGGTATAGGTGAGCACATAGCTACCGACCGCAGCGGCATTGACCGAACCCGAGACGACTACCGCCACAGGGCCGTCGACATTGTCGAGAGCCGTCGCGCCGGGATCAGAGAACGTGCCGCCTGCGACGAGCGTCACAGGATCGCTTCCGTTGAGCGTGACGACTGGGGGTGTGTTATCGACAACAGGCGCAGCTGCAAGAGAGACCGTCGTAGCATCCAAGGTAACGGCGAATTGAGACAGAGCCCGTCCATCGAGTTTCGCGCCGGTCTGGAGAGCGATGACCGATCCGCCTTCGAGTATGTTGCCCTCGAATGTCGCGCCCGTACCTATAGTCGTGGCGCCCGCGACGACCCAGAAGACATTGGCAGGCACCGCGCCGCCCGTCAAAAGCACTTTCTTATTCGAGCTTATATTGAGAGTTCCTGGGATCTTGAATATCCACACGTCGGTCGCAAGGCCGCTCAAGGTAACGTCGCCGGTTATATTGACATTGCCGGGACCTGAAAAAGCATAGACCCCCGGAGCAACGGTCAGTCCGGTGAGGTCGCACGTCGTCGCGCAGGTTCCGAGCGCTCCGATGTCGGTTGCATCGACCGGTCTGCCATTTGCGGTCGTATATGCCGTAGCCATCGCGCCGACGGCTGTGCCGACATACGAAGGAGTAGGGCTCGTGTAGTCCGAAGCATATATCTTCCCTGTCACCAAAGACGACCGGGAAAATGTGTTCGTACTATCCATGATGAGCGAGAATCCCGTTATGAAGCTGGCCGCTGCGGGACTGAGACCGATATCTCCCGTAACCGCGGTGATGCCGGTCGTCGTCACCTCTGACTTTGCGAGGATGACGAAATTGGCCGATGAGCCGAGATCGATCGGTGCCTGGCTCGTAAACGCGAGGGCGACGACAGGAGCGATAAAGCCCGCTGCGAATGCTAATGCGAGCCCCATCACCATCGGATTTCTATAGAACTTCTTCATAATATTGTTATTATCTAATCGCCTCTGAAGCCGTACCTCCCGGCAAACCATTACAGAGCGATTATAGGCCTATTAAACGCCCTTTTTGAGCACTGTTATCTCCTTTTCCAGCTTCTTGATCCTACCGCCGAGCTTGGCCTCGAGCTGATTCGCATGGCTCGCGAGCGTCTCTGCGACGAGCATGATCTCCGTCACGTCTTCCATAGCGAGAAGGATGATCGGCGGAAAGGCTTCGGCGTCTGCGTCCTCTCTGAAATGGATCTTGCGGGCATTGAGGATGATCACTTTCTTGCCGATAAAGGGAAATTCATGCACGACCTCGAAGCTCTTGAAGAACGTATTCTTGGGCAATATATCCTCGAGAAGCTTCCTGAGCGCTGCGATGTTCCACTGCCCGTTGCCAAGCTCGTATACCACCTTTCCCTGGGTCTCGGAGGCTTCGACTTGAAAGGTTCGATAGAAAGATTCGTTCGCCGCCATGACGCGCAGATCCTTGTCGAGGATCAAGACAGGCTCGCGCACGACGTCGATCACCGTTTTGACATACGTCCAGCTTTTTTCCCACAGCCGTTCCGTGAGGGGATCTTTTTTTGTTAGTTCCATACCCGTACAGCCGTGCTGCGTCCCCTCTCATTACAAGGCGGGTTGACAAAGATTTTTCGTGGTATGATTACTGTAAGGCCGGTGTAATGAAGCACGGCAATACCTCGGCACATTCGCCTCTCGGTAGAGCGAGACTGTAATCGCT
>CAZQUF010000056.1:0-5518 GCA_964596505.1 uncultured Candidatus Saccharibacteria bacterium | reverse complement strand
TCGGCGAGAATGTCGACATCAAACCGTCGATGGTCCGCATTCACGTCATGCAGATCCTCGGCGCTCACTGGGAAATGCTTGCCAAGCTTGATGCGGAGTATCGGTTCAGTCTCTTTCGGCAAGAGGTCGATGCGAAACGCGTCGATTGAATGTCTCATCGGCGCCCGCTTCACGCGGCGCCGATTTTTTTATATTATTTTTTTGTCCTATCGCGCCGAAGTGGTAGAATGGCCTCAATGAACTTCCGCCGAACCAGATCCGTCGTCAGGCACGAGATAGACCCTGACGAGATATTCCTCGACTCCGAAAACTTGCCAGGCTTTGACGTGAATCAATTCGAGGGCCGTATCGAGAAGCCCGTCTCCCGCGGCTCGATCATGGCTCTCTCCGCGGCGTTCTTGCTCCTCCTTCTGGTGCTTCTCGGCAAGGCGTGGACGCTCCAAGCGAAAAACGGCCCGCAATACAACGCCTTGAGCCAGAACAATACGCTTCAAGAGACGACGATATACGCCAATCGCGGCGCTATCTTCGATCGGAACGGCGTGAGGCTTGCTTGGAACAGCCAGACGGGGACCACGAGCGACTTTGCCGAACGCTCGTATATCGACGAGGAAGGGCTGAGTCATATCCTCGGCTACATAAAATATCCGACCAAGGACGCGAGCGGCAACTATTTCCGCAAGGACTATCAAGGTATGGCTGGCATCGAGAAGGCGTATGACTCGGGGCTCAAGGGAGTAAATGGCGACAAGATAGTCCAGACCGATGCCGTAGGCAAGGTCCAGTCTGAATCAGTCATCCGGCCGGCGCAGGACGGCGAGAATCTCACGCTCTCGATCGATTCCGGCCTTCAGACGAAGCTCTATGCCGGCATCAAGGAGCTTGCGGATAGGGTAGGGTTCACCGGCGGCGCGGGCGTCATCATGGACGTGCATACGGGCGAGGTTATCGCTCTCACGAGCTATCCCGAGTATTCGAGCCAGGTCATGTCTGACGGCGACGACGCTAAAGCCAAATCCTCGTATCTGACCGACGACCGGAAGCCCTTCCTCGACCGCATCATCGCCGGGCTCTACGCGCCGGGATCTATCGTCAAGCCCTATGTCGCCGTCGGTGCGCTCGAGGAGAAGGTCATCGACCCGACCAAGAAGATCCTTTCTACCGGTTCGATCAGCATACCGAACCCGTACTATCCCAATATCAAGTCGGTCTTCATGGACTGGAGACCGCAAGGCTGGATCGATATGCGCCAGGCGATCGCCGTCTCCTCGGACGTCTATTTCTATGAAGTCGGCGGCGGCTTTCAAGATCAGCCCGGTCTCGGCATAGATCGGCTCAATAAATATTTCAATATGTTCGGGCTCGGCAAGAGCACCGAGACGGGCTTTTTCGCCGGTCCCACGGGCACCATCCCGTCTCCCGCGTGGAAAGCTCAGGTCTTTCCCGGCGATCCGTGGCGCATCGGCGATACCTACTTCACCGCTATCGGCCAATATGGCTTCCAGGTGACGCCGCTCCAGATGCTTAAAGCCTTGACGACCATCGCCAATGGCGGGACGTATCTCCACCCAACGATCATCAAGCAGGGCGCGTCGACCACGCCCGACATCATGCCCGCAGCATCGTCGACCATTCCCGTCGACCCGAACGACTTCGAGATCATCCGGGAGGGTATGAGGCAGGGCGCGATCATGGGTACGGCGAGCGGTCTCAACGTCTCGTATATCGATATCGCAGCCAAAACCGGTACTGCCCAGCTCGGCGTCTCCAAATCGCACGTCAATTCATGGGTCACCGGCTTCTTTCCGTATGAGGATCCGAAATACGCCTTCGTCGTGATGATGGAACATGGTCCGTCGACGAACGTCTTCGGCGCGACGTACGTCATGCGCGGCCTTCTCGATTGGATGCACCAGACCGGCTCGGTTTACCTCAAGCGATAGAAGAAGATTTTCAAGAAGCTGAAAAAAAGCGACGAGGCTCTCGTGACGATTGGAGACGTCCGATCTATTGTCGACGAAGCGGTGGAGAGCTAAATCTGGGCAAAGTCGAGGCCCGTCTCGACAGCATCGAGACGCTTTATGGCGTACATGGCGGCATTCTCGACGATCACAGCAGGCGTCTCGGACGCCTTGAAACGTCGCCTGTTTGATGCTATGATTCTTCGCATTAATCGATTGCCATAATAATGGACAGGAGCCATGCCTGATAGCACCAAATATCTGACGAAAGAGAAGTACAAGGAGCTCGAGACCGAGCTCCAGGATTTGAAGACCATCCGTCGCAAGGAGGTCGCCCAAAGCCTCGAATACGCCCGCTCGCTCGGCGATCTTTCGGAGAACGCGGAATACCAGGAGGCCCGCGAGCTTCAGGCTACCATCGAAGATCGCATCATGACGATCGAAAATACGCTCAAGACCGCCGAGATCGTCCGCGAGGCGCACGGCGATAGCGTTTCTATGGGCTCCGTCGTCACCGTCGAGAAGTCGGGCGGAGGCAAGCAGAAATTCACCATCGTCGGCTCCGACGAGGTCAATACCGTGGAAGGCAAGATCTCGAATCAGTCGCCCCTCGGCTCTATCTTGCTCGGCAAGGAAAAGGGCGACAGCATCTCCGTCAAAACCCCGAAAGGCTCTACTACATACAAGATCGTCTCGGTGGAATAATCTCTAACGCTGGGTTATACTTGTCGTGGTTCTACGAAGTTCGACCATAGCCCTTTGCAAAGTCGGGTAGCGTCCGGCTAGAAGTTGACGCCACGTTCTGTGTCTCCGAAACGACCGCACCGTCTCCAGGCGATATTGGCGACAGGGATACCTATCGTCCCCTAAGCGATAGACGAAATGCCCTCTCTCTCATACATAGTCTCGTATTCCCGATTTACGCGAGACGATATATGAAAAGAAAGGGCTTTTCCTTTTGCTTTATCGTATTTTTCAGCTATTCTTAAGCATATGGCTACTATCGATGAGATTAGAAAAGCCCGGCTCGCTAAGATCGAGCTCTTGAAGGCGGCCGGCGTCGACCCGTATCCGGTCAAAGTCGCGCGCGATATGTCTCTCGCCGAGGCGAAGAAGGGCTTCGCTTCGTTCGCGAAATCTGCAAAGCCGGCATCGCTCGCCGGCAGGGTCATGGCTATCCGCGGCCAGGGCGCCATTCTCTTCGTCGTTCTCGACGACGGCACGGCCCGTTTCCAGTCAGTCTTCAAGAAGGACACTCTTTCGCCGGAACTCTTTAAATTATTCATCGACGCCGCGGATATCGGCGATTTCATATCCGTTACAGGGACGTTCTTCACGACCCAGAAGGGCGAGGAAAGCATCCTCGCGTCTTCGTGGGCCATGGCTGCGAAGTCGCTCTTGCCGCTCCCCGAGAAATGGGCAGGCCTTCAGGATGAAGAGACAAAATTTCGTAAACGATACCTCGATATCATGACTGATTCCGCGGTCCGCGAGATGGTGATCAAGCGCGCGGCGTTCTGGCAGGCTATCCGTTCGTTCCTCATCGAGCGAGGCTTTATGGAAGTCGAGACGCCTATCCTCGAAAACATCGCCGGCGGGGCGGAAGCGAGGCCGTTCGTCACGCATCATAACGCTCTCGACCTCGACGTCTATCTCCGCATATCGCCGGAGCTTTGGCTCAAGCGCCTCATGGTCGCGGGCTTTCCGAAAGTCTTCGAGATCGGCCGCATCTTCAGGAACGAAGGCATGGACGCCGAGCACCTCCAGGACTATACCCAGATGGAGCTCTATTGGGCCTATGCCGATTATCAGGACGGCATGAAGCTCGTTGAGGAGATGTACAAGCATATCGCCCAAACGGCTTTCGGCGCTCTGAAATTCAAGATCCGCGGCTTCGACGTCGACCTCGGCGCGAAATGGGAGGTGTACGACTTTTCAAAGACCATACTCAAAGCAACCGGCGTCGATATCAAAAAAGCCTCGCTCAAAGACGTCGAGGCCAAGCTCCGCGAGATGAAGATAGAGTATGATTCCAAGGGCTTCAATCTAGCGCGCGGCATCGATACCCTCTGGAAATATTGTCGCAAGCAGATCGCTGGGCCGGGCTTTCTCATCGGCGTTCCTGTATCTATGGAACCTCTCGCCAAGCGCAGCCCGACAGACCGCGACATCGTCGAACGATTCCAGGTCATCCTCGCCGGCTCAGAGATGGGCAAAGGCTTCAGCGAGTTGAACGACCCTCTCGATCAGGCCGGCCGATTCGCCGACCAGGCAAAGCTCCGCGAAGCGGGGGACGAGGAGGCCCAGATGAACGATACCGACTTCGTCGAAGCCCTCGAACACGGCATGCCGCCGACCTGCGGCTTCGGCCTCTCCGAGCGCCTCTTCAGCTTCCTCATGGACAAGCCCGCCCGCGAGGCGCAGATATTCCCTCTGATGAGGCCGAAAGGGGAGAAGAAATAACGCAGAAAAATACAGAAAGCCCCGGTCTCCCGGGGCTTTGACTTTTCTTGGGTCTTGTGTAATATCGCGTCTAGATGGACACTACAAAATTCAATACCACGTTAGCCGCGATCCTCGATGGTCGCAAAACCACCAGATCTACCGGGCCGAAAAATTCGCCCGTACCGAAGTACGGGGTCCAGAAAGTCGGCAGAGTAAAGTCGAGGACGACGAAGACGCTCTACGCCCTCGAGACCGAGCTCCTCGAAGAAGGGTCTCGCCTCCGCGCCGCGGTCAAGGCTCGTATCGCCGAGCTATCCAAAGGGGGCAGGCAACCTGTCAACATCTTTGACGAGGTTTTGCTGCAATTGTACGCTGCCGCCCGTCAGCTGGGAGCTCAGCAAGAGATCGTCACGGATTCCTGCAATCGTTCGATCTATTCCGAATTTCCGGAATATCAGCGTCCGGATCTCGATGTCGCTCTCTGCGACGGGTGGGTGCTCGTGGCCCGGCAGGTTTCAGCGGAGGAGGCCACGTCCCGCGCGCGGAAATACCTTCTTCCTGAAGACTGAGACCTTCGGCTAGCCCGCGTTATCTTCGAGCGCCGTCATCAGACGGCGTTTTTTTATGCCCATCGAGGCATTTGACAGAAAGCGAGAACGGAGTAGTCTAGCCCTCAGAATCCATAACCCTCGTTCTCTAAAACCTATGAGTGAAAGCACGCCAACTGACAGCGCCCCTGGCGCTTCTACCCAAACGACTGCCCCCAGCTCCGATACGGCGCTCGAGCAGATCTGGACCGACTTCCTGAAGTCCCAGCAAGACGGTGCCCCGCCGGTCGACTTCGACCTTCCGCATCCGGTCCAGCCGGGCGAGGTCGTTCTCGGCACTATCGTCGACCCTCGGTTCAAGGGCTTGGTCGCCGCGTATGTCCGTGCCGGCGAGATCTACAAGGCCTACCGCGAGAATAACAGCCTTACGGATGCATCCTTGATCGTAATGACGATGGAGGAGGTGGGCCGCCATATTGCATGGCTGAAAGCGGCAAGAAAGCTCGTCTCCGGCCTCATGAGGCTGGTCGATTATCGGCTCGGAGTCCAGTTCCCGCAGGCCCA
>CAZQUF010000055.1:0-5706 GCA_964596505.1 uncultured Candidatus Saccharibacteria bacterium | reverse complement strand
TATACTTTCGAGAAGGCCGAATAGGCTTGTTTCGGAGCCTTTTTTCGGTATACTGGTAGCCATGACCCCTGAAGAACGCGGTCTCCTTGAAGAGACGTATAGGCTGACGCAAGAGAATTCAGAGCTCCTCCAAAAGCTCTATAAATCTCAGCGTACCAGTACGTACCTCAAGATCGCTTACTGGGTCGTCATCGTCGCCCTGTCGTTCGGCGCATATTATCTCATCCAGCCGTACGTCGATACGCTCAAGGGGTCGATCAACGATATTACGGGCAGTAACAGCGGGTCGCTTTTCGGGCAGTAAGGGCGGAGACGGTCAGATGCTTGGATAGCTCAGTTGGTAGAGCACTTCCCTGAAGAGGAAGGGGTCCCCAGTTCGAGCCTGGGTCCAAGCACACAGAAAGTTAAAACACGCACGCATGTTCATAGAGCGCAACATATGCAATCCCGAAGCGCGGTCCGGTTGGATCGAGGTCATCGCTGGCTGCATGTTCTCGGGCAAGACCGAGGAGCTCATTCGTCGCCTCAATCGGAGCGCCATCGCGAAACAGAAGGTCGTCATCTTCAAGCCTACCATCGACAAGAGATACGACGAGGTCAAAGTGGTCTCTCATAATAAGAACGCCATCGATTCGAAGCCCGTAGAGAAGGCGATCGATATCATCGCCCTCGTCGGCGACGCCGACGTCGTCGGCATAGACGAGGCGCAATTCTTCGACCATTCCATCATCGACGTAGCGAACGATCTCGCCAACCAAGGCAAGCGCGTCGTCATCGCCGGCCTCGACATGGACTATACCGGCAAGCCTTTCGGTCCGATGCCGTATCTCATGGCTATCGCCGAATTCGTCACCAAGGTGAACGCCATATGCGCCAAGACGGGCGAGATCGCCTCATATACATTCCGCCATCCCGGCCAAGACGGCACCCAGGTCCTCGTCGGCGAAAAAGAAGCCTACGAAGCACGCGGCAGGAGAGCATTCTTCGAAGGCATGAAAGGGCGAAACACATATAAGGTAAAAGAATAAAGGTTCTAAAAAAGCTTTACTTTTTAGTCTTGCAATGGTTATATGGGCGAAAAGGCACATTGTTATATATGGGCTTTTCCCCTGAAACCAAACCAAAAAAGGAGTACACCATGTCTGTGTCATGCAGCGATGTTAAAAGGCTGTTATATGGAAGCAATATTGGCCCATCAACGCCAGCGACGTTCTTGAGTCTCTGTGAGCGTATTAAATCTGAGCTCAGGCCCGAAGACTTCAATCCCATGATCGCGATCTTTGGGGGCGTAAGTATTGCGGCGGGCAAAGCGTTCGATCTGATTCTTTTCGGCGGCGACTGGATCCAGCTTTGCGTAGATGCGGGAACCGATTCCAAGAACGCGCTCATCTGTCTCGCTTCGAATTATGACGACTATCAGGCCATGGTCGCATACGCTCTCGAGATGGGCATGATCGCGGGAAAACCGGGTACCGAAAAACCGATCCTGCTGGACGGGAAGGGCTTCGGCGACCTCGTGAAAGAAGTCTTCTGCAAGAATTACGGCGGCATCCAAGCGATGTCCGAGAAGTGGGGAATTATGCTCAAGCCCGGACTCAAGTTCGAGCCGGCGAAAACACGAAGCGTATGGCGCGCAGAGCTCGGGTACGACGTGCTGATTCATCCGGTTACCCTCGAGCCGTGTCGGGATACCGATGGCACCTTCCTTCGCTACGAAGGGTTGGTGGAGGCTTCCGGAGATACGGGTCGGTACGACGCCTTCGGCTTCATTCGCAAAAACGGAGAAAGCCTGATCACTCCGAACTTTCCGAAGACGGCATAAGCCGTTTGTCTTTACAAAACCGAAGCTCTGCAGCCTCGGTTTTTTCTTTTTCCTAAACGGATTTAACCCTCAGCTTGTTCTGCTTCGACTTATCTACCTTCGGCAATTTTATCGTGAGCAGACCGTGGCGCTCGATTGCCTCCGCTTCCTCTACCTCGATCTCCTCGGGGAGCATGACGGTGCGGGAGAACGAGCCCCAGTAGAGCTCTTTATGGAAATAGTCGCCGTTCTGGACTTCGACGGTCTCTTCGCGCTTGCCCTTGATCGTCACCATATCGCGGGTGATGTTGATATCGAGGTCCTCGGGGCGCACGCCTGCGACCATGGTCTTTATGACGATGTCCTCGGGGGTCTGGAATACGTCTACCGTGAGCTGGCCCTCTTCTTCGGTCTCATCGAGGATGCCGCGCTCTTCGGTCTCGACGATGACGTTGTCCGCGTCGCCTTCTTCCTCGAGCTTTACCGTGCCCGTGAGCCTCTCGAAGAACGATTTTTTTGGTTGTTGCATATGTTATAAAGGATTTTTAGCGACGCCGAGCTTCTTTATCTTTTCGAAGAGTATGAGGACGCCGAGAGCGGCAGCCCACACGCACCCGAAGACGAAGAACGTCTCTCTTCCGTTGTCGTATATTATAAACAGGTTGAAGGCCGTGTGCAATGCGACGGCGAGGCTGAGGCCGACGATGCGCCAGAGATTCTTTGCCGTTCTGCTCCTATAGAACTCGCGGCCGATGCAGTAGCCGAGGACGGCCGACGATACGACGTGGAGGAGGCTCGCCCCGATGAACCGCATATTGCCCGTGACCAGGCCTTGGACGATGTTGCCGTCGAGGAGGGGATTGAGGACGAAGAGGGTATTCTCGAGCGCCGCGAAGCCGAGGGCGACCGTTATGAGGTATTCCAAGGCGTCGATCGGCTCGGTATAGTCGCGCGAGCGCAGCGCCACCACCCAGGCGATTGCCAGCTTGAGGCCCTCTTCGATGACCGCCCACAAGAGAAGGGTCGCGGGCGTCGCCGGGCCGAAATGGTTCGAGACGAGCATCTCGGGGAGATAGACCAGAGGAACGGCTGCCATGCCTCCGAGAAAGCAGAGCATGATCCGGCTCCGCGGTTCGGGATGGAGCTTGTCTTCTTGGAGCCAGAACCAGAGCCAGAACAACGCCGGCAATATGCCGCCGAGCGCGGCATAGAGGAAATATGAAGGGATGTTAGCTATATCGGCCATGACTCTACGATGAGAGGCTTCTTATCCGCGACCGGCATATCGGACCAGATCTCCTCGGTGACGAACGGCACGAATGGATGGAGGGCCTTGAGGATATCGGCGAGCAGATGAAGCAAGAGCTGCTTGCGCGACTTTTTGTCCGCGTCGGAGCTCGCAGCGTCTTTGCCGAGCACGGCTTTCGACTGCTCGAGGATGATGTCGGCGAATTCGTGCCAGGCGTAGGCGTAGAGCTTCTCGGCTACAAGGTAGAATTTGAATTCGTCCATCTCTTTCGTCATCTCGGCGAGGAGCTTCTTCCATTCGGCGACGATCTTTGCGTCGTCAGCGCTCCAGGCGGAGAAACCTTTCTCGACCGTCTCGCCCTCAGTCGACGAGAGCACGAAGCGGGTGATATTCCAGAGCTTGTTGGCAAAGTTCTTGTAGGCGCGGATCTTGTCTTCAGACATCTTCGTATCGGAGCCAGGGCCTATGCCGACGATGACCGACATGCGGAGAGCGTCCGTGCCGTATTTGGCGGACATCTCGAGGGGGTCGATGGCGCCCTTCGACTTGGACATCTTGGAGCCGTCGGCGTTCCTCATAAGGCCGTGGAGGTAGACGGTCTTGAAAGGCACCTCGCCGAGGAGGTAGGTGGACATGAGTATCATGCGCGCGACCCAGAAGAATATGATGTCGTAGCCCGTCTCCATGACGGTCGTCGGGTGGTACGTCGCGAGGTCCGAAGTCTTTTCCGGCCAGCCGAGGGTCGAGAATGTCCACAGACCCGAAGAGAACCAGGTATCGAGGGTGTCTGGATCTTGAACACAATTCTCAGGAATTTGATCAATTCGGGGATCAATCACCAGCGGCTTTTCGCATTTGCTTATGTCATAATCTTTTATTTTTTCAAACAATTCTTTTTTATCAAAAAGTTTCCATTCTATTAACAGTCTCGCTTGATCGAAGCTGCAAGAAGATAATTCAAGTTCTTTTGTGCTTTCTTCATGAGGATATGTAATCACGTAACTCCTGTCTGTTTCAGTGCAGAGTTTGTTGAAGTAGTCTTGAGTCATTCTCAATCCCTTTTGCAATTTCAAAACACCCCCTTTATTTTTAGGATCAAAAATATCAAAATAAGCTGGGATTCTATGGCCATACCAGATTTGTCGGGAGATACACCAATCTCGCAAACCATCTATCCAGTAATGATAGATTTGCTGAAACCGGTCAGGAGAAAATTGAATTTTTGCAGTTATACCCTTACCTGCGGCAAGGCGCATCATTTCCTTAAGACTGTAGTCTTTGTCATTCTTAATTTCCTCTATCTGCGAATTTTTTACTTTAATTCTTTTGTTTACATCGATAAACCATTGTAGTTTTGGTAAGGGCTCGATTACCCCTCCCGTTCTTTCTGCCGTCGCGATATTTTGATCCACTTCCTCCTCCTTTTCCAGAAGACCTTCGTCCTTGAGCCACTGTACGACAATCTCCCGTGCCTCAATTACTTTTTTTCCTGCGAGAAGAGGCGATTTAACACTCATTCTCGCAAATTCGTCTATCACAGGTTTGAGAGGGAGGCCATGCCTCTGTGCTATTTCGTAGTCTATTTGACTGTGGGCGGGTGTTACGCCTACCGCTCCTGTGCCAAACTCAGGGTCAGCAGCAGTATCCTCGACAATCTTTATGTGTATCTTTTCTCCGGCAAAGTCGATGTCATATTCCTTCTTGTCCACGAATTCTTTGTAATAACCAGGGTACACCGCAACAGCCACGTCACCCACTTTCGTTTCCGGTCTGGTTGTAGCTATAGCGATAGGAAAGTCTTTAGAGTATTTAAAAGTATAAAGCTTTGCCTTATTCGCAGTATAGATTATTTCATCGTCCGAGATTGTTGTTTGGCCTTTTGGATCCCAATTAACTACGCGGTAGCCGCGATAGATGAGGCCGTCATCGTACATCTGCTTGAACGCGGTTTTCACAGCGAGATTTCTCTTCTCGTCGAGGGTGAAAGCCTCGCGCGACCAGTCAATCGACGCGCCGAGTTTCTTCACCTGGCTGACGATGGTGTCGTGGCTTTCCTTGGCAAAGGCGTCGATGCGCTTGAGGAGCTCGTCGCGGCCGATATCCTGGCGGCGCTTGCCTTCGGCTTTATAGATGATGCCTTCGACTTTCGATTGGGTGGCGATGGCGGCGTGGTCGGTTCCCGGAAGCCAGAGCGTGCGATGTCCGAGCATGCGATGGTAGCGCGTCATGATGTCCTCGAGCGTCGTAGCGAGGGCATGGCCCATGTGGAGCGTGCCAGTGACGTTCGGCGGCGGCTGGATTATGGAGAAGACGGGCGCGTCGGCCTTCGTCATGCCTTTGGCGATAGACGTGTCCGGATTGAAATAGCCGTCCGCGAGCCACTTCTCATATACCTTTGGTTCGGTCTCGGTCGGGTTGTATGGCTTGAGGAATTTAGCGGGGATATTCGGCTCGGGGAAAGGCTGCTTTGCGGCGGGCTTTTGGTCGGTCTTTGGGTCCATAGTATGGAAAATCATAGCAAAATAAGGCCTAAAAACAAAGGCGAGCCTTTGCGTGCTTGCGCGAATACCGAAAGTATAGTTCTATGGTTTAAAAGCACATGAGGCACACCAAACCCTCATTTTAATATTTAGATCCATCTGAAAGAAGAAGCCCC
>CAZQUF010000054.1:0-5709 GCA_964596505.1 uncultured Candidatus Saccharibacteria bacterium | reverse complement strand
CTAGCATTGTCGCAGCGAGCTGACGAGGTATTTACCTGCATGGAGAATAAAAAGCTCCGTCCGAAGACGAAGCTTGTGAGGCGCTATTCAAGAGGGCGGATTGAATCCTCCGCTCACGGCGACATACGTTTTATCGAGGCCGAGGGCAGCCCGGAGCAGCTTTGCCGTCTCTTCGACGCCTGCAGCCGTGCGCATCTTCACGCCATCGATCTCGACGACGAACGAGCGTCCGAGAGCGCGGTCGGGATGCTTTACGTATTCCCAACTGCCGAATGCGCTCATTCGACCGGTACGAGATGCCCCCGGGCAATAGATCGCCCGGATGGCCTGACCGCCGATATGAGCGTCGGTTGACCCATTGATAAGGAATGCCTCGAGGCTATCCGCGACAGGCTGACTCCCGGCTTTCCAGAAGGTGAAGACGCTCGGCTTTTTGACCGAGAACTTCACGTACGTCCGAGCGAGGATGCCCTGCCGACTCGGCACGAAGATAGCCACACAGAGGCTTTCGACGCCGGCCTCGGCAGTCGCGCTCCTGAGAGCATCTTCGATCGTCTCATGGACGGCGGTAAAGACCCCGATCCGAAGCTTGAGGAGATTCGCGAGAACCGCGCCCTTATCAAGAGCGGCGATTTCTCGCGGCACGGTGTCGAGATCCGTCATCAGCCAATCAGAATCGGTCCTTCCGATCGGATGCTGTATATTCAACGCCCCTAGGCTCTGCCGCATATTCGGCAGGATGAGCCTTTGAGGGGCGAATTGAAGCGCATGCGAGAGTACTAAGCGGAGCGCGTCGGTCTGGGCGTCTTCAGGGACATCGATCTCGATGAGGACGAGCTTGACCTGATAGAAGGGGTCGAGATGGATCTCGGCAACGGGCGCATCTTCAGAGAAGACGAGCCAGAGGTATGAGGTCTGCTTTCGCAGCACAAGAGATGAGACCATGTGGTTGAACCTTTTTTCTAACTGCGTATGGAGTTGTGTGCAGAAATAGACATATCTCTGCGTGAACGTATCTTGTCGGACAATAGTACGAACATACATATATGTCAAGGAACTTTGAACGAGAAGGAGTTTCGTCAGGCGAGAGACGACATATCGATCTTTTTAAGCTCCGCCCGGAGCGCCCGATAGTCCGGCATCGTCCGGGCGACGAGAGCCCAGAAAGCGGTCGAGTGATCGAACTGGCCGATGTGGCAGAGCTCGTGCGTCATGAGATAGTCGGCGAGCTGCGGCGGGAGGAGGGCGATGCGATAGTTGAAATTGAGGTTACCTTTGGCCGAGCACGAGCCCCAGCGCGTGCGCGCGTCGCGGATGGCGATGCGGCCGACCTTGAAGCCATAGGCGCGATTGAGCTCGGGCAGGCGCGCCTGGACGAGGGCCCGTGCGGATTCTTTGTGGAGGAGGTAGGCGGCGCGGGCTTTGGCCGAGGCGGCTTTACGGCGGCGCGGCCTCCTGCGCCTTCGCACGATGCGGTAGAAAAGCATACGGTATTCTACCCTATTTCACTACGGGCGCTTATCCCATCTTCCGGAGCGACTCGTAGAGCGTCCCCGTAAGGACGAGGGCGACGATGCCGATCACGATAAGAGCGGCCGGATAGTCGCGGACGAAGCCGAACTGGTCGGCCAAAAGGTCGAAGCCGTGGAGGATGGCCGCCACGCTGAAGACGAGAAGAAAGGCGAAGAGGAGCGGATAGCGCCGCAAGACCGGCTGGGTGCGCTTCCCCGCCCGATCGTGCATGTCGCGGACCATCTCTTCGATGCGCTCGAGGGGGTCGGGATTTACCATGCGCCCTATTATACCAGCTCTTGGATGGTGATCGACTGGATGATCATGTACTTCGCGAGATTACGCAATTTCGCGAGCGCGTCAGCGATGTCGCAAATAATCAGCCGGTATCTCTGCATCGCTACCATCCATATATTCGATCAAATATAGCGTGGTGTTAATCGGATACTCTACGGCATTCCCCCTGGAGCTGGCTTCGATCACTCGTTGTGAAATCACCCAGGCCAGCTGTCCGGGACGAAACTTCACAGGCGCGCTCTCTGCGATTATGACATTCTCGTTACGTTCAAAAGATGTTTTCTCTGTGTTCATATGAAACTATTGGATGCTGATCGACTGGATGATCACGGGCTTTATCGGACGATCATTCCTGTCCGTCGCAGTCACATTGATAGCCATAACGACGTCGAGGCCAGAGACGACCTTGCCGAAGACCGTGTGCTTGCCGTCGAGAAAGTTGTTCGCCGCTACGTTTATGAAGAATTGGCTGCCGTTCGTATTCGGACCGGCGTTGGCCATGGCGATGGTGCCCGCGTCGTTACGATTGTTCGGACCGATCTCGTCGGCGAACTCGTAGCCCGGGCCGCCCGTGCCCCAGCGAGCCGCCCGCGAATCGTCTTTGGAGAGCGGGTCGCCGCCCTGGTTCATGAAGCCTTTGATCACGCGGTGGAATTTGGTGAGGTCGTAGAAGCCGGATCGGGCGAGCTTGATGAAGTTGGCGACGGTTTGAGGGGCGTTTACGAGGTCGAGGGAGAGGGTGATGTCGCCTCGCCAGTGTCATCGTGGTATTTGAAACGATCTTAAGGTTACTCAAATAGGTTTATACAAATTAAAGTTTGTACCAATAAACTTTAATTAGCCCAGACCTAATTAAAAGTACTTTCGTGGCATCCCTACCCCATCGGCACCAACCCCGCCACCCTCAGGAAGAATGCCGCCGGCAGATCATACCACTTGAACTTCGCTCGTTTGCGGTATGCGGGCAAGGCTTCGGCTTTCCAGCCGTCGATGATCCGGGCGAGGTCGGCGACCATGGCCGGGTCGTTGAAGAAGACGCCGGCCTCGATATTCAGATTGAACGAGAAGGGGTCGAGGTTCTGCGAGCCGATGATGCCTTCGCGCCCGTCGACGAGCATGGCCTTGGCGTGGTTCATATCCTTGCCGTCGTTCCCGGTGAAATAGCAGGCCGCCCCGAGCTCGGTCATGACGGCCGCGAACGAGCGGTTAGTGCTGTCGACCAGTCGATGATCGGTGGCCTTGGGCAAGAGGATCTCGACCTTCACGCCGCGGATGATGGCCTGGTGGAGCCGGGCGATGAGCCAGCGCGGCGGGAAGAAGTACGGCGTGACCATGACGATCGACTTCTTGGCGTGGGTTAGGCGCTCCTCGTAGTATTTCCTGAACTCGTGCCGGCGGGCGCCGATGCCGTGGTCGATGAACCAGGCCTGAGCCTTCTTCACGGCCCCGACATTGGCCTTCGTCTCGGCGGCGACATGGCTCATAGCGCCCTTGCCGCCGCAGCGACGGTAGACCCGGGCGAACGACCGGACGATGGTCTCGACCACCGGACCCTGGACCTCGACCAGAAGGTCGCGCCAGCGGGCGTAGGCTTTGCCGATATTGACGCCGCCGATGAAAGCTCGGGCCCGGGCCGTGCCCTGGTCGACGATCAAGGTCTTTCGATGGAGCCTCTGCCAGAAGAAGCTCGCGAACACGACGTCGGCGCCCGCCGCCCGGAGGCGCGAGACGGCGCCCGAGAGCATGTCCCAGCTCCCCACCACGTCGAGGATGGCCACGACGTTGACGCCTTTGCCTGCGGCCGTCTCGAGAACCTTGAAGAATTCCGAACCCTCGCGATCGTCGGTGAATATATACATCTCGAGATACACGCTCGTCCGGGCGCTCCGTATCGCCGCAAGCATCCCTCCCCAGGCGCTTTCGGAGGTCGAGAAGATGCGGTAGGTCATAGGCCTCTATTATCTCATGCGCGGAGCCTTATGGCGCCTTGACTGAGGCGGACGAATTGATATCATTATCCCTGTTTTTGGGAAGTCCCACCGATCCGGGGCTTATGCCCTGGTGATTATGAGAAGGCTCGAGCAATATCTCGAGCTTTTTTCGTATAGAAGCGAGAACATTGTATTCAAGAACTGCAAGCCTCCTTTGAAACCTATTGGTCGAGAACATCCGTACCTGATAGAGCAAAGCTGTCTGAACATGCCCATCGATAGATATCGGCGCGAACCATGTGCCCATTTTGATCTTTGTTGAAAGCGGAATACCGATACAACTAGCCCCGGAGAGTCTTTTAAGAATGAGTACTGGACGGCGAAACGTCGCGCCCTTCCCGCAGGACTCTTCTCCTACATTGATACCTACCGAGCACCACCAAACCTCTCCCTCTTTAAAGAGGGGCTTTTCTCGATTGCGTTCGAGCGCTTTTTTCTGTTCGTTCCATCTATCGAAGTCTTTTTGCACCCGTCGAGCATACCAAAGCGAGATTAAATTTTAATGAAGAAAAAGCCGCAGCGGGAAACTGCGGCTCGATGAGCGATCAGGAACTGCAGTGACCCTGCAGACTGCCCGGCATTTCGGCGCGCTCGGGCTCCGGGTCGCGCGGCAAGGGCTTGCTGGTCTTGAAGTCGAGCGAATCGCCGTGGTAATCGATGATGCGGCACGGGTGGACGTCGGCATACGAGGCGATGAGGACCGCTTCTTCGATCGTCGCGACATCGTCGCAGACAGCGAAGAATTCGCCTTCGATCTCGAAGATCACGCGGAGCATCTTCTCCGGCGGACAAAAGTCGCCGTCCAAGAGCTTCCGCAGGGGTTCGTACTTTTCGAAGTCGCCGTCGAACTTCTCTTCCCAACGGCTTGCGTTGGATTTGTCGCCGTCAGCGGTCACGCGGTCGATGCGAAATCGAATCAATGGAACGGCGAATCGGTCGACTAATGCACCATCTAAGGATTCAGTGACCGAAACAGAAAAAAGACGGCGAGGGTCATCGTCGCGCACCGCCGCTCGCGCCGCAAGAATGGCGAGACGAGGAGAGCTTGTCTGACAGCAAAGAATGCGAGAGAAACGATTATCGAGCGTGACAACCGCATACAGGGGCTGATTCAGCATGGTTACAGAGGGGTTGAAGGTTCTTGTTCCTCTCCAACTTACGCTTTAGAGCCTTTTTGTCAATTCTTCCCCAAATCGAGCGTATCGTCGATCCGTATCTTCTCGACGAATTCGGGCACGTGGGAGACGAGGATCATAGCGCCCTCGTATTGGTTCAAAGCTTCGGCGATGATCGGGATATGGCGGAAATTTATATGATTCGTCGGCTCGTCGAGGATCAAAAGCCCCGGCTTCTGGAGGACAAGGCGGGCGAAGGCCACGAGGCCCTTCTGTCCTTCGGAGAGAGCGCCGATCTTGGTATCCATCATGTCCGCATGGATGAGGAAGCCGGCCGCGGTCGAACGGATGTTCTGCTCTATGTGAGTAGCGGACGCAGACAAAAGCGACTCGTAGACCGTGTCCTCGAAATTCAAGGTAGAAAAGTCCTGGCGATAGTAGCCGACGCGGACGCCTTCGGATATATGCGCACCGACCTTGCTCACCTTCGCCTTCTTCGCATCCGGCGCGGCATGCTCGGCGACTTTGCCCGTAGCCAGGACTTCGAGCAAGGTCGACTTGCCGATGCCGTTCGGGCCTTTCAAAAGGAGGTGCTGTCGGCGCTTGAGCGTGATATCGCAGGTCCGGGTCGTAGCTTTGTGGTCATGGATGACTTTGTAGCTCGTGATATGGATGATGGGCCCCGTGAACTCGGGCTGGGACGGGATAGTGAAAGGCCGGATAGTCTTGTCCTCGGCGCGGACTTCGACGATCTCTTCCTCGAGCTCTTCGGCCTTCTCGCGCATGCGCTTGGC
>CAZQUF010000053.1:0-5726 GCA_964596505.1 uncultured Candidatus Saccharibacteria bacterium | reverse complement strand
TATCAATCGAAAACTAGGAAATGAGTAGGAGTTTTCCAGTCGAGCAATTCCTGACTGTTTTGTACCGACTTTTTTGGCCAGTTGTTCTTGAGTAAGCCCACATCTTGCTCTTGCTACATAGACAGCTTTACTAATAGCAAAAAGTAATCGACCGTCCTTCCCATTTTTCATGATTTTGATGTTATTTCTGCGTGAACGTTTCTGCCCTTTTAATTGCAACTTCGAGGTCATCTTGCGGTATTTCACGACTTTTTTTCTTAAAGGCATGAAGGAGATATATACAATCACCGTCCTTCGGACCCATGAAGCGATAATTAATCCCGCGAAGTCTTTTCCTAAAGTAATATATTGCTGGATCATTATTTACTTTCTTCAACTCCTTTGATCTCATTAGGTTTTCAAGAATCGCCCCACTTAAATCATCCAGAATCGATTTTATGTCCTCTCCATTTATCCCTTCCCCTTCTAGAAACTCTTCGACCCAGCTTAGCCGCTTAAATTTAATTTTTTCCATATTCTCATTCGACCTTTTACTAACATAACAAATATGTTATACCTGCAAACCTGAAAAGTCAAGCCAAAATTCTTAAAACGAAAAAACGGCCCTGTAAGGCCGCTTTTCATTCGATTTACTGTATAGAATTCCTGTCCTTCCCCACCTTGCGCCTCGAGACGATGAAGACGTTCGAGTACTTCTTCGGCGTGCGGGTCTTCTGACCCTTGCCGGATGGCTTGCCCCAGCGAGTCTTGAGGCGTCGGAGACCGCGGCCTTGGCGTCCTTCGCCGCCGCCGTATGGATGGTCGACCGGGTTCTGAGCGGTGCCGCGGACGGTCGGACGGATGCCGAGCCAGCGCGAGCGGCCTGCCTTGCCCGAATTCACGAGCCAATGCTCGTCGTTCGAAACCTGGCCGATCATAGCGAAGGCCTCCTCGTGGACCTTGCGGACCTCAGTCGAAGGCATTTTGATCATGGTGTAGCCCGCATCGTTACCGATGACCTGGGCGAAGATACCGGCGGCGCGGGCGGCCTTGGCGCCGGAGTTCGGCTTGAGCTCGATGTTATAGATGAACGTGCCGACAGGGATCTTCTTCAAAGGGAGCGCGTTGCCAGGCTCGACAGGAGCGGTGAGACCCATCGTGATGGTAGCGCCGACTTTGACGCCCTTTGGAAGGAGGACATAGCGGCGCTCGCCGTCGCGATATGCCGCGAGGCCGATGAAGCCAGAGCGGTTCGGATCGTACTCGACCGACTGGATGGTCGCTGGA
Organism: uncultured Candidatus Saccharibacteria bacterium; assembly: GCA_964596505.1. Taxonomy (GTDB): domain Bacteria; phylum Patescibacteriota; class Minisyncoccia; order Phycocordibacterales; family UBA6065; genus UBA6065. The sequence continues at coordinate 4,460 of CAZQUF010000053.1, read as the reverse complement.
ATGTCTTTCTTGTCGTACATGAAAGAGATCTCGCGGTAGAGGCGCTTGTGTCCGCCGCCCTTGTGGCGCACGGTGACGCGGCCAAAGGCGTTTCGCCCTACGTCGCGCTTCCTGCCCCTCGTGAGAGCCTTCAAAGGATCCTTTTTGGTGATGTGCTCCTTGAAGTCGACGGTCTGCATCTGGCGCCTGCCCGGAGATGTTGGTCTATATGATTTCATACTGGTGATAATTAATTACGCAAATTATATGAATTCGATGGTCTCGCCCTTCTTGAGGGTGACGTAGGCTTTCTTGCCTGCGACCGTCTTGCCTTTCCTGCCGCGGACGAACATGGCCTTCGATTTGATCGGAGCGATGTTTATCCTCACCGGCGTGACCTTGTAGGCCGCGGTAATGGCGGCAGAGATCTGTTTGATATTAGCGTCGGTCCTTACCTCGAACGTGTAAATGCCGGCTTGAGAGAGGAGGCCAGCCTTTTCAGTGACGCGAGGCTTTATGACGGCGGAGCCTTTAGGGAACGAGATGCCCTGAGCGGCTGCGGCGCGCTTCTCTGATTGCGTTACAGCTCCGGTTTTCGTTACTTTTGCTACCGGGCCAGGCTTTACGACTTTCTTAGTAGCAACTACCTTTTGAGTTCTAACGGGGAGCTTTTCCTCGCCCGCCGTCGCATTTCCTACCTTTTTCTTTTGGGTGTTGAAGAGTGACATATTGGGTAGATTAAAGCTTTGCTTCGATAGTTTTAATGGCTTCGACCGGATTCTCGATGATGATGAAGGTCTTGGTCAGGAGGTCGAGGAGGTTCAGGTTGCGGATCTCGTCGACGACGACGGAGCCGACGTTTCGGAACGATTTCTCGACGTTGGCGTCTTTCTTGGCGAGAGCGATGAAAGCGGCGTTCTTCGGCTTGGTCGAGAGGCGCTCGAAGCCCTTGGCCTTGGCGAGGCCATGGAGAGCTGCTACGGCGTCTGCGGTCTTTGGCGCCTTGAACGAGAGCGCATCGACGAAGAGGACTTCGCCGTCCTTGTATTTCTTGGACAAGAGCGTGAGGAAAGCGCGGGCCTTCATGGTCTTGTTGATCTTGCGATCGTAATTCTTGTCCTTTCGAGGACCATGGGCGATACCGCCGCCGACCCAGATAGGAGAACGAGTAGAGCCGTGACGGGCGCGGCCGGTACCCTTCTGGCGCCATGGCTTCTTGCCGCCGCCGCGGACTTCGCCGCGAGTCTTGGTATGGGCGATAGGCTGGCGAGCGGTCGACATCATCGAGTGCATGACCTGATGGACGAGGTCGGCATTCCAAGGAAGGCCAAAAGCCTTCTCGGAAAGTTTTATCGTGCCGGCCGATGCGCCCTTGGCGTCGTATATCGTCGCGTCGAAAGTATGAGCGGCCTTTGGGGTCTTTGCAGCCTTCGGAGCCTTCTCTGTCTTTGGCGTCGCGACTTTCTTCGTCTTTGTAGTTTCGTTTTTCATGTTCGTATATATAAGATATTACGCGACGATAGAGACGAGGACTCCCTTTCGACCAGGAAGAGAGCCGTGGATTACGATCTCGTTGGTCTCCGGGCGGACCTGGAGGACCTTGAGGTTCTTGATAGTGACCATGTCGCCGCCCATTCTGCCCGGCATGCGCTTGCCCTTGGCGACGCGGCCGGAACCGACGCGGCCTCCGCCGTTGATCGAGCCGACTTCGCGCTCCGAGTGCTTCTGGCCGTGGGTGCGGGAACCGCCTCTGAAGTGGTAGCGTTTGACGGCGCCCTGGAAGCCCTTGCCTTTCGACAAAGAGCGGACCGAAACATTATCGCCCGCAGCGAAAGCCGAGAGGTCGATGACGTCGCCAAGCTTGTATTTTGCCATCTCGTCGGCGGATACGCAGAATTCGGCGAGGTCGCGGAAGTTGCCGGCGCCCTTGCCTTTCATATGGCCGACGACCGCCTGAGACTGGCGCTGCGGCTTCTGTTCGCCGAAACCGACCTGGAGGGCGGCGTAGCCGTCCTTCTCGACCGTCTTGACCTGCGTGACCGTCACCGGACCTGCCGAAAGGACCGTCGCCGGGTAGGCGCGGCCATCGGCGTCGAAGACCTGAGTCATGGACTTTTTAGTCCCGAGGATGAATTTCTTCATTTCCGTTTAAGCGCGAGCGCGGATTGGAGGTCCGTAGGCTCTCAATTAACCTATAAAACTGACGTGGCAAAGATACTACAGGAAAGGGGCAAAGAATGCAAATCAAGGGCGTTTCGGCCCTTATTCATAGACTTCATGTCCTCCGACATGATGAAACCAGGCTTCGTTCTCTGTTACGTACTCGAAAATTACCCTCGTCCGATGGGTAACCGAAAAAGCATAGAAATCCTTCAATCTTCCTTTCAGCTTGTGGACTCGGAGCGAGGTATGGTTCTTGGGGTTTTTGAACGAGGCGATCTTCTTTTCTAGTTCCTTGAATGTAGCCTCCTCGAGCGACTTTGCCTGCCGCACGAAAGACGGAGTGTATTTGACCTCTATCATCTTAGAACTGGTTTATAAGGTCGCGAAGGTCGCCGCTCAGTATCTTACCCTCGCGTCCTTCCTGCTGAGATTTGAGGACCTGGGCGACGAGCTCCTCCTCGGCCATGAGATCGAGAGCTCGGCGAACGGCATGGGCTTTATTAGCGACGATGCCCCTTTTAACGAGAGACTTGATAAAGCTCTCCTGTTTTGGGGTTATGGGTATCGATATGGTAGTCATAAGGGATGTAGATATATGATCTTATAATATAAGGTATTATATTATAATATAACTTCCCTGTTTCCGGTCAAGGACTCGGCACAGCCTAAATCTGATAGACTGATTCCGTAAACGTTCATTCCTTTCACCCCAAACCCCAACAAAAGGCCGATTATGGAAAGCCTTTTTATCCGTCGCGGAGAATCGGTTCTCGCCGAATACCGGCGATTCCCTGACCGGATCGAGATGTGGCTCGAACGCCCCGCGGATTACAGCGAAGCCGTCGCCATTCTCGCCCGCGAGCTCGGTCCAGACACGAAGGCCATCGAGATATTCAGAATATCCGGCGGACCCCACCTCCCCGTCACTCTCCGTCTACTTCCGACGACTATCATGCAAGCGGCTTCTTAGTGAGGCCGCTTTTTCTTTGGCCGTCCGCTCCCCTGCTTATTCCTTGCGAAGGAAAAGCGGCGCAGCGGGCGTTTTATTCTCTTTCACGAGCGCTTTGATGGCTGCAGACGTCTCGGGCATGATCGGATCGAGCATGCGACCGATGGTATAGAGACGAACGCAGAGGTCACGGATGATCTCTTGGGCAGCGGCCTTGTCGGTCTTCACGAGCTTGAAGGGCGCTTTCTCCTGGATGAGCTGGTCGGCGTCGGTGATGTGCTTCCAGACTACGTTCGCCGCTGCATGGATGTCGAACGAGTCGAGGGCCCTTTTGTAGTCGTCGGGAATAGTATCCGCAGGGACATCGATCGGCTTCTCGAGATGGGTCGATGCCATCTTCATGACGCGCGAGACGAGATTGCCGAGGCCGTTAGCCAAGTTGGTATTGTAGGCGCCCTTGAAGCGTTCGACGGTGAAAGGCGAATCCTCGAACGAGCCGATCTCGCGGCAGACGAAATAACGGAGGGCTTCGGCGCCGTATTCAGCGACGATATCGACGGGATTGACGACGTTGCCGAGAGATTTAGACATCTTGATGCCGCCTTCGCCCGTGACGAAACCATTGACCACGACCGTATGGGTCGGCGGCAATTCGGCGGCGAGAAGCATGGCCTGCCACATGACAGACTGGAAACGGGTGTTGTCTTTGCCGCAATACTGAGTCGGCGTACCGTTGACCCAGAACTTTTGGAAATCGCCTGCGGGGTCAGCTTCGTTCTCCGGCCAGCCCAGAGTCGAGATGTAATTTACGAGGGCGTCGAACCAGACATAGAAGACCTGATTGGGATCGCCGGGAACAGGGATGCCCCATGACATCTTGGACTTGAGACGGGAGATACTGAAATCTTCGAGGCCGCGCTTGATGAATTCGCGGACCTCGTTCATGCGGAATTCGGGAACGATGTGGTGACGCTTGGCGTCGTCTTTAGCGTCATAGAGAGCGAGCAGCTTGTCGCCGAACTCGCTGAATTTGAAAAAATAATTTTCCTCCTCGATGATCTGGATCTCGAGCTGGGGATGTATCGGACAGCGGCCGTCGACGAGCTCCGATTCGGTTTTGGTCTGCTCGCAGCCGACGCAGTATTTCGCCTTGTAGTTCTTCTTATATATGTAGCCGTTCTTGGCGACGCGGTTCCAGAACTCCTGACAAGCTTTCTCGTGATGCGGGTCCGTCGTGCGGATAAAATGGATATCGCTCGAGATGCCGAGCAAAGGCAAGATCTTTTTGAAATTCCTCGAGCATTCATCGACGTACTCTTGAACGGGCTTCCCTGCCATGAGAAGTAAAGATGGCATCAGCATCCACCAC
>CAZQUF010000052.1:0-5907 GCA_964596505.1 uncultured Candidatus Saccharibacteria bacterium | reverse complement strand
CGCGACGAGGGGCGAATGAGCGCGGCGCGCTATCGGTGCTTCCCGCGCTCCTCGGAGCGCCTCCTTTATACGGCTGGTTGGTATGGGCGCGGAACGGACGGCCGGTCGCGCCGCGTGCGAAACCGCCGCGGCTGCCGCTGCCGACGCGCGAGCTAGCGCCGGCATAGCCGCCGCGGCTGCCGCCATAACCGCCACGTGATCCCCCGCCGCGATTGCCGTAATACGGCCGCGGGCTGTACGAGCTGACCGACGAAATAGCCGCACCTTCGTGGCTCGTGGTCGGGATCTGCTTCTTCATAAGGCGCTCGATATCGAGGATATCGCGCTTCTGGTCGGGCGTAGCGAATGAGACGGCCTTGCCTTCCTTACCTGCGCGGCCGGTGCGGCCGATGCGGTGGACGTAGTCTTCAGACTGTTCAGGCAGGTCGTAGTTCACGACCAAAGAGATGTCTTTGACGTCGATGCCGCGGGCGGCGATGTCCGTCGCCACGAGGACCTGGTATGTATGCTTTTTAAAGCCTTCGAGCGCCTCCTTCCTCTGACCGAGCGAGCGGTTGGAATGGATCTCGGCGGCGGTGATGCCGTTGTCGCGCAATCCACGAGCGGCGTCTTTGGCGCCGTGCTTGGTGCGAGTGAAGACGAGGACCGGCTTGCCGGGATATTCTTTGATCATCTTGATGAGAAGGCCGAATTTCGCCTTGCGCTCGACGATGATGATCTCTTGCTCGACGCCCTGCGCCGCCGTGCCCTGGGGCGCGACTTCGATGCGGAGAGGCAATTTCATGTGCTCCATAGCGAGCTTGGCGATGGCTTCGGGCATGGTCGCCGAGAAGAGAAGCGTCTGGCGATTCTTCGGCACTTTCTTCATGATCTCCTTGATCTGCGGCATGAAGCCGATATCGAACATATGGTCGGCCTCGTCGAGGACGACGGTCGAGACGCGGTCGAGTGAGACCGTCCCCTGCTGGAGGTGGTCGATGAGGCGTCCCGGCGTGGCGATGACGATGTCAGGGCCGTAGCGAAGGTCGCGGATCTGCTTGCCGATCGATTCGCCGCCGATAAGGACGGCGGTATGGATGCCAAGGCTCATGCCCGGCGTATTGCCGATCTTACGGAGCGTCTCGTCTACCTGCAGAGCGAGCTCGCGGGTCGGAAGGACGACGAGGCCGCGGCTCTCCTTTTTCATGGCGCGGTCCATCAAGAGGCGCTCGATCATCGGGATGCCGAAGCCGAGGGTCTTGCCCGTTCCGGTCTGGGCGATGCCGATGATGTCTTTGCCGAGGATGCCATGCGGAATGACCCGCGTCTGGATAGGCGTCGGGACGGTAAAGCCGTTCTTCTCGAGAACAGCATGCATGCGATCGCTGATGCCGGGAAGGTTTTTAAACGAAGCGACCTCCTGGTCGTTATGTGGTGTCATAATATGTGCCCCGAAGGGCGGTATTGTGTGACCCGAGTCCCCCGAGTCACACAAATATGACGGAGATTCAGAGCACGGTTTCTCCTAATAATGAGGAGAATTAAGGTTGTAATAGAATGATAGCAGGTTTTAATATGGAAGTCAAACTACTGCTTCCCGTCGAACATACAGCCATCATAGGTCGTCGTGCCGTTCTCCTGGATGAAGGCCGTATTGCCGCGGTTCCAGAAGACGAAGCTTTCGTCGGCGTTAGCGTAGCGAGCGCCATCGGCAGAGCGCGCGTGAGGCAAGGTAAATGAGCGGCCGTCAGAGAGCCCGAGACTAACCTGATCGTTGGTATTATCGAAGGTCGCATCGACCGATTTGCCGCCGGCGCAGGCGAATGTGGCCTGGATCGACGAGGAGTGGGCCCCAGCGTCCTCCGTCGCCTGGGCATCGTTCCTTTCAGGTACCTGCGGCTCGAGAGATGCGAGGCCGGCGGCGATGATGAGCAAAAGGACCAGGGTAGCGACGACAGCAAGGATCTTTTTTATAGAATCTTTCATGGCAGTAGTATAACAAAAAAGGGAGAAGCCGTGGCTTCTCCCTGTGAGTCTAAAGAACAGTCCCGAACGGATAGCTCGCTTAGCCTGCGAATCCGCCTGCGGCCGCCTGGCTGAAGTTCGCGGCCTGGCTGACGCGCACCGCGGACTTGGACACGAGAGCGAATGCCTTTCGGATCTCGCTCGGCGTGTTCTTGGGGGTGAGGATCCACTCGTCGCGGACGCCCATCTCCAGAGCGATCGCCCTGAAGTCCATGTGCCCATCGTCGATGCCCATGAAGGCCACGACGTGGTTCTCCTGCAGGACGAGATCCTGCGCGAGCGATGCGCAGTCCTTGGCCTTGTGCTTGACCGATCCTTCGTCGCGACCATCGGTGACGATGACCGAGACGGAACGGACCGGAACGCCTTGCTGAGCGAACTCCTGCGTCTTGACGAGGACGCCTCCCAGGAATACGACCGTCTGGTCGTAGAGGGGCGTCCCGCCGCACGGATCGTAGTTAGACGAACTCATCTGGACCGCGCCCGCGAGCGGACGGTAGTCGTAGAGGATCGTTCCATTCAGATACCGGCAGGCGACCTGGATGCCCTCGCTCGCCTTCGAGCCGCCGAGGGCACCGAGGAGCAGGTTGTGGCCGTCCCGGACCGCCTCGGTGTTGCCTGCGACGAACCGGATGGAGCTGGAATCGTCGATGAGCGAAGACACGAGGACGACTTCGGTGGCGTTCACAGTGAGGGCCGGAGTGCCGAGGCCTGCGGCGATCTGCTCTCCGATATCGTCATTGCTGAGGATATTGAGGGAGTGCTTCGAAAGCGCGCCTTCGGCTTTGGCATCCCGGAGCAGGGCGCCGACTTTGCTTGAACTGGCAGAACTTGCTTTTGTCATGATGGTATATGGTTTGGTTCTGCGGTTGTTCAGAGCGTGATGTCCGGCCAACCCTCGATGGGATCGGTCGAGTTGACGATATGCATGCCGGCCGCGCGGAACCTCTCGAACGCCGCGTCGGCGTCGCTCGTGAAGTCATAGACGCCGGGGATGACCACCGGCGACGTGCAGTCGACGAGGATGTACACCTTCCGAGCGAGCGCGGGGTCGATCGCGTTGATCTGCGTGAGCAGGTCGTCGATCGTCCAGGCGACGCAGTGGCTCTTCGCCTGACCGGCGATGATCACGACGTCGTTCTCGATGAGGGCTTTGAAGAACCGCACGTTCTTCTGCCCGATCGGCTGGCCGTCGGGTCCAGTGAGGACCTCGGGGCTGAGGATCGAGTAGTTCTCCGTGAGGGGATTCGTGCCCTTGACTTCGAGACCGAGCTGGCTCGTGCGCGCGATGGTGTGGAAGAAGCATGCCTCTTCCACGACCGAAACGAGCGCGTGGCCGATGCCTCCGAACATGGCGTGATAGGGCCAGATCGTGAGCTTGTACTTCCCTGCCTTCTCGAGCTCGCGCGCATAATGGAGCGCATGGGCCTGGAGGGCGGGATACGGCTGTTCGAGCGTGGCGGCGATGGCCGGATTGACGGTCCAGACGCCGGTCTCGAGGTCCTTGACCGTGATCATGGTGAATGGCGCCGGGTGTTCGCCCTTGGCGTTCACGAAGAACAGGCCGTGGAAGATCTGCGCCGCGCGATGGGTATCGAGTGTCGGGAAGATCTTCGTCAGGACCGCCAGATTCCGATAGATGAACTCGGTCAGCCGACGATTGTCGTCGACCGCGCCGGTGCCGGAACGGCCGCCGACGAAGAGTTCGAAGCCCGGAATACAGAACGTATTCATGGCATCGATGATCATGAGCGCGACTTTGGTATGGTCGCGGGCCGACGGCGCGATGCCGTACTTTTTCGCCCAGACGACTGCCTGGGGTGCGAGATCGTTATAGGGCACGCGATATACGTCGCCTGCCTTCTTCGGATCGTAGTGCCGCGGGAGCGGCAATTTGACTGTGGCTGTGGGCATAAGTCTTACCTTTCTTTTTCTTTGTTGTTGATCACGAGCGGTTAAGCTTCATGAGGATGATTTCTTGCCTTGAAACGACATAGATGCCTTCGGCGCCCACGAACAAGTGACTGCTCGGGGATACGAATGGCTCTGTGTCGGCGAATTTCTCTGCGACCGCGATCTTGCCTTGGTCGCATGCGACCCTGACGAGGCCGTCCTCGGTCGCCACGAAGAGCGACTTTCCGAGGGCGCATTTTCCCCGAAGGGATGCGAGCCATGCTTTCTCGTCGTCAGCTCCTTCCGGAGCGGATTCGTGAGCGAGCAGCGCGCCCTTAGCGTCGATCGCCGCGCAATGGTTCACGCGGACGCCCTGATCCTGCTCGCTCCAGAGAAACCAGCAAAGGTCCCTCGCGAAGAAGCAGGTAGAGTCGACGAGCTGGCCTCGGATGAGGGGCAGCTTGACCGAATCGTAGATGCCGGGATTTACGGCATCGAAGACGAAACCTACGGTGATCCTTCCCGCCTGGTAGAATCCGAAACCGAACTTGGATCCTGTCCAGAAGAAGGTCTGATCGGCGAGGGCGCCGCCGATGAATTCGGGCCCGAACTGGCCGTCCCGCATAAGCCTGCCTCCAGCGAGCCAATAGCGATGGCGCTCGTTGGCGTCGAGGGCGGGGATATTGCGGAAGGCGTCTACGGCGATCCCTTCGTCCGGCTTTCCCGGGTCGATGACCGTCGCCCGATTGCCTTTGGCTGCGAGCGTAGCGCCGCCTTGGATCCTGAAGCGCGTCTGAGGGTCGAGCGGGCCTGAAAGGACCGTCGAACCGCCTTCGCGCAGATAGGCGCCGTTCTCGTGCCAGACCCATTTAAGGGCGCCGGCCTGATAAGACGCATATACGATCGTCGCTCCCGGTCTGCGGAAGGTCCTCGTGATAGTGAGCTTTCCTCTCACGAGGGTGGTCTCCTTGACCTGGGCCGCGGCGTTCGGATCGCAGACGGGACATGCATGCCGGGCGTATTCGACGCCGCACTTCGGGCACTTCTTCCAATCGAGGACGCGGAGGAGGCCGAGGGGAAATTCCCCGCGGACATCCTTCTCGAAGACGAGCTGGAAGCGGTGCAAGAGGTCGTCGGGCAGCGTCTTGAGGGGCGCTGCCGGCAACGGATATTTCACGTCGCCATTGAATACGCTCACGCGCTGAAGCGCTCGCGCATCTTGGGGGATGCGCTTCTTCGGGTCTTTCGGGCGGTATATGCCGCCGTATGGCCCGACGCAGAGGAAAGACTGCATGAGCATGAGCTCATACGCATACCAATCAGACATCTCTCCGTGCGGCTTCGCGAGCATGGGCGACCGCAGATTCGGATCGCAGAGGAGCGGGTCCACGAACTTGACCGTGAAGGCCGAGGTCAGGAACCGCCCGAACTGGAACGAATCAGCGTCAATGAAGAAGGGTTCGCTATCCTTGATCCGCACCGGAACGTTGAGGTCGTTGAAGTCTCCGATCACCGTGCCAGCAGCATGGATACCTTGGATGGTTCCGTGCATCTTGGAGAAGACGTCGGTCACTGTCCGATTCGAGAGGCCGGCCTGATGGAATCCCGGCTCGGCGAAACGGACCAAGAGGTCCGCGCCGTCGACGTAGTCCATGGTGAATCCGGCGATGATCCTGCCCGACTGGTCGGTCGCAAGATGCTTCGGCGCTACCACCCGCGGCGGCAGTTTTGGGAACTGTCGCAGCTTTTGTTGGTGCGTCTTGATGCGAAGCTCTGCGCCCCGCTGTTCGTGGGGCGAGCCTTCGTAATCAGGGTGATCCGGCGTCTTGTAGATCTTGAGCGCATCGGTGCCGAGAGCGTAGATTTCGGCTTCGCCGCCTCGACCGAGAGGCTTGAGCCTCCCGAGCGCGACGCGATTTCCGCCTACATATACTTCTTTCATGGTTGCTCCTTTTCGATCTTGGGGGGCCGAGTCCGGCGAACGACCGCGATGGTCGTATCGTCGGGCAA
>CAZQUF010000051.1:0-5946 GCA_964596505.1 uncultured Candidatus Saccharibacteria bacterium | reverse complement strand
GACCGGCGAGAATGAAAGCGACCTCTCCATCACGCCGCCCGAGACGTTCCGCATGAAAGATATCGCCTACGATTCCGCTGCCAAGACCCGCACGGTCATCATGATGATGGGCTCCCTCATCCATCGGATGAAGAAATTCGACCTACCGCAAGCTGCCGGCTGCCGTCTCGGCTCACGCACGGTAAAGCCCTATTTCTACGCCCTCGAAAAGCTCGGCATTCGGATCGAAACGCTCTCGAAATACTATCGCGTCACGCAGAGCGGCCTGAAGAAGAATCGCGAGATCGTCATGTACGAAGCCGGCGATACGGTGACCGAGACGGTCCTGATGGCCGCCGCCCTCATCCCCGGCGCGACGACGATCAAATTCGCCTCGGCAAATTATCAGGTGCAGGATGTCGCCTTCTACCTCGAGCTCCTCGGCGCGCACATCGAGGGCATCGGCACCTCTACGATGGTCGTCCACGGCATCGCGCCGGACAAGATCAGTGGCCGCGACAATGGCATAAAAAAGGACGTCGAATACTTCCTCTCCGAGGACCCGATCGAGGCAATGTCCCTCCTCGCTGCGGCCATCGTCACGAAGTCGTCTATGACTATCGAACGCTGCCCTATCGACTTCCTTGAGCTCGAATTGCTCAAGCTCGAAAAGATGGGCTTCAGATACAAGATAACCAAGCGCTACAAAGCCGAAAACGGTCGCACGAATCTCGTCGATATAAAGACTGCGCCGTCAAAGCTCAAAGCACTCGAAGAAAAGATCCATGCCCAGCCATATCCGGGCATAAACATGGACAACCTTCCCTTCTTCGCCGTCATAGGAGCTGTAGCAGAGGGCGAGACCTTCATCCATGACTGGACCTACGAGGAGCGTGCCATCTATTACAAAGAGCTCGACAAGCTTCGCGCCGAGACCATCCTCGCCGATCCTCACCGCTTCTATATAAAAGGGCCGACTAAGTTCAAAGCCGCCGAGATCGTCTGTCCGCCCGCCCTCCGGCCCTCGGTCATCATCATGATCGCCATGCTCGCGGCCGAAGGCACGTCGGTCTTGCGCAACGTCTACAACATCAACCGCGGCTACGAAGACCTCGCCGCGCGGCTGAACGCTCTCGGGGCGAAGATAGAAGTTTTTAGAGATTTGTAGGATACTTTAGGTGTGTTCCTGATCAAAGCCATTCCCATCGCCCGCGGCATAGGCGCAGACCTCCTCTCGTATTGGAGCCCGACCGAAGCCGCACCTGGGTCGGTCATCCGCGTACCTCTCCGTAAAAGAACGGTAGGAGCTTTGGCGATATCATCCGAGCCCGCGGCAGAATCCAAGAGCGAGATAAAATCGGCCGATTTCGAGATCAAAAAGATCGCGAGCCCGCACGCCCGACGCATCGTCTCGCCGCAATTCTTCAAAGCGATCGAAGAGACCGCGCGTTTCTATGCCTCCGCCGTCGGCAGCGCCTTGTTCGAGTCGGTACCTGCGGCGATACTCGCAGAATACGAAAAAGTTCCCGAAGCGAAATACTTTCAGAAGCGCTCGAAACCCCGCGAATCCTACGTCCTCCAGAAGAGCGAAGACGATCGCTACGGCCATTACAAATCGCTCGTCCGCGAGCGCTTCGCCCGCAAAGAGTCGGTCTTCATGATGATGCCGTCGGTCGAAGACATACAGAATGCCTGCTCGTATTTCGAGAAAGGCATCGAGCAATACACCTACACGCTCCACGGCGGCCTGTCAAAAAGCGAAATCGTCAAGAGATGGAAAGCAGCCCTCGAAGCCGAGCATCCGGTCGTCATCGTGGCCACGGGCATGTTCCTCTCGCTCCCCCGTTCCGACATCGGCCTGATCATCGTCGAGCATGAAAGCTCGCGCAATTACAAGATCCAGTCGCGACCCTTCCTCGACTATCGCTTCTTGGCGGAGAAATATGCCCGCGAGATCGGCGCAGACCTCATCTTCGGAGACTCGTGCCTCCGCGTCGAGACGCTCTGGCGCGAGGAGGCGCGCGGCGACACCGACCAGCTCGTCGAATATGCGCCCTTGGCCATGCGCTCCCTCGCGACCGCCCGCGACACGCTCGTCGATATGAAGAGATACAAGAATCCCGAGCACGACATCCGCATCATATCCGACGAGCTCTTCGCTCTTATCAAAAAGACTCGTGAAGAGAACGGGACGATGTTCATATTCGCCGGGCGCAAAGGCTTGGCGCCCCAGACCGTTTGCTCCGACTGCGAATCGGTTCTCGTCTGCGAGCGCTGCAGCGCGCCGATGATACTCCACGGCAAAGACGACCGCCGGTTCTTCCTCTGCAACCGCTGCGGCATGAAGACCGATGCCAATACGAAATGCCGCACCTGCGGCTCATGGCGACTCAAGACGCTCGGTATCGGCACCGAGCGCATCGAGGCGGAGCTCGCAGCCGCTCTGCCGGAAAAAGGTATAGCAGACGCCAAGATATTCCGCCTCGATAAAGCTTCGGCACCGACGCACAAGCGCGCCGCCGAGATCGCCCATAGATTCTATGGATCGCCCGGAAGCATCCTCATAGGCACCGAGCTTGCCTTGATGTATCTCGACAAGCCCGTCGACTATTGCGCCGTCGGCACGCTCGACGCGCTCTTCTCTATCCCCGACTTCCGCATCAACGAGAAGATATTCTCCATCATCCTGAAGCTGCGGTCGATCGCCACCAAGCATTTCCTCCTCCAGACCCGGAATGCCGACGCGCCCGTCCTCGCCCAAGGCGCCAAAGGCAATATCATCGATTTCTACCGCGAAGAGATCGATTCGCGAAAGCGCTTCGGCTTTCCGCCTTTTTCTATGTTCATAAAGATCTCCTCTGCGGGCAAGAAAGACGACGTCCTCGAATCGATGGAAAAGCTCAAGGTCTCCCTCGCCGGCTGGCACGTCGATGTCTTTCCGGCCTTCATCGCCACGGTCAAGGACCAGTACCTCATGCACGCGCTCATCAAATTGCCGAGAAAAGACTGGCCGAATTACGACCTGCTCGACCGCCTACGCGGCCTCTCGCCGTCGTACGCGGTGAATGTCGACCCTGAGAGCATTTTATAGTAGTGTATCGTCATGGTAACTATAGTCCAAAAAGAGGATCCGATCCTGCGCAAAGCCGCCAAACCGTTGCCGAAAAGCATGTTCGGCACGCCGAAGCTCGCTTCGATCATCCGCGATATGAAGAAAGCGATCGCGAGCCAGGACGACGCCGTAGCCATCGCTGCCCCGCAGATAGGCCTCTCGCTGCGCATCTTCGTCGTGTCGGGAAAAGTCTTCGACCTCCTCGGTAAAGGTGATGCAGAGGCGCCGGAGAAAATGAGCGACGACCTCGTCTTCATCAACCCCGAGATTATCAAGCTCTCGCGCGAGAAGAAAAAAGTCGAGGAAGGCTGCCTTTCTGTCCGCTACCTCTACGGCAAAGTCATGCGATCCACAAAAGCGAAGATCCGCGCCCAAGACGAGAAAGGCCGCGTCTTCGAAATCGGCGGCACCGGCCTCCTCGCTCAGATATTCCAGCACGAGACCGACCACCTCGAAGGCAGGCTCTTCATCGATACCGCGACTGAGATCGAGGATCTCCCGCCGGGAAAGACTGCTTAAAGACACGCACACGATGAGCACACAACCGAACATAGCCTTCTTCGGCACGCCCGACAGAGCGGTCATCGCCCTCGAGGCTTTGAAGCGCGCCGGCCTAAAGCCGTCGCTCATCGTCACCCAGCCTGATCGGCCGCAGGGACGCAAGCTCCTCCTTACGCCGCCACCAGCCAAGGTATGGGCGGAGGCACAGGGCATTCCCGTCCTCCAACCCATCGATCCCTCGGAACCTTCCTTCATGGATTCATTGAAAAGCAGAGGCTTCGACCTTTTCGTCGTCGTGGCCTACGGCAAGATCATGAAGAAAGCCCTCCTTTCCATACCGAAATACGGCGCTATCAATCTTCACGCTTCCCTTCTACCGAGGCTCCGCGGGTCGAGTCCGATAGAGACGGCTCTTCTCCAAGACGAGCGCGAGACCGGCGTCACCGTCATCCTGATGGACGAGCTCATGGATCACGGGCCGATCCTCATGCAGGAGCGCGTCGCCGTCCCTGTGTGGCCCCTGCCTGCGGACGACCTCGCGAGGATCCTCGTCGATAAAGGCGGCGAGCTGCTCGCCCTCTGCATTCGCGGACTCATATCGGAAAGCCTCAAGCCTGTCGAACAAGACCATTCGAAAGCCACCGTTACGAAAAAGATATCGAAAGAAGACGGGCTCATGGACCTCGCCGCCGATCCGTACAAAAACTTCCTCAAATGGAATGCCTACAAAGGCTGGCCCGGCAGCTATTTCTTTACCGAGAGAGACGGAAAATACGGCAAAAAGATGCGCGTGAACATCACCGATGCTGCATTAGAAAATGGCGCGTTCGTCATAAAGAGAGTCGTTCCCGAGGGTCGAAAAGAGATGGGTTGGGCTACTTTCTGCCCTTCCTCCACGGCAGAAGCTCCGTATAACAAAAGCGGTCGCCAAGGCATGCTTGACGACCGAGCCGCGCGCGAGATTTATTAGCTCGCCGGGACCAGAAGGCGCGAGCCTCGTAAGGACTGCGCCTCCATATATAGCATATCATCAATATCTAACGCAAGGAACTCTATTAAAACGGCCATGTCTCTTTCGCAACTTTAATTATTGTACGAAGTTTTCGTACAATAATTAAAGTTGCGCAAACAAGCAATATCCCGACCGGTCTTCCCAGACAAACGACCGACGAGGCTTAAAATTAAACAAAGCTCACTAAAATATGATAGATCCCTTAAATCCGCCGACAGATTGGCCATGCAATATATTGAAAAATATTCCCGCGCAAAATGATCCAGCTTTTGACATCCTCGGACTTTCAGATGCTGAAAGAAAAGTCCTGAGAGCGACATGGAATATTGGAAAGGATCCGGCTATGATTTCTCGTCACACAAAAATACCGCGAAGCTCGCTGCCGACTATCATCAAAAGACTCGTTGCAAGAAAACTGCTTAGGCGCATTGGCAGCGACCGGAAACACATAGTCTGGCGCGCGGATATATTCAGATCAATCGGCAATCTTGAATTTTTTCGGATTCGCTTCGATGGGGCCTATCGGGATCGGCGGCCTAGGATTTCTTCTTCCACGGCAAGCCTTTGAGCATGCTCTTAAGAGCGAGGCCGCTTCGGCGGACGAAGTCGACGCGCTTTGCCTTTTTCGAGCGCAGAGATTCGACGAGCTCGTCTTTGGCGGCAATGATGGCGGAATAGAGGTCCTGTCGTTCGGCTTCGGCGCGAAAATCGCCGAGGCGGGAATGGAAGTTTATCTCGGCGCGGAAGATATCGCCCGAGCGATGGTGTTCGGTCGTGCGGCCGACCTCGACCTCGGCTTTGGCGCTCGTGTCGGTCGGATCGACATATTTATCGAGCTGCTCGACGGCCTTTTCCACCGCCGATTCGATGGCGGGCGTGAGAGAGATTGCCGTTCCTTTGAGAGTTTTTTTGATCATGTCGTTTCGTATGTTCCGCTTGATTATACGCTATCTAAGCCCCTGCGGATAGGTTCGATCATAAAAAAAGCCCACGAGACCTGAGAGAATCCGTGGGCAGTGGCTTTCTGTTGCCGATTATCGCTTCGTAACCTCCACGACTTCGACTTTCAGCTCCCACTTCTTGCCGCAGCGGGAACATGTGAAGTTTTTGCGGGGATGCACGAAGACGATCGGTTTTCCGCAGGCGCATGCCTCGTGCGGCGCTTCGACGAGCGAACACTTAAGCTCTATGAGCAGGGCTCGCATGTGATCTCGTAGGATTCTGGATATCGCATTTCCTGCCATTTATAAGTCCTCCGTTGATGGATGGGTTGAGTAGAATCTAAAAAGGCAGATCAAAGTTAGCTTTTAATATTCTCTGATATGATTTCTGTATGAAAAAA
>CAZQUF010000050.1:0-6024 GCA_964596505.1 uncultured Candidatus Saccharibacteria bacterium | reverse complement strand
GGCCCGCCTGGCGCGACGGCGTTTTTAAGGAAGTAGACGGCCCGAAAGTCGCCGCTCACGTTTATACTAAAATAGCCTTTCCATTTCCCCCGGAGAGGATGGTTATTGAGCAACGGATGCGCCGAGTCGATAAGAAAAAGATTCCTCCTCTCGGAAAAGGCCTTCTTCGTTCCTGCGCTTTGTCGCGCGTAGTTCTTTTCGAATGAACGATGAAAAACAATAGCGATGGGTCTCATACAGATATCGGAGGTTAGAGACTGGCCAAATACGCGTCCATGTCATTAGGATCAGTAAAGACTGGCGAAAGATTCTTTTTTCCGTTGATATCTTTTTTTGTCTGCTTGAGCGTCTTTGCGAGATATCCAGTAGGCACCAGCGGCGCGGTAAAAGTCACGCTCTTGTCAGCGATGAATTTTTTAAGGAAGGCATTGATGATCGTGCTCAAAGGAATGCCCATGGCTCGCGCGGTTTCCGCCGCCTGTTCTTTGACATCTTTGTCCGCCTTTATGTTTATGACTGTTTTCATAACCGTAGTATATACAACGGTTATGGTTGGTCAAGCGACTATATCTTATTGAATATCTTGAGCTTCTCCGTAATGACGGCCTGCATGGCCTGGAGCGGCGCTTTCATGATCTTGTAGGGAGCGACTTCGTCGGAGTTCTCTTCGAGCTCGCGGCGAAGAGCTTTTCTGAAGGCGACGCGAATCTCGGTATTGACGTGGATGATGGCGACGCCAGCGTTTATAGCCGCGACGAAATCTTCGGCGGAATTGCCGGAGCCGCCGTGGAGGACGAGAGGCGTGACCTTGCCGCCGACCGCGAGAGCGTCAGCGATCTCCTGGATGCGCTGGATATTGAGCGCGGGATCCTTGCCGCCCGAGAGCATGCCATGGATATTTCCCACCGCCGGCGCGAGCATGTCGATGCCCGTCTCATCGACGAACTTCCGAGCTTCTTCAGGCTTCGTCAGGAATTCCTCGGTGATCTTGACGCCCGCAGGGATCTCGGTCAGGACCTTGGACGACTTGCCTATGAAACCGAGCTCGCCTTCGATGAGGATATCTCTCTTTTGCGCCTTTGCCGCGGCACGGACATAGTCGACGCACTTTTTCGTCGTCGCGGCGTTATCCTCGAATGTCGCCTCGGTGCCGTCGTATATGACCGAATCATAACCTGCATCGATCACTTCCGTCACTTTGTCATATGAATATGTGTGGTCGGCATTCAAGAAGACCGGCTGGCCTGTGCGCGCGATAGTGTCGACGAGGGCCTTGACCTGTTCGACGCCGATGAAGGAGCGCTCCCCCTCCGAGACGCCGATGATCACAGGGATATCGCGGCCCGCCGTCGTTCCAAGCTCTTTGGCCGCGCGGACAACCGCCCAGAAGCCTTCTATGTTCGAGATATTGAAATGGCCGATAGCGACCTTGCGAGCGAGAGCGTCCGACACATATTCGCGGAGGGTTTTCATGATATATAGTAAGTTTAGCATACTATAGAAAAGCCCTCCGCACGGAAGCGAAGGGCTGAGAATCTATCGGGACGACGCGACGCGGTCAGGATTATCGCCGCCAGCCAACGATATTTGGGAAACCTGCACGATAACCTCGTCGAGGATATCGGCAGCGTAAGGCGCATCGCCCGTATCAGCATCCGGCGGGATCACCTCGGCGTTATAGACCACGAGCGTGTTATCGTCAGAATCGTAGCTCACGCCGTCCTTGGTCCTGCCTTTGATCCTTCTGCCGTCATACATGAAGAGGACGACGTCGCGATTGACGAAATACTTTTTTGGCGGCTCTTCGGGTACCTCTTCGGGCGCGTCGACGGTTTCCTCCGACGCCGAGTCAGTTGCCATATCTCCGAGGACCCAGAAAGCAAGAGCTGCCCAGAGGATGATGCCGATTCCGAGCATGACACTAGAAATACCGGCGACCCAAGACCCGAACAGAGCAAACGTCCAAAAGACGAGAATGCGGAAAAGCAGCGTATTTTTCATAGATCGGTTTACCTTCACGGTACTTCACTTATTTAACAAAGTCAATCGAATCCTCCGAACCTTGAGAAGGAAGAATAAGAAAATCTCCACGGACGCCGATCCGTGGAGATAGATTTTGTGGCGAGGATTACCTCGTCCCCTCTTCGAGAGGAAATACGAAGTCTGATCGAGTCATTTCGGGATATTCCGTGATCTCATCGAGAAGGGGCTTGATCTCAGCGACCAGGTCCCGCAAATCGTGGTCTTCGGCGAGACGCAGAGCGGCGAGCAGGTCAAGCTTCGCGGGGAGTTTCTTCTGATGGCGGAGATAGAAGAGCCCCCGCGCCTTGACGAAGCGCACGAGCGTCTTTGCGCTCACGAACCTCGTGAGCTTGTAAGCCTCTGCGAAGGCAGCCAGAGCGGCTTCGTCCTGATCGAGCTCGTCGAGGATATCCGCTTTGCTCGAAAGCACGCGAACATGCAGATCAGGCGGCAGGTCGTGCGAGAGCGCCCGCTCGATGCACGCGAGAGCGCGCTTTTTGTCGCCGACTCGCCTGAGAATGGCAGCGCGCACGACGAGATAGTCGGGAGTCATGCCCGCGAGCCCGACGACGTCCTCGAGCTCGTCCGAGATCTTGGAAGCCCGCCGGAGACAGGAACGGGCTCGAAGAGACCAACGGATCTTCTCCAGAAGCGTTACGCCCTTTGCTCGGGCATTGTTTCGCGCGTTGCTCGAGGCGGCGAAGTAGGTTAGAGATCGCGCGTTTCGCGAGGCGAAATGCTGTCCGAGGCCTCGTTCGATCTTGAAGAGCTCTTCGGCCTTTGCGATGGCTCCGAGAGAGCCCCAGAACGCGCCGCGGAGCGTCTGGTGATAGATTTCCAGCTGCAAGACTTCCCTGCGGCTTTGGGAGGGGCTAGTTTTGTGATTGCTCACGATAAGTGCCTTTCGTTGAATTTCAGTTGAATTTCTAATGAACAGAAGTAGGGTTTAAGTTCCTAAAACTGAGACTACATCTATATTCTATAAATGTCAAGTATATTAAAGCAGCGAAAAGCCATAAAATAGAGCCATGTCTTCTTTTAAGCCTGACTTCGTCGCCATCGGCGACATGACCACGGACGCCTTCATCAAGCTCCATGAGGCGAGCGTCCACTGCAGCATAGATAACGAAAGCTGCGAGCTCTGCATGAAATTCGCGGACAAGATCCCCTATGAATCGGTCACGGTCGTCCGCGCCGTCGGAAATAGCGCCAATGCAGCCGTGGCCGCGGCGCGCCTCGGGCTTTCCTCGGCTCTCGTCGCCGACGCGGGCAACGACCTGAACGGCATCGAGTGCATGCAGGCCCTCAAAAAGAACGGCGTCGATACGAGCTATATCACGACGCACAAGGGCATGGAGACCAACTATCACTACGTCCTCTGGTACGAGACTGATCGCACTATCCTCGTCAAGCATCAGGCCTATCCGTACAAGCTGCCCGAAGCGCTCGTCAAAGGATCCGCGCCGAAATGGGTCTATGTGAGCTCGCTCGGCGGAAACTCGGCAGAGTACCACGAGCAGATGATCGCCTGGCTCAAAAAGAATCCGAGAGTTAAGGTCGCGTTCCAGCCGGGAACGTTCCAGATGAATCTCGGCGTCAAAAAGCTGGCGGGCCTCTATGAGCGCACCGATATCTTCTTCTGTAACAAAGAAGAGGCCCAGCGCATTCTCGGCGGCGAGAACAAGAAGATGGCGAAAGAAGAAGATGTAAAGAAGCTTATGGCTGCCCTGCGCGCCCTCGGACCGAAGACCGTCGTCATAACCGACGGACCGAATGGCGCTTATGCGGACGACGGCGCCGACGCCTATTTCATGCCGCCCTACCCCGACCCGAAGGCGCCCTATGAGCGCACCGGCGCTGGCGACGCGTTCTCTTCGACCTTTACTGTGGCTCTCGCCCTCGGAAAATCGCTCACCGAGGCTCTCATGTGGGCGCCCGTAAATTCCGCGTCCGTCGTCCAAGAGATCGGAGCGCAGAAAGGCCTCCTCACCCGAGCCCAGCTGGAAGAATGGCTCGCGAAAGCGCCGAAGACGTACAAGCCGAAGAAGATATAGACGATAGAAAAAGCGCCGCGGATTCCATCCGCGGCGCTTTTGACGCCCGTGATGCCTAAAGCACGATCATCTTCTCCCTGGCCGTGGCCATGAGTCGACACCGGCGCCGACCGTCCTCGACGAGCTCGAACTCGGTCGGGTCAGGCGCATGCTCGCGAAACCAGACGACCCAATCCTCGACCGGAAAGAGCCTCGCGAATGCCGTGAATATCGACCTTTCCGCGTGCGACACATATTCCTTGCCCGGCAACTCGACGAGAGAGTCCTGAGCATACCATTTCGCTATCTCCGCGATAGCGAGAGAGATGAAGCATTCATCGGACACATTCTCGAATCCCATGAAGAGCTCGCTTCCATCCGCAAGCCGGGCGACCGGCCGACTCATCGCTTCCTTGATCAGGACCTCCGTATCGATGCCGTCGATGAAATATTTCTTCGGCGGGATAAGGTCGAGAGAGAACTCGAGGATAATCGATCGGCCGACTCTGTGGGATATGCCTCCCATATCATAGGTAGTCCAGAGCCTCTGCATGAGAAGCCGGGCCAGGTCGATATCGGCGATCTGGCGAAGTCTATTAGCTGAGAGAGCCATTATGTTCCTTTCTCCCCCTACCCTACCTCGCGGGCCTGAAATGTAAAGCCGGACAGAGCTTATTTGACCTCTATCACGACCTCCTCCTTCGAGAAGCGGGCCTTGCCGTACTGCTTGACCTCTTCATCGCTCGCGCGATAGCCGAGAGCGGCGAGCGCGACCGAATGGACGCCGAGCTTGTCGAGGCCGAGGATCTCATCGAACTTCTGAGGGTCGAAGCCTTCCATCGGGCAGGCGTCGATGCCGTCGAGAGCGGCTGATTCGAGGACGATGCCGAGAGGGATATAGACCTGGTGAATGGCCCAATTCTTGATCTCTGCCGGGCTTTTGGCCTTGATAGAGCCTTTGATCATATCGCCGTAGCCCTTGAGAGCGTCGACGGGAAGACCGCGCGTCTTGGCCGTCGAAGCGATGAACTTGTCGACGAACGCTTCATTCACGTCGTTCACCACCGTAAAGACCACAAGGTGCGATGCGTCGGTTATTTGGGCCTGGTTATATGCGGCTGCGCGGAGCTTTGCGCGGATCTCGGGATTCGTCACGACGACGAACTTACATGGCTGTATGCTGAAAGACGACGGCGAGAGGCGCGCCGCTTCGAGGAGCTTCGCTACCTGCTCTTCGGAGAGCTTCTTGTCTTTATTAAACGTCTTGGTCGCGTAGCGCCAATTGAGGGCCTTGATTATATCGGTTGCCATAGAGGATTCGATTGTTATGAAGCTTGTAATGCTATGCGGATAGTATACGCCCTGTCGCTTTACTTTGTAAAGTATTGATTCCGAGGCGAGAATGTGGCACGATGAAAGTATGTTCAGGACGAAAAGCCAGAAAAAGGAGAATTGCGACGCCTGCCCTATCGCCAAGACAGCCGACCTCGTCGGCGACCATTGGGTCATCCTCGTTATCCGCGACCTCCTCACCGGGCCGAAGCGCTATGGCGACCTTCAGGCGTCGCTTGCGGGCATAAGCTCTCGTACGCTCGCCAAAAAGCTCGATATGCTCGCCGAAGCAGGCATCGCCGTCCGGAGAGAGTTCAGCGAGACTCCCCCGCGCGTCGAATATTCCCTCACCGCGAAAGGCAAAGACCTTCACGGCATCGCCGAGGCGATGAGAAAGTACGGCGAGAAGCATCTCTAAGAAGCTCCGCGCTAGAGGAGCTTTTTTTGGAACGGCGACCAGAGACGCCTGTCGATGAGATGGAAGATATAGAGGCAGACGAATCCGAGAAGCCAGCCGACGACCACCTGCGACGGATAATGAACGCCGAGGTATACCCGCGATAGGCCGACGAGAAAGATGATGGCTCCCGCGCAGATCGAGAGCGTGAGGCTTTTTGGATGCCTGAACCAGAGCCAG
>CAZQUF010000049.1:0-6332 GCA_964596505.1 uncultured Candidatus Saccharibacteria bacterium | reverse complement strand
AGCATTGTCGCAGCGAGCTGACGAGGTATTTACCTGCATGGAGAATAAAAGCAAAAACCGCTCGGAAGAGCGGTTTCGGCCTCATCAAGACCATAAGTATATATCCGTCTCTTGATTCAGTCAATTCCTCATCGGACTTTATTCTATGGTTTTGTCTCTCATCAACTGATTAAAATCTTTATTTCTTCCTGCGGAGAAACGCTGGCACCGCGCCCCAATCGTCGTCATCGCGATCGATGACAGGGATCGAAGCCTTGTCTTCTTTCGTCGCGACAGGGGAGGCGACGACATTGTGGATCTGCTTCTTGATCTCTTCTTTCTTTGCTGCTGCGTCTTCCTTAGTCTCAGGGGCGGAGAAGAGGGACTTGGCTTTCACGGCCGGATGGACAGGGGATTCGCCGAAGCCGGTGGCGATGACCGTGACTTTGATCTCGCCCTTCTTGAGCTTGTCGTCCTTGACCGTTCCGAAGATGACCTTGGCGTTCGGATCGATCGATTCGGTGATGATCTTGGCAGCGTCCTGGATCTCGAACATCGTGAGGTCGTCTCCGCCGGCGATAGAGAAGAGCACGCCCTTGGCGCCCGATATCGAAAGGTCGAGGAGAGGGGAGGAAATGGCCATCTTGGCCGCATCCTCGGCGCGCTTCTCTCCGGAAGCGAAGCCGATGCCCATGAGGGCCGATCCGGCGTTCTCCATGACGGATCGCACGTCGGCGAAGTCGATATTGATGATGCCGGGGGTCGTGATGAGGTCGGAGATGCCCTCGACGGCCTGCTTGAGCACCTCGTCGCACATAGCGAAAGCGGTCTTGGCGGTCGTATTCTTGTCTACGTTCGCGAGAAGACGGTCGTTCGGGATGACGATGATGGCGTCGACTTCCTTCCTGAGATTATCGAGAGCTTGCTCGGCGATCTTGGCGCGCTGAGAGCCTTCGAAGAAGAACGGCTTGGTGACGACGGCGACGGTGAGCGTGCCGAGCTCTTTGGCGGTCTTGGCGACGACCGGAGCGGCGCCCGATCCGGTGCCTCCGCCCATGCCGCAGGCGACGAAGACCATGTCTGCGCCCTTCAATGCCTCCTGGACTTCTTCCTTGGTCTCTTCGACGGCGCGACGACCGAGCTCGGGATTCATGCCGGTACCGAGGCCCTTGGTCAGATTCTTGCCGATATGGATCTTTTTCTTGGCGAGACAGTGATGGAGGTCTTGCGCATCCGTGTTGACGGCGATGAATTCAACGCCCTTGATTTTGGAATTGACCATGTGGTTCAAGGCGTTTTTGCCGGAACCGCCGACGCCGAGAACCTTGATGCGGGCGAACGTCTCTACTTCTGGAACGATGTTGGGCATGAAAATAAAGTTAATGTAAGCCGCCAAGAGGGGCGCCAAAAGGCGCGCTTCCTTCGGTTTTGGTAAGGTGGGTACATGATACCAGACGGCTTTTAAAATACAATGCGGGAGGCATACTATTGACTGATATGGCTATAATGGTGTATAATAAATACAGAATATAAGGAGAACTCTCGCGCGGTCGTTATCTCGCGAGACGGCACAAAACGCCCCTTATATGCTTCAAGCTCATGAACAATCAAAAATGTCTGATAATCAACGGAGTGCTGTTCGCCAAGGCATTCCGCGGCCAGGGCGTCTTCGCACATCGGAATGACGAACAAGCGCCTCTCCGCCAAATCAACGAGCGGATGGTTCCTCTCGCCGAACGCTGGGATACGGGCCTGCTCTTCAGTCTGTTCCTCCTCTTCGGAGCGGCCTTCCTTGTCTGGTGCTTCGCTGGATCCGTCCAAGAGGCGACCGATAAGGTTCCGTACCTCACGCGTGTCACGCAGTATCTGCCGACGATGGCGGTGGCGCTGGCAGTATGCGCCTCCTCGCTGCCGCTCTTCTGCTTCGTTCGGTCCCACCGGCGCACGCAGTACGAGCATCTCAAGGCGACGATCAAGTTCCGCAGCTTGCGGAAAGCGGTCAATGCCCGGATCAGCGCTCTCGAAAATGCGATCGGCCGCGAAGCCCGGGCGGAAGCGCTCGTCGCAGCCAAGCTTCGCGATGCAGCCGCCTGGCTTCGCATTCCTGCTTCGCCAGCAAAGGCTCGGGAATATTATCTCGAAGCGCGCGACGACGGTCGCGTGGCGGTCATGATCGCCTGGCGCTTGGTCAGTCCGCAGCGGGCCATGCAGGTGGAGAGGGTGCTCACAGAAGTCTTCGATTGGGAACTGACCGGCGCGTGCCAGTGGACGCAGATCTATGCGCCGAACGACGAAGGGTACGGCATGCGCCGTTACTTCTGGGCGGAAGGGACTAACCACGCGGAGAAGCCTTGCTTCCAGCGCGTGGAGGAAGAAGTCGAGGCAGTCCTCGCTCGTCATTCGCACGCTTCAGCTGTCTGAGCTCGGGTTACCTGACAAGCGGCGCACGCAGGTGCGCCGCTTTTTTTATTGTTACCCTTACAGCAAGAGGTTCTTCGACGAAATGCGTATGGAATAGTCCAGCTTGACTTGAGTTTCTATGGATGATAGAAGATAAGCTAGTTGTCGGTCAAAAAATCGTTCCTCGCAAAACTATGTCAAGAACCATTGCATTCACACTGTCTTTCGAAGTCGACAGACTCCCTTTCAGCAGTCCTCTTGTGGTGTCTTCAGCCGCTCGCTCTCTGTGGGCCGAGGTTTCCGAAACCTCGGCCCGGAAATTGCGTATCGGAGTGTGGCCAAATCCGCCTTTTGGTCCCAATAAACGGATAATGATGTACATCACAGAAAAGGGAAAAGACCTTCCGGCAAACACAACGCCCCAGGGCCAGGAATTCAAGCTTCTGGAGAAGCAGTGCATACTTTCTGCGGCTTTCTAAATTTCCCCTCGGTTTTCTTCTCGCCACACTCTCTTGGGTGTGGCTTTTTCTTGTACTCTTACGGCAAAAACTGGCTGAACCACTTCTTGATCGCTTCCCATGCTCCCGTGCCTCTGCCGAACGTGCCTCCCTCTGCCGAGTCTTCGCTGCCGATGCCGAGAATCGTGAGGCCGTAGGCGACGGACCATGACGAGTCTTTGATAGAGCTCTTGCCGTCGATACCCATATGGCCGATGCGGGACGGCAATTTGAGAGACGCCTTAGCAAGGTCCTCGATAGTAGCAATTCCCGAACCGCCGCCGGTGATGATGATGCCTGCGGGCAGAAGGCCGTTCCGGTCGATCTTTTTCAGATGCGCTTCGATGAGGTCGAATATGTCGGAGAGGCGCGCGCCGATGATCTCGTCGAGCTTCTTCTTGGAGATCTGAGCGTTCGAGAGCGAGCCGCGCTTGAGGCTCTCGGCTTCTTCGATAGGCAGCTTCAAGCCGAGGGCGATGTCGTTCGTGATGTCGGTCGAGCCGATAGGGAAGACCTCGAGCGATATCGGCAGGTTGTTCTCGTAGACGACAATCGAGACGGTCTCGGCGCCGATATTTGCGAGGAGGCAGCCGGCGACTTTCTGGTTCTTCGAAAGGGTGACGAGCGCGCCGGCGATAGGCGAGGCGACGATGTCGAGGACCTCGATGCCCGCATCGGTGATGGCGTCGACGAGGTCGTCGAGGTGCTGGGAGAGGCATGTTATGAAGAGCACCTTTGCTTCGAGCTTGTTGCCCTTCATGCCCTGGGGCCTGCCGAAGACCGGCTTGCCGTCGATCTTATACGAAAGGGGGACGGTGTGGATGATGCGCCTATTGATAGTCTGCGACGGCGGGATGTTCCGTTCGGCGACGCTCGTGGCTTTGTCGATATCTGTTTGAGCGACCTCCGCGTCGCCGCGCGAGATAGAGATCTGGCCGAGAGCTGTCACGCTCTGGAGGCTGATGCCGCCCATCGATATGAATGCCTTCTTTATCTTTATGCCCGCAGCCTTCTCGGCCTGGCCGATCGCCTGGATGACGCTCCGCGTCACGTCGCGGGAATTGACGATATAGCCGTGGCGAAGTCCCTTCGACTCGGCAAAGCCCGTGCCGATGATGCGCGGGAGGCGGTCGGCCTCGTCAGGCTCGGATTCAGATACGACGACTTTGACCTGATAGGTTCCTATGTCTATGCCGACGGCGATGTGTTTGCGCATGAAGTAAAATGTAAAGTCTGGTCAGGAGGGTGTGACTCCTCGGAGAACGCGTCGCCGGGATTGACCCGGCGCGCTCATGCTCGCACCGTCGTGCTCCGCAAGTCTCCTCGGAATCACACCCTCCTGACCCGTCCTAGATTTTGAATTTCTTGCGAAATCCAACTTCCATCCTCTCCATTGTACTGCCATGGCGCATTCCTTTCAAATGGCATAAAGCGTGGATATAGAGAAAAGCGACCATATTCGAGGGCGAGCGGCCGAACGATTCCGCCTGGCGGCTGGCTTCGAGGGGGTTTATGAAGATCTCGCCCGACTCGCGGCCGAGGGGATCTATGCCGAGCTCGAAGGAGAGGACGTTCGGAATGTAGTCTTTGCCGCGTCGTGCGATATTGATCGCCTGGGATTCCTTATCGCCGACGAAAACGAGAGATAGGTCGTAGTCGGCGCCGAGAATGGCTTCTTTTATACGGGCAAAAGGCACGCGGGGAAGCGTGCCTTTTGTTTTGTTCATGATGGAAACGCCCTTCATGGGGTTATCTCTTGCCGCGGCCGCGAGGGAGGTCGGGATTGATCTTGCCGAGCTTGATCTGCTCGTTTCGGTCTTCGCGGCGCTTGATAGCCTCGAGAGTCTTCATCTTGCGTTTGTACTGCGAGAGCGTGCGCTCATGATAGCGGATGCCGCGGACGCGGGGGAGAATGCCGGCGCCTTGGACGCGCTTGGTAAAGCGCCTCAAAAGGCCGAGGGGATTCTCGGTGCCGTTCCTGGTGACTTCTACGTTGGTTGTTACGGTTGCCATGTGGATTCATAGAGTAGCATAGGGCCTAGAAAAGCTCAAGATTCAGGGCCTTTTTCGAGTCATTGACTTTTCTACGATATATGCTATGATTTATACGAAAAACCTTCAAAATGGCTTTAGACAGACACCTGCGCCTCTCAGCGCATCTGTTGCTCCCAGCAGTTTAAATCCATTCAGCGTTTCTTTTCGCCTATGAAGAAGACAATGTTCATCGTCATTATGTTCGTCGCGGCGCTCTGCACCGCTTCAGTCGGTCTCGCCAAACAGAAGTATCAGGTGCCGAGTTCGTTCCATACGAGCCAGATCGAGCACTACGAGAACTTCGGCGAAGTCTACTCCGTCGACACCCCCGACATGCTCGTCCAGTTCGAGACAAACTCGCAGCATTCGCTCGTCCGAGTGGCGCTCGTGGTCGACGACCATACGGTCGTGGATTGGTCCCGGCCGTCGGAGAAAGCCGCATGGAAGAAGTCGGCTTCGGCCGACGGCGATATCGACCCGGCGCGCTGGACCCGCTTCTTTGAGAAGAAGGTCCAGACCTCACCGGCGGCGTATACGCTCCTGGATACGTGGTACGAGACCTCCGGTCCGGTCATCGAGCATAGTCACATGTCGCTCCCGGTACGTCATGTCGGCGGTTCCGAGTGGACAAAAGTCGGAGTGCAGGAGTTCGCCGGCGTGCCGCCCACGCAGACCAAGTTCCACCTGAAAAAGGTGGATGGCAAGTTCTTTCCCCTCACGGAGAAAGGAAGCAGTCATGTTTGTTATGAGGTGCTCTCGGTCATGACGAGTAGCAGCGACGGATCGTGTTACATCACGATCTTTCCGTCGAAGGGGCCGGAGATCTTTTCCGACATAGGGGTGTCGAACTTCACGACGCCTCCTACCAAGGGGACCAAGTTCTATGTCGTCGTTACGCCCGACGGCAAACTCGATCCCATTCCGGCGCTGGACTGATCCAGAAGTCCGGAAATCAGATTCAAACCGCGTAGCCTTTCGGGGCTCGCGGTTTTTTTTATATCTTGTACTTCTTCAGTCTCGCCGCCGCATCTTTGATGAGGACGGTGTCTTGCGAGCGGGTCGCCGTGTCGCGAATGATGACTGCGTCCTCCATGGCCTCTTTCTTGCCCATGATTATGACGACAGGAGCCTGGAACCTATCGGCCATGCCGACCTGGCCCGCCATCTTGTCTTTGGCGAGCGACTGGAGGACAGGGATGCGCGCCTCTCGAAGAGTCTCGATCAGGCGGAGGCTCTTTTGCTTGGCTTCGTTGCCGAGCTGCATGAAGCATATCTGCGGCTCGATGATCTTGGCGATCCTCGCGAGCTTGAGCATCTCGCTCTTGGCTGGCTTGCCGTCGAGCACGAGAGAGACGCCGACAGCAGGGAGGTCCTTTTTGGAGCCGAGCCTGCGGGCGAGGGTATCGTAGCGGATGCCGATGG
>CAZQUF010000048.1:0-6351 GCA_964596505.1 uncultured Candidatus Saccharibacteria bacterium | reverse complement strand
AGATCCTCGAGATCCTCACCGACGGCGCCAAGACCAACTTCAACCGGCTCCTCATATTCCGCGATACCCGCGACGACTCCGCCGCAGGCTTCGTCATCTGCTACAAAGGCGACCACATCCTCCACTATAGCTATCCGTTCTACGTCGAAGATCCCCGCGAGCCCTCTCGCGGCCTCGGTATGATGACCATGGCTATCGATTGGGCCAAGAGCCTCGGCAAGAGATACATATACCTCGGTTCCCTCTCGCGCCCGAAAGACACCTACAAGCTCCAATTCAAAGGCGGCGAATGGTTCGACGGAGAGAAGTGGCAGCAGGATATCGCGCCCTTGAAGGAAATACTCAAATAGTTTCTTGACTCTCAATCTCACAGGAATATAATGTCGGTACAGCGCCTTCGAAAGAAGGAATCGAGAAATCCCCGCCTCGGCGGGGATTTCGATTAGGGGATAAAGCTTTTGATGAGACAACAGACGCTTTCGAAGTCAGTATGCCGAAAAACATACATCGGTCGCATAAATCTTTTTATGCTCAAGAGCCGCAATTGAGCGACGACAACCGATGCCTTTTCGTTATTGAACTTCTTAACCACCAAGACAGGTCTCGAGAAGCTCTCACCACTGCCGTTCTGTTCTCTGCCGATATTCTTTCCCATACTTGCTATCCACGCCTCTTTTTCTTTCGGGTAGAGCAAAAGCGACGGTGTTGAGGCATCCATATATTGCTTGCGGACATTCCATCTATCGAAATCTCCTTGGATCTCTGAAGCATACCGAACGAATATGAAATTAAGATGAAGAAAACGACTGTTTGCCAATATCTGACATTAAACATAGAGTATGTCTATGAAAATCTCCCTCGTCGCCGTCGGCAAGACCCAGAATAAAGACATCGCCGGCGTCATCGCCGAGTATACGGGCCGCATAGGCCGCTATGCCAATTTCGACTTCATCGAGATCGCGGATGATGCAAAAACGACTGAGAGCAAGCTCGCTAAAGCTCTCGGCAAATTCGACCGCGTCTTCCTCCTCGACGAGCGTGGCCGCGAATATCGCTCCGTCGAGTTCGCCGACTTCGTCCAAAAGCAGATGAATTCGGGCGTGAAGTCGGTCGCCTTCGTCGTCGGCGGCCCCTTCGGCTTTACCGATGAAATCCGCGCCCTCGCCTCCCCCGCGTTGGGCGGCGGCTCGATCGCCCTCTCTAAGATGACGTTCCCGCACGATTTAGTCCGTGCTATATTCGTAGAACAGCTCTATCGGGCTTTTTCTATCATCAGGAATGAAAAATACCACCACGAATAAAGTCCACTTCATCGGCATCTGCGGCGTCGGTATGTCGGCTATCGCTACGGCGCTCTGGCAAAAGGGCTTCAAGGTCACCGGCTCGGACAGCGGCTTTTTCCCGCCTGTGTCGACCAACCTGACCAATCTCGGCATTCCCTACTATCCCGGCTTCCACCCCGAAAAGATGATCGATCCCGCCCAAGGCGGCGTGCCCGACCTCGTCATCGTCGGCAACTCGATCGCCACGAAAAACCCCGAGCTCGCCTATGTCGAGGAGCATCACATACCGTTCATGTCCTTCCCCGAGGCCGCAGGCACATATCTCATCAAGCCACAATCCATCGTCGTCACCGGAACCTACGGCAAGACGACCTCATCCGCGCTTCTCGCCCACATCCTCAGACATGCCGGCCTCAAACCGAGCTACATGACCGGCGGCGTGACCCAGGACGGCACTCCGTCTGCGGCCATAGGCGACGGAGCATGGTCGGTATTCGAAGGCGACGAATACACCACCGCCAAATGGGACAAGCGCCCGAAGTTCGCCCACTACAAGCCGACCCACCTCATGATGACGGCGGTCAAATGGGATCATGCAGACGTCTATCCCACGGAGCAAAGCTACTTTGACGCGTTCCGCGCGCTCATCGCCTCGGTCCCCGCGCCGCGAGCTGACGGCGCGAGCGTGACGAGGGATGGCGGCCTTATCGTCGCCTGCACCGACACCGAGACTTTGCCGAAGCTCCTCGCCGAGGCAAAACGGCCTTTTATAAGCTACGGAAAAAACGAAAAAGCCGATTATCGTTATGAGAACGTCAAAGGATCGCACGAGGGCATCGCCTTCGACATCGTCTATAACGGCAAGACGTATAACATCAAATCCCCTCTTCTCGGCGGCTACAACGCCGAGAATATCACCGGCTGTTTCGCTATAGCCCGCGAGATCGGCATCGCCCCCGGCGATATCACCGATGCCATCGCTACGTTCCAAGGCATGAAGCGCCGTCTCGAGAAGCGCTACGAGAACCGCGTCACGATCATCGACGAGCACGCCCACTCGCCCGAAAAATCTAAAAACGCCCTTAAGACTCTCCGCTCTATATATCCCGGCCTCATCGTCTCCGTCTATGAGCCGAATTCCGGCAACCGCACGCCTCAGTCGAAAGCAGAGTACAAGGATGCGTTCAAAGACGCCGATACCGTCGTCATTCCCCGCCTGACAAAGTTGAAAGTCGACCCGACGAATCCCGAAAAGACGTTCGAAGGCCAGGAGCTCGCCGAGACGATCCGCGAAGGCGGCCACAAGGACGTGCATTACATCGATGACGACGAAAAGCTCATCGCCTTCGTCACGGCCGCCCGAAACGACGGCGACGTCATCGCCTTCATGGGACCGCACGGCTTCCGCGGCATGATCGAAGAGACGGTAAAAAAGATCGCTCAGAAATAAGGCGAATAGAAAAGCCGACTCGCGTAAAGAGCCGGCTGCATGCTGTCTGGGGCCTATGAGGGCATGACGCTCACGAAGACCAGATTGCGTCCTTTCTCCCCTCTTCGGTTCGACCACCATCGAAACGAATCATCTGCTTCTCTGTCTGTGGCAGTGTCGAAGCCGTCGCTCACGACATTCTTTCTCGGGATGCCGAGGAGAGCGCACTGAGCCTTGATGACGCGATGCAGCGAGAGCGTCCCTTCGCGAGTATCGAGGATGCAGCTTTTGCCGTAGTGCGTCCGTACGAAGCCGATCATCCTCCCGTTCGCTCCGCGAAAATCGGGATGAGACATGGAGTGAGAGAAGGACGGACCGCCGATGCCGAGCGTTATGAACGCATGGACCGAGGCGAGCGCGCACTTTCGACGGATAAAGCATGCGACCATGCGCGCGATGACGCTCTGGTCGAGCCTTTTACCGGTCATTAAACCGACGCCGGGCATATCGGAGAAGCTACCGATGAGCGATTGCCTCCCCGCATGGGCGACGACCGCGAAGCCTTGGCCCTCGGCCCACATGACGACCGTAGGACAGTCGCCCGTCGCGAGAGCGGCCGACGCGCCTTCCTCGACGATGACGCCATCGGCCTCCCTGCCGGTGCGGACAGACACGAGATCCGATATTCGTGGCATAAGCTCGCTGAGTCCGTCCGCGTCGACCACGAGGCCGTTCGACGGTCGCACGTCAGGGAGAAGGAGCTCCGTCGAGTCGCAGCTCGCCGCGAGAGCAGCCAGCTTCATGAGCGGATTGCTATCCTCCGCGTGGTTATAGATCCTCCAATCTCCCGATCGTCGTCCTCCGACGAAGATCTGGACGGGTGAATCCCTGAACGGCCTGAGAGACTGACAGGTATTTTTGATATTCATGGGTGCAAAGAAATCTGCGCCCCATGCTACTCTTTCTATTTGCCTTCGTCCACTATTTCGGTCAAAGCGACGCCGTTCTCGATCTTGGTTATCTCGAGGACGATGCCGCACGTGCCGCATTCGATGACGTTCTTCACCGCCGCTTTCGGATATTTAGACATATCTATCTCGTTCTTGCATTCCGGACAGGTGCATTTCATGGGTGTCATAGGTGCTTTATATAATACTGCAAACAGGCTAGTATTCAATAACCAGATCGCATAACGCCATGGTTACGCCACAAACAGAAGCTCCGGAAATAGCCAAAGCCCTCGGCATCGAGAGGCTCTTTTTGAAGCGCGAAGACCTCCATCCGCTCGGCTCTCATAAGGGCCGCTCTATCCCGCCGATGATCGATATGAAGGTCGCGGAGGGCGCAAAAGACTTCGCTATATCCTCATCGGGCAATGCCGCCCTCGCAGCCGTGCGCCATATCCAGACGCGCAACGCCACGGGCGATAATCTGTCTCTCGCCATCCTCGTGGGCGGACATATCAACGAGGCAAAGCGACGGGCGCTCGCGGCAGAGATAACCGACCCGCGTATCACCATCGAAGAGAACCCGCGGCCGCTCCAAACTCTCTTTCATATGATAAAGACCGACGGCAAGACGAGCCTTCGACAATCGACTGACGACGAGGCCCTCGTCGGCTATCAGAGCCTCGCCTACGAGATGGCCGCCACTCCCAGCCTCGCCGCCATATTCATCGGCACGTCGTCGGGCACGACCGCTCAGGCCCTCGTCGATTATTTTATGGAGCAGAAACAGAAGATGGCCGATAACGGCGGCACGGGCGCTACCTCGGTTCCCCAGATCAACGTCGTCCAGACGATCGATGTATCGCCGATCGCCGACGAGTTCGGCCACGCCCCGGATGCATCGGACGGAGCTTCTTCCCTCGCCGATGCTGTCATAGATAAGGTCGCCCATCGAAAGGAAGCTCTCGTCGAATCGCTCCGCGCGGTACGCGGCTCAGGCTGGATCGCTTCGAACGACGATATCCGCGAGGCGCAGCGCCTTCTCCGCGACAAAGCCTCCATCGACGCGACGCCGAACGGCGCTCTCGGACTGGCGGGCCTCATTCGCGCCTTAAAAGACCCGGAAACAAAAAAGACCCTCTCGAAAGGATCTGTCGTCTGCATCATCACGGGAAGGTAGTCTCGATATTTTTTGGCCAATAAAAAAGGAGGGGGTGTGATCCCCCTCCCTTGAATTCGACGGCTTTATATCAAGCCTATCGATGTGACCGCTTGGTCGCCTCGTCGAGGATGTCGTCGAGGTCGATCTCTGCGGTCGGGTCGATTCGCATCCGACGGGCGGCCTTTTCGATGTCCGCCTCTTCGACAGGTATCTGGAAATACCGGTCGAGCCACGCCTGGCGCAGGGCGCCTTTGAACGCATGGATCGCGATGTCCCTCATGTCCGCGAGGGACAAGACGGACGGCTCGATACCCGGATGCGTCAGGGACGCATTAAAGAGTCCGAACTCCTGCGGCTGATGCCACACGGGACAGAGCTCCTTCGTTCCGAGGCCCCGGGCTTCTTCGAATGCGAGCGTTCTACCCGTCCGAACCTTGTACTCTGCCATACGAACCATGGCCGCGAAGTCCGAGAGCTCCATACCGCGGTGTTTGTTGCCGAACACCTGGATGTGCCCCGTCGACCGGCGAACAACGAAGACTCCCGGCTTGCCGCCTGCGTCCGAAAACGCCGCGCGGTTCACCATCTCGTTGTCGGTCTGCAGCATGCCGAACGGTTCAAGACCGCCTTCAGTCTCGATATCCTCGCTGCCGATGCCAGTCGTCACTTCTTCGAAGGCGCGGATGTAGATCCCTGCATCGCGGACGAGCGTAGTAAACGCATCGTCGAGCCATGACCACAGGATCTCCTTGTCCATCTTCGACGCGATCGCCGCCAGCTCCGTGAGGCGGCTGTTGCGACGCACGAACGCCTGATGGATAAGCGTGTTCACCGTCGCAGCGGCTCGATCCGACTTCGGAATACGATTCGCGGCGCGATACTGTTCCCAGGCCTGACGGAGGTCGAAGGACTTATCATGTCGGCCGTAGACGATCGCATGATAGGCCACACCAGCGAACCGGTATGTTTCCAACTGCTTGTCGCCTCCGTTCACCCGGTGCATGGCGGTGATCAGACTCGCCAACTGGCTCGGCGTCGCATTGCCGAAGCAGTCGATATACTGCACCTCGGCCAGAAGTTCCTTGATACCCGGCATGTCCTGAATGCCGAGACGCTCGGCGACGAGGCGCGCTGCACAGGTGTCGGGAAGACGACCGTCGGCGCGATGCTCATCAAATTCTCCGCCTCCTACGCCGATGTACATGAAACCGGGTTGCGGTTTCGTGAACTCGCGGCGAAGGAAAACGAGCGTGGCCGAAGAGACTCCGGGGAACATACGCTCCCCGAAAAACCGCATCTGCCAGGTCCCGAAGTATTCGTCATCGTGCCCGCGGCAGTGTTCACCGATGAACTTCGTCCGACCATTGCTACTGTTAATGTTAACGTGCTTCATTTTCTGTATGGGCTTTCGCCCGTCTGGAGTTACCGTGATTTTGGGGCACATGCCCGCTCGAGAGCTTGCATAAGATGTGCAGATTTCTGCGTACAATTATAGCACAACGTACTACTTAAGTCAATCGATACCCCCGC
>CAZQUF010000047.1:0-6464 GCA_964596505.1 uncultured Candidatus Saccharibacteria bacterium | reverse complement strand
CACCTTGTCTTTCGGTATGCCATAGCTTAGCAGATCCGCTCCCGACCGCGCGAGCGCGCCGATCTGTTTGCACATGACGAAGCCCGCGTCGAGAAGCGAGCGCTTCTCGCTCTGCGAGAGAGTCGTGAGCGACGTGAGCGGATGAAGCCCTGATTCGGCGACGAGGTCTTCAAGATTTCCTTGCGGCGGATAGTTCCAGCCGACGAGCGCGAGACCCTTGCAGGCGGCGTATTCGATCGCGGTCTCGGTGAATTTCGTATTGGTAAAAAGCTGGAACGACGTTATCTTTCTCTCTTTACCCCCATAGAAAAAGACCTGATCCATGAGGTCGTCATACCGGGCCTTCACATAGAGCGCGACTTTGAGATCGGATTTGATGCCCGGCTCGTTGTGGAATTTCGCTTCGACCATGACAAGCTCGTCGCCTTTCCATGCGACGACGTCGACTTCATGTTTGACGCAATGGCCTTGGACCACCTGGTCGGTCACGGCCTCATAGCCCTCTGATTTAAATATCTCGGCGATGAATTTTTCGAACGGAAAGCCGTTCGGCCCGAGATCGGCGATGGCGCGCTTCATCGAATAGCGGGCGGCCACGGGACGGGCGATCTTGCGAAGGAGCTCGAAGGCATGGCGATAGAGGTCTGTGGTCGTCATTCCCTCGACGATCTCGCGCTGGACGTGGAGGAGCACGGCCTCAGCCTGGTCTTTCGACGCGCCGGCTTTGCGGAGCGAATTGAGGAGCTTCGTCGGGTCGAACGATTCCTGATCGCCCGTCGACTTCGTGATGAGAAAGGGTGACATACAGAAACAGTATATCGCGGAATTCGAGCGCGTAGAAGCATTAAAAAGCCGCGCACTCTGTACGCGGCTTGTAAATATGGAAATCAGTTCTTGGCCAGCCAATCCGGACGCTTGATCGGCTTCCGTGAGAAGAATGACTTCTTCTCGACCGGATCAATCAAATCCAGGATTCGATAATTTTCGAACGCCTGGTTGAACTCGAGACTCGTCTCGTCGCGGCGCTTCCATAGCCTTCTTGCGATTTCGCTTTCGGGCATATCCTGGAGCTTATCCTCTTGCTCTTGTATCTCCACAGCAAAGAGCACAAGCTCCATCATGCACTGGCCGCGCGCGGTGCTTTCAAGCCGAGCCTGGAACGGATTGCTCGAGCGCGCGAGAAGCCAGTGAATGCGCCACCACTGCGCCTTCTCGGCATCGTTCAATCGGACTTGTGGAGTCCAGCGAACAAATTCCCTGGAGGTCGCAAGGCATACGAAGGAGACGAGACCAACGAAAGCGAGCCTCCCTAACATGCTGACTTCATTTATGGTCACGCTTCCGCAAAGAACGAGGGCGCCGACCACTATCGCTGGAACGATGCCCCTGACGCGATCTTTCTTGTCTTGCGCGAGCGCTTTTGTCGCGTCATTCACGAGGGCGGGGTCGAAGTAGAGTTTGTCTTTCGCCCACTGCGGGAGGTTACCGATCAAGTCAAGGAACTCCTGTGCGTTGTATTGGTAATACACGGTTTCTTTCTCCTGTCTCTCGAATGGCTTGCGGCCATCGCTTTCCTTGCGGGGAGAGCGATTTTTAGTCGAGCTTCTGCTCCTTCCTCTGGGCATCGATTATGACCCCTTTGGACGAGCAACGCGCTTACTTTTGAATGTTCAGAGCGTGGAGGGTTCTCCATTTGCTATTATAACACGACTCCGCCTATTAAGCAAGTGTCTCCGTCGTAGATGACGACGGATTGGCCGGGAGCGATTACGAGCTTGTCATTAAAGGCTATTTTGACATTCGACTTGCCCGCCTTAACGGTGCAGGGCAGGAGCTGCCCCAGATGCCGGATACGCGCCCCATACGCCTTCCCCGCTTCTGGCACGGGTGAATGACCGCTGATCCAATTCACCGATTTAAGCTCGTATTCATTTTTCTCTATGGACAGTCCGCCTTCCGGCGAGACATGCGCTACCGTTACGGTATTTTTCTTGAAATCGCGACCAATGACATAGTACGGCGCGTCTTCCGGGCCTTTTTCTGTTATGGTAAATCCATGTCGCTCGCCGAGCGTCAAGAAAAGGGCGCCGTCATGGAATCCGATGACTCGGCCGGATTCGCCTAAAACATCGCCGCGCTTCGGCTCAATATAGTGGGAGAGGAATTCCTTTGCGTCAATCTTGCCCATAAAGCAAAGGCCCTGGCTGTCCTTTTTCTCAG
This sequence comes from uncultured Candidatus Saccharibacteria bacterium, assembly GCA_964596505.1. Classification (GTDB taxonomy): domain Bacteria; phylum Patescibacteriota; class Minisyncoccia; order Phycocordibacterales; family UBA6065; genus UBA6065. The sequence goes on along the minus strand of CAZQUF010000047.1, from coordinate 4,244 downwards.
AAACAGGAAGGTGGAACCGGCGCGCCAAACGGCGCGTCTCGGATTTGACCATACCCCCCACAGGAAAGAGCGTCTTGGCGAGCTCTCTCTGCGTAAGCGTCCAGAGAAAATACGACTGGTCTTTACCGGGATCTGTGCCGGCGACGAGCTCGAATGCGCCTACGTCTCCTCCAGATGCATCCTTTCGTCTGACCTGCGCATAATGCCCCGTCGCCACATAGTCTGCTCCCTGCTCCATGGCCCAATCGAAGAAGCCGCCGAACTTGACCGAGCGATTGCACATGACGTCAGGATTCGGCGTCCGGCCCGCCTTGTATTCGGCGATCATATAGTCAACGACGTCTCTCTTATATTCCTTTTCGAGATCGAGGGTGAAGAACGGTATGCCGAGACGGACGCAAACGCGCATGGCATCGAGCCTGTCTTCGCGCCACGTGCAGCCGCCCGATGCCTCCAGCCATTCAGGCTGCCAGACTTTGATGAAGATACCGGTCACGTCGAAGCCCCGCTCCTTGAGGAGCGCTGCAGAGACGGCCGAATCGACCCCGCCGGAGAGGCCGACGAAGACCTTTTTCTTTTTTGCGTGAGACGGACTCGTCATGCGGCAAAGATAGCACAGAGACCGAGATTTAGTAATTCAAGTACTTCGCCTTATTCGCCTCGTGCTCCTCGTTCGTGACCGCATAGTGCATATTCCCCTGAGCGTCGGAAAGATAGAAATAGTATTCCGTGCGAATCGGGTGAAGGACGGCGGTAATAGAATCGAGGCCCGGATTCGATATAGGCGTCGGCGGCAGGCCTTTATTGAGATACGTATTGTAGGGCGACGGAATGGCAAGGTCGGCGACGGAAAGATCGCGGCTGTCTTTCTTGCCGTTGACGAAGGCGAATGCCGAGTCGACCTGGAGCGGCATGCCCTCGTCGAGGCGCTTCCAGAGGATGCCGGCGATGACCTCGCGGGTTTCGGTCGTGCGCGCCTCGACCTCGACGATGGAAGCCATGGTTATCACATCGTTGGTAGACCTGCCGAACGCAGATAGATCAGTCTTAATCGTTTGAATCCGGCGCGCGTAATTGGCGAGCATGGTGTCTACCACGTCTTGGGAGGTGACGTTCGGGAGAAAAAGATAGGTGTCAGGGAAAAGATAGCCTTCGTGCGGAGTGGCTAGATCGACGAACTCTGCGGCATCGAAATGGGTCAGGTTTGGCTCCTTTGCCAGGAGCGCGCCGACCTCCTTGACGCTCAGGCCTTCAGGGATGGTCACACGGACGTTCTCGAGCTCGTAGAGGCTGTGCGTCAGTCGCCATGCGACGCGAATAGCGTTCTCAGGGCCGGAGAAATAATAGTCGCCCGCCTGAAGTCCCTTCGGCCCGCCGAAAAGGACGATCAGAGCCTTGAGAGCGAATTCAGACCTGACGGCATCGTCTTCCGCGAGGAGATGCGCCGCGCCCGAAAGCCCGGCGCCCGACGGCACGGTTATGACCCTCGGTTTGAACTGGCCCTCAAAGGTCCCCGTCGATGGAGCGGCGATGAATCTCTCGTAGCTGAGGACAGCAAGAAGAACGATGACGACGGCCACGATGATCTTGTTCTTCCGCGAGAAAAGGCCTCTGCCCTGCCCAGGACCTTGCTTCGGTTCTTTAGGCGAGGGCAAGAGCTCCTCTCGCGGAGGCTCGGGAAGCTCCGGTATGTATATGAGTGATCCAGAATCCATTTATATAGGGAGATTCGACGGAGCATCCGCGCGCTTCGACGGAATGCGTTTGAGGGTCGGCGTGCGCACGGCGCTGCCTGGAAAATGGAATATCGTGGCCAGCTCTTCGGTATTGAGGACGGTAAATGTGGACATGAACGGATAATGGAAATAGCCGCGCTCGCAATACGCGCGGAAATGCCCGATCTTGCGCTTGAGGATCTTCTTACCGGACCAGTCCTGCCATTTGTAGTCGACGGACATGCCGTCTGCAGGCTTGAATCCGTTCAGATTCGGCGCATTGAATTGTTTGAACGAGCCGGTAAGACCTCCGCCGTTGCCTTTGTCGAAGATGTCCTTGGGCGCGATATAGGCGATGCGAATGCCCGCATCGAACGGGATCTTGGCAAGGCTGCGCTCGATGGCCGAGATACGGTCTTTCTGGCCCTGCGTCAGCTTGCCGAAGTCGACCTTCGCATTTCCTTCCTCGTCCTCGACCTTCTTCATATTCTCCTTATTTATATCCTCGACGAGCTTCTTGGCCTCTTCTTTCCATTTGTCAGGATATTTGTTGTTGAACGGCGTCTTCTCCTGGGTATGGGCGCGGACGACGATCTGGACCCAGGCTTGATGACCCTTCTTGAGCGTGCCCATGAATTCGATCAAAGGCGACAGAGGGTCGATCTTGAACTCCTCGTCAGGGTCTTTGTCGAGGCCGTAGTCGACATATGTCTTTATCGGCAAAGGATCAGGGGCGGTCGCTTCGAAGCGGCAGCCCGAGAGCTCGTATTTCTCAGGATCGAAGAAGATGTCTTCGGTATAGTCTTTTGCCTCGTGGATCTCCACGCCGGGATACTGGGCATAGATGTTCGATTCGAGGACGGCGCGCTGGCTTTTGAACGTCCAGATGAAGAAATGGATCTCGCCGTCGATCGAGACGAGCTCGAGAGAGAACCACGGTCGGACTTTGCCCTCCCAGTAGCGGTCGATCGGCGTGCCCTCCCCGCCCGTCTGGTGGATGCCCGTAAAGACGAGCTCCATAGCGAAGGGCGACTTGGTCGTCTCGGCCGGCAATTTTATTTCCAGAAGCACCTTCTCCTGCTTGGATATCCAAGTGGTACGGACATAGCGCACCCACGTGCCCCAGGCATATTCGAAGATGACGATAGGCACCCAGATGACGGCGAAGAAGACGAGCCAGCGCGCCGTCTCTGGTATGCCGATATTGAGAATGAAGTCTACGAGGGATTGAAAGATAGTCACGCGAAAATTATACCATTTACTCGCAAGCCCTCCAAAGGAAAACACCCCTCTGCGAACAGAGGGGTGTTTTCAGGTCTTTATGCCACCGGCGCGTATCTTCCTTCTTTATCTTTCTTGAAATATTTAGGGTTCTGGAGATTGACGAGGATGGTGTTCTCTTTGACGTAGCGCTCTTTGAGGACTTTGTCGACGACCTCTTTCTTGGTCAGAGGCCCGCTCTTATCGAGGATCTTCTTGATGACGTCCTTTACGACGCCGGACATATAGCCCCATTCAGAGAGAGCGTAGAGGCCGCGGCCGACGAGCACGAAGCGAGGGTCCTTGATGAGCTCGTTGTGGGTCGTGGCGACGTGAGCCTTTTTGTTGAACATCTTTTCGATCTGCTTGGCGACCTCGCGGAAATGGATCGGAGATCCGTGCTTCCTGATGACGAGAAAGGCGTAATCGCGCATTCCCTTGGCCTTGATGTTCGGAGAGCTTGCGACGCCCCATTCGCCGAGAGGATTCTTGCCGACCTTCTTGGAGATCGAGAGCCAGCGCTTGAGTATCTCGTCGTTTCGGTACTGGTCGTTGAGGCCTTCGATGTGGCCGAGGAAGGTATCGATCATCTCGGACTCAGGGATGATATCGTCGTCTTTGAGATTCTTGTAGAGCTTCTTGAGAGCGTCCTCGACTTTCTTCGAGGTCTCGTCGTCGACATGCCAGCGATGCTTAAAATGGTCGTCTTCCTTCTGCCACTTGAAGGCGCGTCCGAGGACGAGGAGAAAATAGACATGGTTCTGGATCGAGGGATCCTTCGAGACCTCGTCGAGGAGGTCTTCCTCGGCGATGATCCCGCCCATGGTCTTCATCATGCCTTCGAGCTCTTTGAAAGCCGCGGACTGTGCCTCGTATTCCTTGGACTTCTGGATGTTCGAGATAGCGTAGTTCTCGATCTGGCGCACGCGCTCGCGAGTGATGCCGTAGGTCTTGCCGATGGCCTCGAGGGTCATCTTATGAGGCTCCTTGCCGAGGCCGTATCGTTTGATGATAACTTCCTGGGCGCGGTCGGGGAGACTTTTAAGAAGGGCCTTGACGACCTGTTTTGGCTTAAGGGTGAGCGTTGTCATGATTAATATCGCGTGGGCGTATAAATTAACTGATAAAAGCAAACTATCATTGCTTTGGTATTAAGTCAAGCTTATGCCCTGTCAATGGGTTTGTCAAGGGGGTAGAACTGGAAAAGAAAAGGCGCGACCTTTGAGGAGCACGCGTCGCGGCCCTGTAGGCCGCGCGCTCACTCTCGCC
>CAZQUF010000046.1:0-6464 GCA_964596505.1 uncultured Candidatus Saccharibacteria bacterium | reverse complement strand
CCATGTCTACGCGTACAAAAGTTCTCCTCGCTATCGCCCTCGTCGGCATAGGCGTCGCAGGAAGGCTTCTGCCCCACGCATGGAACTTCGCGCCCATCGTCGCTATCGGACTCTTCGCCGGATCATACCTCGGCGCGCGATTCGCCTTCGTCGTTCCCGTCGCGGCAATGGTCATCGCGGACAGCTTCATCGGATTCTATGACTGGAAGATCAACCTCACGGTCTATGCGGCCATGGCGCTCTCGGGAGCAATCGGTCTCATGCTCCGTAAACGCCGAACGCCATTCTCGGTCGGCGCGGCGGCGATGGCCGGATCGACGCTCTTCTTCCTCGCGACGAACGCGGCGGTCTGGTATTTCGGCTCGTCATATGATCCCGGCCTCCGCGGCCTCTTCGCCTCGCTCGTCGCCGGGCTGCCGTTCTTCAGAAATGCCGTGGTCGGAGACGTCTGGTATTCGTTCGTCCTCTTCGGCGCCTATGAGTTCGCCCTCTTCGTCGCCCGCGCATGGCGCAGAAGCCCCGAGAGTATTAGTATGAAGCTATGATCGCAACGTACCTCTCTCTCCATGCGGGAACATGGTTCCTGCCCGTCCTCGTCGGAGCGGCCCTCGCCGATAGCATAAACCCCTGCGCCTTTTCGGTGCTCTTCCTCTCGATCGCCTTCCTTTTCAGCCTGGGCAAGAATAGAAAGTACATCGTAACCGCCGGCGGCTTGTATATCTTCGGCGTCGCCTTCGTCTATACCATGATCGGCGTCGGCGTCCTGCGCGCCCTCTCGGTATTCTCCATGCCGAATTTCATAGGCAAGGTCGGTGCCGGGCTTCTCGTCGCATACAGCATCATCGGCCTCATAAACGAATTCTTCCCCGCATTCCCGCTCAAGCTCAAGATGCCCGACACGAGCCACGCCACTATCGCCAAAGTCATCAGCAAAGGCACGATGCCCGCGTCCTTCCTCCTCGGCGTCCTCGTCGGGCTCTTCGAATTCCCTTGTACGGGCGGACCGTACCTCTTCGCTCTATCCCTGCTCCACGGCCAGGCGACGTTTTGGCAGGGCTTCGGCTACCTGCTCGTCTATAACGTGGTCTTCGTCCTGCCGCTCGTGGTCGTCCTCGCCCTCGCCACAACGAGGGGGGCACTTGAAAAGGCGGACAAGTTCCGCAAAATGGAGACGAAGAAGGGCCGCGTCGTCGTGAATCTCGTCCTCTTGGCGGTAGGCTTGCTCTTGATTATGAGCTTATAATACGCATATGGAAAAAATACAGAGCTTTGAAGACTTGCAGAAGAAAGTCGAAGCAGCGAAAAAGAACGGCGCCGACCTTTCGACCGAGGAAGACCTTGCTATCGCCGTTATGAATCTCGTGTCCCTCGAGGAGCACTTCTTCTTCACCGGCGCCAAGACCGGCAAATCCGAATATTACGACCTCCTGAACGAAGTCCGCGAGATGCGCAAGAAGCTCCTCGGCAGGATGATCGAAAAGACCGAGGGCGAGACCTGGTGCATCTCGAAGCACCTCCTCGCCACGACCATGCGCCTCATGGAAGTCGGCACGAAATTGCAGTCCGGCGGTGCCGACGGAAAGAATCCCGATAAAAAAGCTGCCGAAGAGATGTTCCGCTTCGCCTACAAGACGTTCAACCTCTTCTTCGCCCTCAGACTCAAGATCATATCTGCACCGGAAGTCTCCGCTCTGATTGAAAAAGAGAAGCCTATGTCGTTCGACGATATCATGAAGAAGCTCGTCGATTGCTGCAAAGAATAAACGGAATACATATGAATAAAAGCACCATCATCTCGATCGTCTCGCTCGTCGCTATACTCCTCGTCGTTTCGGGCATCGTCGCCTATGCCTCCCATCCGAAGCTCCAGTACAGCCAAGACGTCCTGACCGGCGTCGCCAAGGCCCTCGCTGCCAAGCAGGTGACTATGTACGGCGCCGCATGGTGTCCGCACTGCCAGGCCGAGAAGGCGCGCTTCGGAGACGCCTTCCAATACGTGCCATACGTAGAATGTCCAGCGAACGAAAAGCTGTGCCTCGATAAAGGAGTGAAGGGCTATCCGACATGGATCGCGGCTGACGGGACAAAATACGAGGGCGAACAAGGCATCCAGAAGCTCGCGGAGATCGCGGGATACGCCCTACCCCAATAGCTTCTCGCCGTAGAGCTAGGGCAGCTTGCACGCTGTTTTTAAATCTTTGATATCGTCCGCCGAAAGCACGAGCGACGTGCTGTTATTGAGATAATACATGATCGACTGGGGATTCGAATTATGGCCGAGGCCGAGCGAGTGGCCCATCTCGTGCGCCAGGAGCCGGACGAGCTTAGCTGTGCTGTCGAATTCGTAGACATTGATTCGCGCGCCCTGCGCATCGGATATATATTCGCCCGCTTCGAATTCGCTGTCGGCGCTTTGATTTATTTTCTTGACGTCGACGTTCGCCGCCGTGACGATAGAATTGTACTGGTCGACGAGCGCGTTCACTTGCCGCACGAGGTCGTTCGCGGCGAGCATCTTGGCGTTCGCGTCGTTCCGCAGGTTTTCGAGCGAGGACTTTTCGTCTTGGAGCTTGGTATACTCAGGCGCGGGCGCGCCGCCGCGGGCATTCCACGAGGCGACTTCGGCGTTATATGAATCCAAAGTGCTTTGGAAAGCGTCGGCTGCGGCTTGGTAGTCGGCCTTACTCTGATCGTACTCGCTCTTCAAAGCGAGGAACCGGCTTTTGACCGTATCGGCGGACGCGACCGTCTGATCGACGCTCGCGGCGAGTTGCTTATTCGTATCAACAGTCGCCTGACGCGTATCATAGACGAGATTTATGGGCAGCGTACCGTTCGGGTCATAGGCGAAGAGCTTTCGCCCGCCCGCATCGCCCTGCGTTTCCCAAATCTTGTCGGCCGCAGCGATATCGGCCTGGAAATCTGCTTGAGAGACGCCGAACTTCGGATCGAATTGTCCGATCCTATAGGTCAGAGGCGAATCGCAGGGACCTTTGGACAATATGAAATAGGAACCGGTCAAGAGGCCTCCGGCGAGGATGAGCAGAGCGGCATTCTTTAAGAATCGCATGACGATAGTATACCAATTGCCGCAGACGACTGGATGATATCTTTACAGCCTATATGTTTTGTAATACTATGCGGCGAGACAAAGACCGTTCATCGCGGGAGAGGAACCTTACATATGGCGAATAAACCGAATGAATATTACAGAGAGCGGGCAAAACCTGGCTGCCGTGAATGCAAAGGCCTCGGCTTAGTCTGGCATTATCATGCACAGGATAGCGCGACTCTCCAACCCTGTTGGTCGTGCTTCGCGCGTACCGAACCTGATGTCAAAGCGTTTCAGAACCAGTGCGCCCATCAAAACTTTCTAAACAGCCAGCTCGGGATGGTCGCCGTCAGAGTCCCCTAAAAGCCAGAAGCGTCAGTCGCGATAAAATAATCGCGACTTTTTTGTAACACTTTATCTAACTGAAACGTAACCCCCTTCCACCCCCTTCTTCGAAAGAACGATCTGCCAGAGCTGGATCTCGCGTGCCCGGAATGAGCCGGCGCAGGCGAGGAGATAGTATTTCCACATGCGGTAGAAGCGATCGCCGTATCGCGCCTTGAGCTCGGGCCAATGTTTGTTGAAATTCTCATACCAAGCCATGAGGGTCTTGTCGTAATACGGACCGAAATTGTGCCAGTCCTCCATGACGAATACGCCCTCGATGGCTTTGCCGATCTGGACGAGGGACGGCAATTTGCTGTTCGGAAATATGTATTTCGATATCCACGGGTCGGTCACGTTCGAGGTGACGTTCGAGCCGATGGTATGGAGAAGGAAAAGCCCGCCGTCCTTGAGACAGCGCTCGGCAACCTTCATATACGTACGGTACTGCTTTATATGGACGTGCTCGAACATGCCGAGAGAGACGATATGATCGAACTTCTCGTCGACGTCGCGGTAATCTTGGAGGCGGATCTCGACGGGCAGCCCTTTACACATTTCCATGCCGAGAGCCTGCTGTTCTTTCGAGACGGTGACGCCGACGACTTTGACGCCGTACTTTTCGGCGGTGAATTTCGCGAAGCTTCCCCAGCCGCAGCCGATATCGAGAACGGTCTGGCCTTTTTTGAGGCCGAGCTTCCGGCAGACGAGGTCGAGCTTGTTCTCCTGGGCCTGGTCGAGGTCCTTCGCCGTCGTCCCGTCCGCATTCTTCCAATATGCGCAGGTGTATACCATGCGCGTATCGAGCATAGCCTTGAAAAGGTCGTTGCCCGTATCGTAGTGCTTCTCCCCTATCTCGAAAGCGCGCTTCTTTGCGCCTCCATTGACCAAAAGAGCGCCGAGATAATTCAGAGCGTTCGGCAGATTGAAAGAGACTCTGTCGCCAAGCTTCGCCCGAAGGATGCGCTCGATCATGCCGTCGACGCTCTCCGAGTCCCACCAGCCATCTATATAGGATTCTCCGAGAGCCAGGCTGCCGCCCGAGATGAGCCGCGCATAGAGTCGCTCGTCGTTAACCTTCATATCCCACGGCCTGTCGCCGTTAATCTTGACGTCCGCCTGCGCGAGGAGAGACGAAAGAAATTCTTTATGGTTTGCCATGGGGCGATAGTAGCACAAGTCGCGTCTTTCGCTAGGCCCAATAGCACGTATTATATTCCTTCAACACCATCTTCTTCGCCTCGTCTGAATACTCATATATGGTGATGCCGCAGTTCTTGTGGTCGCCCCCGTGGACGAACTGCTCAAGCTCTTCGTACGACCAGTCTTCGTAGAGAAAGCGCATGGCAGCAAGGACTCGACCGTGGAGGCTTATGAGCACGTCCTTGCCGGCCGCCTCTTCGTGCATGGTCTTCTGGAAGGAATTGACGCGCTGGATGACGTCGGCGATGCTCTCCCCTCCCGGCGGACGGGCGAAGACCGGGCCATGCGTCTGCCAGTATTGCTCGTGCCAGGGAAAATACTCCTTCGACTCGGCGGCCGTCACGTTGTAGGCGAAACCGGCCTCGCGCTCGCGGAGAAAGATACTGCATCTGGTTTGGATCCTCTGCCGTTCAGATTCAGGATATGCCTCAAGAGCCAGGTCGAGGGTCTTCTTGGTCCGCAGATAGCCGGAATGGTAGGCCATGTCGACCGATATTCCCCGTTTGTGTAGAGCCTTGCCCGTGACGCGGGCCTGTCGTTCGCCTTCGGGCGTCAGGTCGACCTTATGATCCGGCATATCGAGGAACGGCGCTCTATCGGCAGCCGTCTGGAAAAGGACGGGACTGTGGGCCTTGGCCTTGTTGAGGAGCGACTCGCCGTGCCTCATGAGTATAATCCGCCGCGGGTATGTATTGTTCATATATAGCCACTCTATGCCACGAGAGCCAGTCTGGCGTAAAAAGCATCCGGAAGTGTATCTATACAATGAGCGCTTTCAAATCGCTTCTATTTAAAGACATTTGATGTATATTTAAAGTGTATCAGCGTATATACACTTATATGGATATCCATCACCTCCTTGCCCGCATAGGACTCACAGACTCTGAGGGATCGCTCTACCTCGCTCTCCTGAGGCTCCACCGCTCGACGATTGCGGAACTTTCGCGCGATACCGGCATATATCGGCCGACCATCTACCGCACCCTGCCCCACCTCATCGCCCGGCATCTCGTCTCGAAGATCCGCGTCGGCCGACGGACGATGTATATGGCCGAGAATCCCGACACGCTCCAGGCCCTCGTCGACGGAACGCGATCAGAGCTCGACGCCGCTCTTCCCGACCTCCATCGCGCATACGAAGGCAGCCAAAAGCGCCCTCTCATCCGATTCATCGAAGGCAAGGACGGCATCAGGCACATATACGACGACATGGTCCGCGCGAGCAAGAAGGGCGACTCGACCTATCGCTATGAATCGCCCCGCGACTATCACCTCCTTAAACGATATTATCCGGAAAGCTACTGGAAGCGCGCCGCCGGACCAGAGGGCGAGATAGAGAAATACGTCATAACCAACGAGGATACGCATAGCCGCAGGAACAAGCGGCTCAACCGCCATTCGAAGGCCATCCCCGCCTCGTACGACGCCTTCGACTACAACATCACCCAGCTCATATACAAAGACAAGGTCGCCTTTATCGATTTCGATACTGAGACGGCAACGGTCATCGAGAACAAGCGCTTTGCGGAGTTCCAGCTGAAGATATTCAAAATGCTCTACGAGAAGCTCTAGAAAACCGCGGCGAGGACGAAGGCAGCGATCATCGCTCCCGCAAAGGCCGCGAGAGAGCGGAGAAGGAAGCCGCCCGCTTCGACATACTTCCGCTCGACGATCAGAATCGTCGGCTGATAGAAGAAAGAAACGCCCATAACGGCGACCGAAAGGACGAGGAGGGAAAGCATTCCTATCCCGATCAATATCTCATTCGGATCAGGAAAAAGGCTTCCTCCGAACTGCATGAGGAGCACGACAAGGATGATAAAGA
>CAZQUF010000045.1:0-6570 GCA_964596505.1 uncultured Candidatus Saccharibacteria bacterium | reverse complement strand
GGGGCTTCTTCTTTCAGATGGATCTAAATATTAAAATGAGGGTTTGGTGTGCCTGGAAAGAACTATATATATTATATACCACACAGTACGTCCTGTCAATAGGGTTAAAGTTTGCTGAGATGCTACTCTTTTGATGTGTCTAAGCCTATCGTTTTCGAGATCCTTAAGAAAGGTCCGGGCCTCTCTCGCGCCGGCGTCATCCATACGCCCCATGGGCCGATAGAGACGCCCGCATTCATCGCCGTCGGCACCAAAGCCGCTGTCCGCGGCCTGACCGTCGAGATGCTCCGCGACGCGGGCGTCGAGACGGTTCTCGCCAATACCTATCATCTCTATATGCAGCCGGGCGAGCGCCTCGTCCGCGAGATGGGAGGCTTGCACAAGATGATGAAATGGAACGGTCCGACCATGACCGATTCAGGCGGCTTCCAGGTCTTTTCTCTCGGGGCGGGCTACGGCTCGAACGTCTCCAAGATCCTGAAAGACGCGGCCAGCCTGCCGCTCCTCAAAGAGCGCGACGAAGAGGTTATGAAGCCGAAGCTTGTCGAGATCGACTATGACGGCGCCGCCTTCAAATCTCCCCTCGACGGTTCGATCCATTACATAACGCCGGAGCGATCGATGGAGATCCAGCATACGATCGGCGCCGATATCATATTCGCCTTCGACGAATGCACCTCGCCGTCGGAATCGAAGGCCTACCAGCGCGAGGCGCTCGACAGGACCCATCGCTGGGCCCAAAGGAGCCTCGATTTCCACCAGGCGAAACAGAAAGAAGGGAGGGGGGCAGAGAAACAGGGCCTCTTCGGCATCGTTCAGGGCGGTCGCTATGAAGACCTGCGCAAAGAGAGCGCGCGAGCCATCGCCGACATTCGCGGCGCGGACGGTGAGGGCTTCGACGGCTTCGGCATCGGCGGCTCATTCGACAAAGACGACCTCCATACCGCCGTCCGCTGGGTGAACGAAGTCTTGCCTGAGGACAAGCCGCGGCACCTCCTCGGCATCGGCGAGCCCGAAGACCTTTTCCTCGGCGTCGAGAATGGCTGCGACACGTTCGATTGCGTCGCGCCTACGCGCCTCGGCAGGCACGGTACGGTCTATACGAAAGACGGCAAGATACATATAAGCGGCGAAAAATATCAGGGCGATTTGCTGCCGCTTGACGAAGGCTGCGACTGCTACGCCTGCGCCAACTACACTCGAGCATATATCTCTCACCTCTATCGATCCCGCGAGATGCTTGGCCCGATGCTCTGCTCGATCCATAATCTCTCTTTCATCGTCGGCCTCGTCAAAAAGATGCGCATGGCGCTCATGGAGGGAGGCGACGCATTCCGCAAGCTCAAATCGGACTTTCTTGCCCGTTATTCACATCCTCTTGCATAACGTACGCAGCCGCGATACCATAAAGGGGCAATGAGAAATTATCGCTCGCAGTTTAATCACATCAAGTGCGTCCTCTGGACTAACGTTCAAGGACTCAGTTGTGATTTTGTGCGATAATCTCCAAACTATCTCTACGAAATTAGAACCGAGCCCTCGAACGAGAGGGCTCGGTTTCGTTTTGGAATAGTTCTTTAACCAGCGCTCATACGCGCAGAAAGGAGACACGCATGAAGCACTCACATATCGTGAGGACGAGCGAGGGCATCAGCCCGTTTCCCGTGTTCTCGAGCGCGAGCCTCATTAAGCCCGCTCCCGAACATCCGGCTGACGGACGAGAAGCTTTCGCCTTTATTCGCGGCAAAGTCGTGGTGGTCGTGTGGAGCGAAGCCTTCGGGTCGTATATCGAACCCAGGTTTAGCCGATACGAATCGCTCATAACAGCCGCTGTTTGACACACCCTCGAGACTTTCGGGTCTCGAGGGCTCTTCCGAGGATCTTTTGCGCATTCGCGCGAAGGGCGTTCGGACGAGCCCTCGACGGGGTTCGATCAGACAACCCTCAAGCAAAAGGAACCATATGCCGACAGTGTACAGGGACAAGAAATGCACGATTCCGCTCGCTGATCCTCGTTTCGGTCAGCTGGGCTTCATCAAAGACGGAGATGACGGAACATCGACGCTTATCTTCGACAAAGGCGGTCAAGAGCGCGAGTCGCACAGGCAGGGAGGCGCTGTCTCTACGAGCGCCCCCGGTTGGGTCAGTCCGGAAGAGTTCGCGCGCCGCAAAGAAGCCCGCTCGCGGGCCTGGAGGAAGTCTCCCGAAGGCCAGAGAGACTATCTCGATCGCCACTCCCTCCACGCCAGTCCTTACGAGGAGGATGACGATGAGCCATCCTTTTCGCCGACTTGACCCGAAACAAGTCGCGCTCTTAGCCCCGCGCACGAATGTGCCGGGGCTTTTATATGAAAAAGCCGCTCCGTAGGGGAGCGGCTGCAAACAGATCGACGAATTACTGGCGGAGGGACAGTTCCAACCTCAGGTTCCGAAGCTTGTTCTCCGCGCTCGCGATCTGGCCGCGAAGCTCGGCGATGCGCGCGGCGTTCGGGACGGGCGACTTGAGCGTCTTGACCTTGGCCACGCCGGTCTCGGTCAGGCGCCACTCGTCTTCTTTCTTTTCGAGGCAGCCCGCCTCGGTCAGAAGGCGCAGCACGTCCGCCGTCTCGTCCTTGGTCAGTCGGAAAGACTTGCCGAGAGCTTGCTGGGCTTCGACGAGAGCGAAATAGCTGAACCCCAGATGTTCCGGAATCTCGACGAGGAAGCGCTTCCACGTCTCGCACGTCTTGTTGCCTCCGACGCGCGCGTGGCTCAGATGAGCGAGCGCGGTTTCGGCCGGAGTTGCGGGTTCAGACTCGCGGGGACGCCAGACGCCCTTTTGCGGTTTGAGCTTCTCGATGATAGGGTTCCAGACCTTGGCTTGGTCCAGCACATCGTCTTCCCTGATAACTGCGAGGATCGCTGTCCCGTTGTCGCTCGGCTGGACGACGATCTTGATGCCGGTCTGGTCGCCCTGGCCGGTTACGTAGACCGTTCCATGCCTTTGCGACGTACCGATATGATGCGTCAGTTCGGTTATGGTGAAGGCCCTCGTCGAGCCGGGGAAGAGGTTGTCGAGCATCGCATTAACGAGCCCGCATGCCTCTTTGGATATTCCGTTAGCTCGTGTGAGTGCATGTGTGAATTTCATGATCGTTCTGATAGTAGAATAACATAGTATACGGCTTTGTCAATATCTTTTGACGGCCACTCCGCGATATAGTTGGGTCTATAATCAAGCCTATGTCCGCATTCAAGATAAACAATCAATTCAAGCCCGCGGGCGACCAGCCCAAGGCTATCGAAGCCCTCGTCAAAGGCCTCAAGGACGGCAAGCGCCATCAGACCCTCCTCGGCGTCACCGGATCAGGGAAGACTTTCTCCGTGGCGAACGTCATCGCCCAGGTCGGCAAACCGACCCTCGTCATCGCCCATAACAAGACGCTCGCAGCCCAATTGGCCCAGGAGTACCGCGAATTCTTTCCGCACAACGCCGTCCATTATTTCGTCTCGTACTACGACTACTACCAGCCTGAGGCGTATATGCCCGTGACCGATACTTATATAGAGAAAGAGGCCATGATCAACGAAGAGATCGAGCGTCTGCGCCACGCCTCGACCCAGGCCTTGCTCACAAGGAAAGACGTCATCATCGTGGCCTCGGTGTCCTGCATCTACGGCCTCGGCTCGCCTGTCGAATACGAGAAAGTGAATATGAAGGTCGTGAAGGGCATGAAAGCCGATCGCGCCGAAATGATCCGCCGCATGGTCGGCATCCATTTCGAGCGCACCAACGCCGATCTCGCGCCGGGACAATTCCGAGCGGTAGGGAATATGGTCGAAGTCATGCCCGTCAACGAAAAAGTCGTCTACCGCATCATGTTCGAAGACAGGGGAGAGAAAGGCGCGAATAAAGGCGAGAGCGTCGTCGGCGCCATCGACCAGATCGAGGCGGTCAATCGCATGATCACGCGGCCTCTTGACGTCTTTTTCCTTTTCCCGGCCAAGCATTTCATCACCGACAAAGACCAAGCCGAGCGCGCTTTCAAGACCATCAAAGCCGAGCTTGAGGTTCGGCTCGAAGAGCTCAAGAAAGAAGGCAAGAATCTCGAAGCCGAGCGCCTCAAGCGCCGCACGACCTACGACCTCGCTATGATCCGCGAGATCGGCTATTGCAACGGCATCGAAAACTATTCGAGGCATTTCTCCGGCCATGCGCCGGGCGAGCCGCCCGATACGCTCCTCTCATATTTCCCGCACAAGGCCGACGGCTCCGCCGATTTCCTAACCATCATCGATGAGTCGCACGTGACCATTCCGCAGATCGGCGGCATGTTCGCCGGCGACCAGAGCCGCAAGAACACGCTCGTCGAGTTCGGCTTCCGCCTGCCGTCGGCCAAGGACAACCGACCGCTGACCTTCGACGAATTCGAGGAACGCGTAGGCCAGGCCGTCTATACCTCCGCTACGCCGGGCGAGTTCGAAAAAGTCCACAGCGGCACGATGGTCGAGCAGGTCATCCGTCCGACCGGCCTCCTCGACCCGGTCATCGAGGTCAAGCCGGTCACTGAAAAAGGCCCCTACAAAGGCCAGATATTCGATTCTATCGCCGAGGCCGAGAAGACCATCAAAGCCGGCTTCCGCGTTATCCTCACCACCCTCACCAAGAAGATGGCCGAAGACCTCACTGACTATCTCAAGGAGCGCAAGATAAAAGCCGAATATCTCCACAGCGACATAAAGACCATCGACCGCATCAATATCCTCACCGACTTCCGCCGAGGCAAATTCGACGTCATCGTCGGCGTGAACCTCCTCCGCGAAGGCCTCGACCTGCCCGAGGTCGCGCTCATCGGCATCCTCGACGCGGACAAAGAAGGCTTTCTCCGCTCCGAGACATCCCTGATCCAGATCATCGGCCGCGCCGCCCGAAACGTCGAGGGACGCGTCATCATCTACGCCGACCTCATGACCGGCTCGATCGAGCGCGCCATCAAAGAGACCAACCGCCGCCGAGGCATCCAGGAAGCTTACAATACCAAGCACGGCATCACGCCGAAGACCATCATCAAGGCTATCCACGACATCACCGACCAGATGCAGTCCGAGCATCAGAAAGCGGTCAAGGAGCAGGTCAAGATCGACGAAGTCGAATTCGCCAAAAATCCGAAAGCGGTCATCAAGCGCAAGGAAGGCGAGATGAACGATGCGGTCAAAGTCCTCGACTTCGAGACGGCGGCCATATTGAGGGATGAGATAGAGGCGCTCTACGAGAAGCTGGAGAAGGCGGAGCCGAAGAAAGTGAAGGAGGATAAGGGGAGGAGGCTTTCTGGTAAAAGTAGATAATGATAAAAGAAGTTTCAAATAAAGATTTTGAAGCAAAAGTTTTAAAACGTTACATTGAGTTAGCAGGCTTGGTGAAAGACGGTGTCATGGTCAATAAAGATAAGGAAGGCAGGGCTAGGCAATATGTAAAAGAAGAAGAGGGAATGATGCGGAGGTTTATGGTTCGTTACGACTCACGAAAAGTTAATGGACCCTCTGGGTATTCAAAAATGACAGATGTCGAGAGATATGTTGAGAAGGATATTGCTGACGGTCACTTTATCGAGGCGTATGCAGTTTCAGATCAATATGTTGATTCAATTATCAAATTTTGTTTTCCGGAAATCTTCTTTAATGCAATAAAAAGGGAGGATGGTAAGATCACGGTTGAAACAGCGCTGCGTTGCGCTGCATGTTTCGGACTAGTAGAAGACAAGGTTATCGATATGTATCGTGATTTCAAGAGTACCCGTGACGATCTTATTCATAAAAGTATTTTCAATCATAGCAAGGCGAAGCAGCTTAAAAATGTTCCGAAAATAAAGAAATTACCTTTTGACATTATTAAAGCAACAGAGAAACTTTTTCATAGCAGAGTTTTGCCTGCTTATACTTACTATCTAAAAAACAAAATTCCTGTCACTGAAGGGTTTATCCCTATGTGGTTACGAATATGGGGAAAGCAGGGTAGGGATTTACTTAAGTTCTTCGACGATATAGAAAAGTTAAAGAGAAAGTCTTCATAATTATTTCATCTCGCTCTGCTAGGCTTGTTCCGTGCAGAAAGACTTTGATCTATGGAACGAGCGTAAGAAATCTCTCCATAAGGATGGAGGCATACCCTTTTATCGTGAAAGGGAGATTTGGTGGTGTGCGTTAGGTCTGAATGTCGGTGTCGAACAAGATGGAACCGGCACAGAATATGAGAGGCCTGCGGTCGTTCTCCGTGCTTTCAGCGCCTATGCGTGTATCGTTATTCCGATAACTACGTCAGACAAACAGAATCAATATCACATGAGCACGGGAGGCTGGAGCGATAAAAAGGACTTTGCCATCATTTCTCAGTTGCGCCTCATAGATACCAAACGTTTGATCGAAAAAGCTGGGTATATGGATAAACAGAGTTTTGAAAACATACGAAAAGCCGTCAAAGGCATGCTCTGACGGCTTTTCTCCTCTTTAAGACTCCTTCTTGCGAAGGCACAGCCCGAAGGCATTGTGTCTGACGTGACAAGTATATTCCTTTTAAACCCTCGGTCAATATGC
>CAZQUF010000044.1:0-6591 GCA_964596505.1 uncultured Candidatus Saccharibacteria bacterium | reverse complement strand
CCGACTCGACGAGATTTATGCCGTCTTCGTAGTGCTTTATCTTAGTCAGCGCGCCCACAGGGTCAGATGTGAGGGTCAATATGCCACCGACTCCGCCCTCAAGAAGGTCGACCCCGTTAACCAAGTCTGTATGGCCGTCTGCTGCCCCTGCCGGGACGGTCATAGCCATAAGCCCTTTTTTCATGGCTTCGTATCGTGCGCGTATGAGCTCGAGCGTCTTGGCGTCTGCGCTGCTCATGCCGCTGTCTCGCACGCGTTCCAGTATCACGAGCTCTTGATCGCCCTTCACGACCGGGATATTCAAAACCTTCCCGAGCGCATTTCCGTAGGTTTTCGCGCCCGTACGGCTCGTATCCTCAACCGTTTTCAGGTCCGATACGCTGATCTGCTGCTCGGGGTCTGAATAGTCGTTCGAGAGCACGGAATCAGCTATATCGTTTTGAGTCGCTTCGTCGATCGTCTGACCGTTCTGTTTTGCTGTCGCATACTGAGTAAATAATTCTCGCGCGAATCTATCAGTTGCGGTAGTTTTCTCGTCTGTCGAGGTAGCAGCAGCGTTTTGCGTGCCATTGATGTTCTGCACGACGTCGTTTACCGTCGATGTGCTGAGGAGGTCGAGGGCGCTTTGCCAATCGTACGCCCCGTTTTGAATCGAGCTCTTTACGCTCTGAGCGGCGATGAGCTGAACTTGTTGTCCGATCTTGCTCTCCCCGACATTCGTCCATGTTTTATAGATGAATGCGGCTGCTACCAAAAGAACGGCGACTATGAGCGCCGCGCCGATCTTGGTCTTAAGAAACCGCATGATCATACGGGAAAGTATATCATGCCCATAGCGGCAGGCCCTGCCCCGCGATATACTCTGTGCATGGTCTTCAAGAGAAAATCAGCGATCATTCTATTTATTGCCGTTCTTGCGCTCCTTCTCATCGGTTTCGGTCTTTTTCTTATCTTTTTCAATTGGGGCTCTCATTCTGTCGCTCCCGGATCGGGACAGGCGTGCCTTATCTATCAAGGTTCAGACCCGAATCAACCTTGTTATCGAGAAGGGGCGCCTGGAACGGGAGTAGTCACGCCGCCGAACGGCGCGATTAGTTCGACCACGAACTCTGCGTCGACGAGCACGGCGACATCCTCCGCTATTATCTTGCCTCTCGCCGACCAATCTCTCATCGCGGCCTGCAATTCCTCCGTTTCGATCGAAAGTTACGACTGTATCAAGCAAAAAGCCGTCGAGACAAAAAAAGCAGTCCTGTGCGACGCCATTTCAGACAGCTTTAGCCGTAACGATTGCGCGACTTCCGTAACGCACGGCGCAGAAACGCCTAAACCAGTGTTCCAGCAAGCCGTTGCCAGTTATGATTTCGGTACGATCCCCGAATCTTCTTCAACAGCGCCGTTGGTGCAGAGCGCGAGCGGCCTATCTTCTCAGATAAGCCAAATGCTTCTCGATCTCGCTTCCTCTACGAAATACGCGCTCGAGCATCCTGACCCTCGCTATACTGTTCAGGGATTCTACGAGCGCCTTCAGAACAGTCCCAACATCTCGCTTTTTGGTTTTTCGGATTACCAAGTAGTTCCCGGTTCGTCGCTTGTCGCCCAAGGCCTCGGCTTTGCCGCTACCGACAATACGATCCATATCGGTAATCAGGAGATCTCTGGTCTCAGCAGCGCGGACGGCATGACGATGAGTTTTGTCCTTCCCTCTACGACCCCACTCGGCTCGTATGAGATCTGGGTCACGAACGCCAAAGGTACGAGCAGGAAAAGCGACCGGCCGATAAAGGTTCTCGTCACGAATAATCCCGCACCTCGGCCTGTTATTAGCTCGGTCTCTCCGGCGAATCCGACTATTGACGACATCATCACCCTCTCGGGGAGCAATCTCTCCGGCGTTACTGATGTCATGTCGTCTCTCGGCCCTTTGAAGGGGGTTCAGTCGACGCCCTCGACCGTCGCTTTCCGCATCTCTGATCTCCCCATGGCCTCACGGATCAAAGATATGAGTTTTATCAAAGGAAAAAAGTTGGCGCTATCGGTTGTCGTCGTCAGTCCGCAAGGTTACAATAAGGACGCATTCAAGTTTGATGTTCAATTCTAGAGTATGAGAATCCTAAAAAAACTCGGGTCGGTCCTGGTCATATTCGTGACTATCGGTTTCCCTATGAGAACCGATGCCGCTCCGGCGCCGCTCCTCGATTTTGGGGGTACGAACGACTTTTCTATAGAGTGCACCTGCAGCGACGGCGTCTACTGGTCTTTCTTTGCGCCGCTTTTCCTGAGCGCCGAGCCGATGGCAGGTCCAATCTCCTATGTTTCCGAGGGCACTGAGCTTTTCGACAGTTACGTCCCGCCCATCGACTCGGGCGCGGAGTATAACGGAGAATACTTCCCTGGGGTGCCTTCGTGTTGGATGGAAGCCGGTGAAACGTGTGTGCCCCTTGAAGACTATGGAACGATAATACTTACCGGCACGAGTCCCGATTAGGGTCTCTATAATAGGGCGAGAGAGAGCCATGTTTTAAGGCTCAGGTCCTCTGCCCGCGCGTTCTTGTCGATCGAGAGACGTTCAAATATCTTCAGCAGATCTTCCTTCGTCGGCCAGACCTTTTCCAGATTTGACGACAGCTTCTTTCTCTTCTGGGAGAATCCGGCCTTTACGACCTCGAAGAATCTCTTTTCGGCGGCTCCGTTCGCGAAAGGATTTTGTATATCGGATAGCTTGATGACCGCTGAATCGACATTCGGTATAGGAAAAAAGTTGCCGCGCGAGACATTCATAACGAGCTCGGGCTGGGCGTAGGCTTTTACCGAAAGCGACAAGATGCTCTCTTTGCCGTCTCTTGCGATGATGCGGTTGGCGACTTCTTTTTGCACCATGAGGACCATATTCGCGGGCTTGTGCTCCGAGGAGAGAAAGCTGCGTATAAGAGTGCCGGTGATATAGTACGGGATATTCGCGATGACCTTATACGGCTCTTTGATCGCTCTCGTCGAGGCGTCAAAGTCCATGTCCATGATATCGCCATGAATAAGCTCGAGGCGTTCCTCCGCGATCTCAGTTTTGAATTGGTCGGCGAGTATGGGGATGAGCCTGTCATCTTTCTCGATCGCCCTGACGCGAGCCCCTGCATCGAGGAGTGCTCTCGTCAGCACGCCTTTTCCTGGCCCGATCTCTATGACTACTTCCTCGGGCTTGATATCTCCTGCGAGAGCGATAGCCTCGACTACGCGCGGCGATATGAGAAAGTTCTGTCCGAGCGACTTCTTGGCGTACATCATATGTCGAAATATATCACTTTTCCGCCCGTCGAGACCTTTTCCTCTTGGTCGAGATACTTGTCTGGTATATCGAAAATAAATTCTGACGGAACGGTGATCTGGCGCGACCCGTAGATAGTGCGCATAGAGGCATGAGAGAGGAAGATCTTCTTCTTTGCCCGCGTGATGGCGACGTAGAAAAGCCTCCGCTCTTCCTCGTCGTCCCGTTTCTCCCTCTTGGATTCCATAGCTCTGTGGGGAAACAGGTCCTGTTCGAGGCCGGTGATAAAGACATATTCGAATTCGAGGCCTTTGGCCGCATGCACGGTCATGAGTCGTACTGCCGGTTTCTCTTCCTCCATCTCGTCTTGGTCCGTAGCGAGAGATGCGTCTTCAATAAGCTTGGCTATGCCGTCGCCGGGCACCATAAAGTCGTATTTCGTAGCGAGGGTCGCGAGCTCTCGCATGTTCTCGAGCCTTTCGAGGTCTTCGTCGGCGCCGTTCGAGAGCATCTCTTCGAGGCCCGTTCTCTTCATGACGAGCTTTACGAGCTCTGACGCCTTCTCGCTCTGAGATTTTTTGGCGATCTCATCGAGGATCTGGTTAAATTCCTCCCATTTGCGAGCATGCGACGGCGTCAGGCGGTCGAGCATGCCCGAGAATATCTTGGCTATCGTCGCCTTGCCTATGCCTCGCGCCGGCACGTTTATGACCCGCTGGATGTCGGAAAGCGAATCCCGATTGAGGGCCGCCCGTATGTATGAAAGGACATCCTTGACCTCTTTACGTTCGAAGAATTTAACTCCAAGGACCTGATAAGCGACGCCTTGGTCGAGCATTGCTTCCTCCAGCGCGCGCGATTGGAAGTTCGCCCGATAGAGGACCGCGATTTCTCGAGGATCGACTCCCTTTTCTATGAATTCGGCCGCTCTCGCCGCGACGAAGCGCGCTTCGTCGTTCTCGTCGAACGCTTGATAGAGAGTTATCGGGTCGCCGACGGCTTTTTTCGTAAAAAGATTTTTTTCGAAGCGATTCTTGTTCTTTTGGATGATGTGATTGGCCACATCGAGGATCGTTTGCGTGGAACGGTAGTTTTCCTCGAGGACGATCATGGTCGCGCCGGGGTAATCTCGCTCGAATGAAAGGATGTTCTTTATATCCGCCCCTCGCCAGCTATATATATTTTGGTCGACGTCGCCGACGACGCATATATTCCTCCGTTCGCCGGCGATCAAACGAGCGATCTTGTACTGCACCTTGTTCGTGTCTTGGTATTCATCAATGTGTATGTACTGCCATATATTCGAGTAATGGGCGCGTATCTCAGGGTTTTTCTCGAGCAATTCAGCCGTTTTGAGGAGGAGATCGTCGAAATCGAGGGCTTTTTCCTTTCGGAGAGCCGCCTCGTACTTCTGCCAGACATTGTGGACGATCTCGCGCATATAATCGCCGCCGACAGTCTCGAAGAATTGCGGGAGCGTAGTCCCATTGCCCTTCTCCCGAGAGATGATAGAAAGTATGACCCCTGGCTCATACTGTTTTGGATCCAGTCCGAGCTCGACGATCGCCTCTTTTATCGCCCGCCGCGAGTCATTCCTGTCAAAGATGCTGAAATATCGGGTGAGGCCGAATCTCTGGGCGTTTTCCTTGAGGATATGGACGCCGAGAGAGTGGAACGTGCTCACGAAAGGCCGCTCTGAGAAAGAGATCGGCAGGTTAAGGTCGCTTCCCTCTATGAGCTTGAAGACCCGCTCTCTCATCTCCTTAGCCGCCTTGTTGGTAAAGGTTATGGCGAGGATATTTTCAGGCTTTACGCCTGATTTTATCAGATGGAGTATGCGATGGGTGATAGTTTTAGTCTTCCCTGCTCCTGCCCCAGCCAAAATCAGTACCGGTCCGTCGGTTTTGAGCACCGCCTCTTTCTGGCGTTCGTTGAGGTCTCGAGTATGGTCCATCCATTCATTCTAGCATGGGAGTGTATAGCAGAACTTGCGGCTCTATAGAGCCATTAGAGCGCTCTTTCGTGTTTTGAATAACCCCCTGTGCATGACGGGTGGATAGGAGGTGGACAAGTTTCGTTGACTAAAGCCTCCCAGTGGGTATAGTTAGATGACACTGAAGAACAGAATACCTAATTTATGGCTCTATATAGCCATATATGCGCTGAATAACTGCATCCACTGGATAACGCAAGAACTATTTCTACGTCTCCTACATCGCCTTCTTCCCGAAATTTCCGTTTCGGAGGGGAAAAGGTCAATATATGGCTTAAAATCGGACTTTACTCAGTGAAGTTTGCTTTGGTTTTTGGTACCGTCGCTACACCGTTCACTTCGTATGCCGGTGTTTTTTCGTTTATTTCTGATCTGGTAAGCAATAAAGAGGCAGATGCCGGCGTGACTACTCGGACCTCGCAAGTCTTTGGCGCGCTCCAAGCCAATGTCGGCCCCGCCTCTACCGCAGGCACGGGCGGCGGCGAGATAGCCATGGTCGACGGCAGCGCTTTGCTCCAGGAGTCAGGCGTCTATGGCACCCAGGCGGACATTCCCGATACCAACAAATCGACTCAGATCAGTCTCTATGTCGTTCGTCAGGGCGATTCCCTGTCTCAGATAGCCAAGATGTACGATGTTTCGGTCAATACCATTGTTTGGGCTAATAATATCAAGGGCTCGATCCACGAAGGAGACGAGCTCGTTATTTTACCTGTGACAGGTGTCAGTCATAAGGTCGCGAAAGGCGATACGATTCGATCTATCGCATCGAAGTATCGCGCCGACATGAACGACATCATGAGTTATAACGACCTCCGATCGGATTCGAATCTCGTCGTGGGCTCATCTATCATCATCCCTGACGGCGAGTCGACCGCCGTTGTCCTTTCATCATCCGGCTCTTCCATAACTGGCGCAGCAGCTAATCCTACCGAGACCCTCCGCGGTGCAGGAGGCCCTTATTACAAGGATTATTACAAGCGGCCAATCGATGGAGGCGTTAAGACTCAGGGCCTTCACGGCTATAACGCGGTCGACCTCGCAGCGCCTACAGGCACGCCTATACATGCCGCCGCAGACGGCGTCGTCATCGTCGCTCGTTCAGGCGGGTATAACGGCGGTTACGGGTCCTATGTCGTCATCTCGCATCCGAATGGCACGCAGACGCTCTACGCGCATATGAGCAAAGTCATTGCCGTCCAGGGTTCTGCCGTCGAGCAAGGCGATACTATCGGCCTTATCGGCTCTACAGGCAAATCGACAGGACCTCATGTCCATTTTGAAGTCCGCGGCGCTGCTAATCCTTTCTAACCCCTCTGAAAATATCGTTGCCGGT
>CAZQUF010000043.1:2085-6682 GCA_964596505.1 uncultured Candidatus Saccharibacteria bacterium | reverse complement strand
TGTCGCGCAAGGGCTTCTCTCTACTTTGACCAACACGGAAGTTTACTTAAGTCCGTGAAGCCTCGCGTTTCGCTTGTTTCGATTCCGTGATAGCGGCCGATCCGAAAGGCTTCGCGACACAGATCGGCACCGAGTTCGGAGGGCGCGAATTCTCCGGCGGGGAAAAGCAGAGATTGGCGCTCGCCCGCGTGAGATATCGCGGCACGCCGATCCTGATCCTCGACGAACCGGATTCGCGGCTCGATCCGGAAACAGCCGAGACGGTTATGGATAACATCTTCGCCCTGAAAGGGGAGACGGTGGTGATCATCACCCATCACGTCTCACGGGCGGAGCGGTGCGACAAGATCGCCCTTATGGAAGGGGGCGAGATCGTTGAGTTCGGCACGCATGCCGAGCTTGTAGCGAAAGGCGGCAAGTACTTCGCTATGTTCGCCAGGGACAAGAAGCGCCTGGCGGGAAGTTGAGATCGGTCTTAAAAATCTTCAAAGGAGCCTGACCAGCTCCTTTTTTCTTTTCCACATGTTGACTTGCCAGGAATCCATACTCGTGATAGCGTCATATTTGCAATGAAGATATACGAACAGAACCCCATAGACCTCGCGAACGCGCTTTACGGCGCGGGTCGTCCTGTCGCATATACGAAAGAGCCTCGTGGCGCTATGTCCTAAGCATTCGAACTCCTCGAATATTTGAAACATCGTGCCACCGGCACGATGTTTTGTTAGCTCTTTAAAATTCAAATTCTGAAAGGCTTTAACCATGAAAGATGAAGACGAAGACGATAGAAAAGCAGGTTCGTTTCGGGAATATCTCGAAAACGCGCGGGACTATGTCAAAGTGTTCCGCTGGCTCTGGAAAGAAGTCATTACCTCTCAAAGCAAGAAGCTCGTAAGGACGATGCTCGGCTATACGGTTGCGGTAACGCTTCTCTCGGCGGCCCAGCCATTTGCCCTTGCTCAGGTATTCACCGGTCTCGCAAATCGCGACAGCTCAAAGATCGTCTGGGGAATGGTATGGTTTGCGGCGCTCCTCGGCGCGCTCAAGTGCCTGGATCGGCGTTCGGAACGGGCTCGAGAATTGGCATGCGGCGTGAACTGGCATCGGCTCGACGATCGGATCACCGAGCTCTTCTTCGGAAAGTCGATCGCTCAGCACGTCCAAGAAGGCACCCGCCTCTCCGCCGCGAGCATCAATAAAGGCAGGTGGCGCGTCATCGATATGCAGACCGTTCTGCTTTTCGAGGGCGTCCCTACGCTCGCCCAGCTCCTGATCTATCTCGCATTCCTCATCTGTCTGAGCAGGGTAGGCGGCCTCCTCATGACGCTCTTGTTCCTGATCTATCTGGTCTGGAGCATGTATCTGAACTATCGCGTCACGCGCGTATGCACGCCTATCGAATCCGATTGGCGGAAGCTTAACAAGCGCCGCGATGAGCGATGGGAGAAGGTCGAGCGCGTGATCGTTAACGGCCACGAAGGACTGGAGACAGAAGAGATGTCGGCGACATTCAAGGATGTCGTCGGCCGCGACTGCGCCTTCTGGCTCTGGTTCATCGACAACGCGACGATTCGTTCATTCGTCAATCTCGCGTGCCTTTCCGCCTGCATGTCGTGGGGGATATGGCTCGTATGGATAGGGGAATGGAAGATCGGTCTCTTGTACTCTCTGTTCGCTCTGTCGAATCAAGTAAGCCAGAATGTCTGGAAGCTTGGCGAGATCGAACGGAAGATCAGCTGGAATATGCCATCTGTCACGCTCATGATCGACTCGCTCTCCATACCGCCTTCGATCGTCGACAAGCCGAATGCCATCGCTCTCGACCATACGGTGCCTCACCGCATCGTATGCGAAGAGGTGTCGCATACCTACCAGGCAGAGACGAAAGGCGACACAGAGCAGCCTGCCGCGCTCATACGCGTCACCCTTTCTATAGAGAAGGGTGAAAAGGTCGCCGTGATCGGGCCTTCGGGAGCCGGAAAGTCGACGCTGATGAAGATGCTCTTGCGCTTCGACGATCCGACTTCCGGCCATATCCGTATCGGCGGGACAAACCTCTCGGACATATCGATCGCCTCGTACAGACGAGGCGTCGGTTACATCCCTCAGACGTCTCAGATCTTCGACGGCACGATCCGTTCGAATCTCGTCTATGGCCTCACGGCTGAAGAGCGCGAAAAAGTGTCGGATGACGAGCTGTGGGCGCTCATGAAGCTCCTTCAGATCGATTTCGGCAATCGCCTTACTGACGGTCTCGATACGAAAGTCGGCAAGAGCGGCCTCAAGCTCTCCGGCGGCCAGGCCCAGCGCCTCATGATAGGGGCTGCCGTCATCAAAAAGCCCTGGCTCCTGGTCGTCGACGAAGCGACCGCCAGCCTCGATTCGACGACGGAGAAGCTCGTCCAAGAAGGCCTTGCGAAAGTCCTTTCGGGAAATACGAGCGCGCTCATCGTAGCGCATCGCCTGTCGACGGTCCGCCGCCTCTGCACGAAGTTCGTCGTCCTCCGCCCGGCCGAAGAGGTCAAGGACGGCGAATCTCAAGTCGAGGCGATCGCCGGTTCGTTCGAAGAGCTCTATCAGATCTCTCCGACGTTCCGCCGGCTGGCCGACGATCAGGGCGTGACGATCGGATCGCGGATACCGGAATTGGTCGCCTAGCAGGATTGTTCTTTCCAAGGAGCCCTCAGAGGGCTCCTTTTTCTTACTCGCATGCAATGATTTATTGATGTACAATAATTTTCTCGATGAAAATAATAAATTTTGGCGAGCACCTGACTATAGATGGATACGGCGGAGAGCGGTCTAAACTCGATAGCAAAGAACTTGTTCTGAAATGTCTGAATGAACTTCCTGAATTACTCGGCATGCATAAACTCTCAGAGCCTGTCGTTTATAGCGCACCGGGGAATGAAAGCAAAGATCCGGGCGGTTGGAGCGGTTTCGTCGTCATACAGGAAAGTCATATTAGTATCCATACATTCCCCGCAAGGAGATTCTTGAGTGCTGATGTCTACAGCTGTAAAAATGGCATGGATCAGAAGTTCATTCTCGATTATTTCAGACGTCAGTACGGTCTTGAAGACATCGAGAGCAATTTCATCAAGAGGGGTACGAGATACCCAGCAAATAATGTATAATTTGATCTCAATGGACATCAAATCGAAAATTCTCCTCGGTATTTTTATCCTCGCGGCGATAGCATCCATTACCCTCACGTATCGGAGAGTGTTCGTTGCTAAGAGCTACGAAGTCGTGCAAGCCGAGTCGGCGAACTAACGCAGCTATTTTCCCGAAGGAAACATCTTGCTGAACTCGAGCGGTTTCCTTTTCTTCCAATTTCCTTTGTGGTACGCGTAGCTTGCGAGGAGGGGGAGCGCTGTAGTCGCTTCGGCGAACACCATTTGCTCCTGGCTGTTGTGCACCTTGCCCCATGAACCCGCTTCTTTAAGGGTGGAACTCGAGCAAGCTCCGTCGCGCACGTCTGCGACCGTTATCTGAATAGCATATTTATGCATAGGAACTTCATGTCCGAGGATTTCAGCGCATACGACGGTATCTTGGGCGAAATTCTTCGGCGTGCCTCCTCCGACGATGAGTAATCCTGACGTCTTTGCTTTTATTTTGATCTGCGTAAGCTCGAGAAAGTCTTTTACCGAGTCTATAGAAAGATGCTTTTCTGGGTGCTTTACCTGATGCAGAACTAGTCCGAATCCTGCGCTCGAATCTGAGAATGCGGGGCAGAATATTGGAACATTGTTCTCATATGCGGCTTGAACGAGAGAGTCTTTCTTCTTGGAATTTTTGACGAGATATTTACCCATCTCGCGTATAAATTCTCGTGACGAGTACGGCCTTTTTTCAAGGCCTTCAGCGATCGCGAATATCGCCTTATCGCACTCTTGAAGATCCATCTCGTCAATATAGGTGTCGTATATTCTGTCTATGTAGAGGCTCCTGAGCATCGTGTCATCGACGGTCGAGCTCCCCTGATAATGTTTATATCCAAGTGCTTCGAAGAAATCCATATCGACGATGCTCGCGCCTGTGGCGACGATGACATCAACCATCTTATTCTTCACCATATCCACATAAATTTGCATACAACCGGCTGAGCTCGTGCTGCCCGCCAGAGTCAATATGACCGCGCAATCTTTATCTTTCAGCATCGCATCATATATCTTCGATGCCCGGGCGAGATCGCGAGACGTGAAAGACATCTTATCCATCGCCTCTACAAGTTGGACGGTGTTAATCTTTTTGATGTCGATATGCTCAACGACCGTCTTTAAGAGCTCTTTTTTCGTTGGTTTGTTTGACATAAGATAAAGTTAATTCGTATGGCCTTAGGCTATCATTTTCAGGCTCTCGGGGTAAGTATTGACATTTGTGACTTAACTATGCTATAATAACTTCAGATTCGGAAATATCCGATCTTTGCACAGAAACAATTAATTCCAAGAAGGAGGTCCTCATGGACTACATTCTCTTTACTCTCTGGTTCTTGCTTGGAATATGTGCAGACATACTCTATTTCAAGCAGGTCCTTTGTAAGGACATCCGTCCGAACAGATGGTTTTGGCTCATCAGCAGTGTCGCG
>CAZQUF010000043.1:0-2075 GCA_964596505.1 uncultured Candidatus Saccharibacteria bacterium | reverse complement strand
TGGGTATCACGTCGGACTGGATCAAGATCCTTTCCTTCTGCTATACGCCCTTGTACTGCGCGTTAATTAGCGTGCTGATTTGGAAGAAAGCCCTCTGGAATAAGCCAAACTGGGTCGACATCGCGTCGGTCGCCATTTCGCTCATCTCCCTCACGGTTTGGGCCATCTTTCGCACGGCGCTTTGGGCTCATGTGATCATGCTCGCGGTGATCCCCATATCATATATCCCTTTGTGGAAGGGTATATGGGCCGATTCAGAATCGGAAGACCCTGCAACATGGAAGCTCTGGGCCCTGAGCGCTTTCTTTAGGCTCGTTATGGTCCTCCTGAGGCTCGATTCTGATCAGGAGTCGTTCTACGGAGCGGTAGAGTTCATCTGTTACGGCGCGACCTGGTTTCTCATCAGGCTCAGACAGTCAAACACCGGCTCAGCGTAGTCGGTGTTTTTTTTGTTTTATTTTTATATCAGGATATAATGGGGAGTATGGATGAAACATTTAGCTCAATAGACCTCGTAACCCAGTGTCTTACGGATCTTAAAAGAACCTCGAAATTTCAGAAAGCGATCGAGGAAGCGGTGAAGTCTGGGGATACGGTACTCGACCTCGGAACAGGTTCGGGCGTGCTCGCATTGTTCGCAGCTCGGGCAGGTGCGAAGAAAGTCATCGCAGTGGAATTCGATCCATATGTTGCTGATCTTGCTCGAACTAATGTTAAGAATAACGGCTACGAGGATGTGGTAGATGTAGTGCTCGGCGACGCTCGCAAGATCGCCTTCGATTCCGAGACGAAGTTTGACGTTGTGATCATGGAGATGCTGACTACAGGTATGGTCGACGAATACCAGGTCTGGGCGGCAAATAACCTCCATCAAAGAGAGTATGTAAAAAAATCGACCATCTTCGTCCCTGCTCGCCAGGATACATACGTCTCGGTAATGCATACCGATTTCAAGAATTACGGCCTTATGATGAGAATGGTCAAACATCAATGGGAAGGTTTTCCTGAAGAAAAATCAACCATTCTCTCGAATGAGCCGGTTCTCAATTCAGTAAGTTTTGATAAGGTCAACGGCACTCTCTTTAAAGAGCGGATTACCTTTGAGATAAAGAAATCGGGTGTCATGAATAGTATATATCTGAGAAGCGTTACCGTGCTGAACGATCACATGAGTGTCAAAGATACATTATCGCTCAACGCCCCGGTGATACTTCCTCTGTCTGAAGATACCCCAGTCAAGAAAGGCGAGAAAGTATCTCTCGAGATCGAGTATATATTCGGTAACGGCTACAGAAATTTTAAGGTCAAGAGAATCTGATGTCATCGTTTCTTTGTCCTTGGGAGGCGCCGCAGTATCTTATTTTCTCGAGCAACGTCCCTAATCTACTGTTCTACTCCCACTTCATCGGATTATTTTCTGCCATCATCTTCTCTC
Organism: uncultured Candidatus Saccharibacteria bacterium; assembly: GCA_964596505.1. Lineage (GTDB taxonomy): Bacteria > Patescibacteriota > Minisyncoccia > Phycocordibacterales > UBA6065 > UBA6065. Next base: position 640 of record CAZQUF010000043.1, on the reverse strand, counting down.
TTCTTTTTCTTAGAAAGGAGAGCAGGTCGCCCGCTTCTAACCTTTTCCTCTCGGTAGTCTTATTCTTTTCCATCTGGGTGATCCTCGATGTCTTCCTTTGGGCGACCAATCGACCGGATTTCGAACTTTTCTATTGGTCCATTCAGGTCTTTTTTGAATTGCTGCTCTATGCCGCCGCTTTTTACTTTTCTTATAGATTTTTGCGAAAACGGGATTTATCGATAAAACAGAAGATGCTCCTGTTTATTCCTTTTATCCCGATTCTGATCCTGTTACCGACGACATATCTTTTTCCTGGCATCGATACGGCATGTTATGTTATCGAGAGTCCCTTGATCATCTACTACAGCTATATCTTCGAGATATTTTTGCTTCTCAGCATACTTTATCTTGCTCTTAAAGAGGGGAGGCAAAGAAAGGAGATTGCCTCGAAAAAAGAAGTCAGATACTTTACGCTAGGAATTATCGTCTTTCTTCTCGCGTTCTCATCGGGGAACATCATAGGGTCTCTTACGGAGGATTGGGATCTCGCTCAATATGGTCTTTTCGGCATGCCGATATTTCTAGGCTTTTTGACGTATACGGTCGTTAGATACAAGGCTTTCAATATAAAGCTTGTCGGCGCCCAAGCTCTCGTCGT
>CAZQUF010000042.1:0-6811 GCA_964596505.1 uncultured Candidatus Saccharibacteria bacterium | reverse complement strand
CTCGAATGCAGTCTCGACCTCGGAACCCGGACGGACGCCTTTCTCCTGTTGGTATCCCGTATACTGGCCGCGACGAGAGAGCTCGCAGGTCTTTATCGGCGGATCGAGGCGCTTCAGAGCCGCCGCGCGCGCAGACTGCCAGACGTCGCCTCTATCGAGTACGCCGCTCGATCCTTTTTTGGTGCCAGATCGAGGGATATCGGCGACGAGAACCGAGAGCGTCTCGAGGAGATGGTTCTGACCGACATCGCGGAACGCACCGACGACATCGTATGTCGCTCCGCGGCCGTCGATGCCCTTCTCTTCGAAAAGTCTCACCCGGATAGACTCGACGCTGCCTGCAGAAAGCAAGTCCGAAAAGTCAGGGGTATTCTCATGGAGGTCCATGATCGCCCGAATGGTGTCTTTGCCGAGATAATGATCGACGCGATAGATCTGGCTTTCGTCTACAATCGAGGAAAGCAGACGATCGAGGGCGCAGGCGGTCTTCTCGTCGGTGCCGAAGGGCTTTTCGATGAGAAGCTTCGGAGCGGCGACATCTGTATCTGAATCCGACGCGCGGTATAACAGACCGGCATCGCCGAGGCCTTTCGCAGCCTTGCCATGGAATGCAGGCGCGAGCGACGTGTAATAGACAACCTCCTTTTTATTCCGGCCGCCTTGAAGCTTTTTGATGGTTTTAGCGAGCGCGCCATAGCCCGTCTCCGCCTCTATGTCGACCTTGGCATATGATATGCATCCGAGAAAGTCCATCCGGAATCCTGCCTCAGGCGCGCTCTCTTTCAAAAAAGAGATAAAGTCCCCGTCATCCCAGTCTCGCCTGCCGACCGCCACGATCCGGGGCTCGGGCCCGAGCGCGCCTTCGGCAGCCAGCGCGTCGAGCGCGGGAAAGATCTTCTTCAAAGCGAGGTCGCCCGTGGCGCCGAAGAGGACGAATACGACCGAGTTTTTGCGCGGCTCATTCATATAGCCAAGAAAGTATAGCGGAAACAAGAGAAGAAGCCAAAGACGAAAAAAGCATAAAAAAATCCCCGGCGACCGCGCGAACGCGAGTGCCGAGGATCGATCAATAGTCGATGCTGTACCATGACGCGGCGCCGTGATGGGATCCGAAGATCAGTTTCTGGTCCGGATCCCTTTTCCTGTTCCAGACGATGACGCTCGATTTGAAATAGAGCGTGCCGACGAACTCGCCCGCCTTGAATTCGTAGCCGTCGTGGAATCGTTTGGCGATGGACGGATCGAGATTGGCGCTTCCGAGGAGGGGCGTATGGTCGAAAGACTGCACCGACTGGATCTTATCCATCGCCGGACCGCCGAGATGGAGCTTCGCGTCGGCAAAGAGCCTTTCGAGGTCGAGCCCTATGTCGCGCTCCGGATGGGCGGGCTTCGCGGTGACCTGCATCGGCGGGAGGACGACGACCTCGCCTCGGTCGCGGGAAGAAGGGTCATACGTGAACCCTTCGAGGATATGTTCTCTGACCCGGTCTGCTTGGGCGTAGCCAAGAGCGACAGTACAAAGAAATATGCTGAAAAACAGGCATTTCGAAGTTCTCATCTTGAAACTATGTGGGGTTATGGAGAGGAATTCTGAGGTTCAGAGTACCACAAAAAAAATCGGCGCGCAAGTGGTGCGCGCCGACCGGTTGAGGTGCTATCGGTTTGTTCCGTCGGTATCGATCGCGCATTTCGGAGGATCTGCGCAGTCGATCGAGCGGAGCTCCTGCGGCCAAATCGGTCGAGGAGCTCCGCGAGGAGCGAGCAGGCTCCCAGCTCGGGAGGCCTGGGTATGTCCCGCGGGTATGCCGTAAACCGGCAGAGACGGGACAAAGGCAGGCATCAAACGATGACTGCCCGATTCGATGCACGGCCCGATCGACGAGTCGGCAAGGAAAGCCTGATGCGGAAGGGCCCTGAAGCCTTTCTCGCAGAAAACCGTGAGAAGAACGAATTGTGCCGCGAGGAGCACAACCGCGAGCGGTGAACTCCTGTATGGCATGGGGATATGAAGAGACCGGCTATGAATATAGTACAAGACCATGTGGTTGTAAAGCGGCCCCGCGCGCATCTGTGCACAACTCTCCGGAACAGACAAAATCCTATGAGACTTCGCCAAGATAGGGCACGGAAAGCCTCCTATTCGATCCCCGAGGCGCAAAAGGATGCCTCAGAGCTTCTTCCGCCGCATCTGCCCTCTCTTCGCGGACAAACGCCTTTTCGCTCGACGCGAGCCGGATGACGCTCCGCCCATATCTCTTGTTGACTCTGTCGACTGCCCTGAAGACTTCGGATTCTCCGCGCATGGCGACGGACGAGCCGAAAAAGTCGTCCTGTCTCATGAGCGCAGGCATGAGGCCCGAGAGCGTCACGCCGGTCGCCCTATACAGGCGCTCCGGATCAAATATCTTTTCGAAAAGAGCCCGAGCTTCAGGAACGATATCGAACGGATTATCCGAAGGCGAAGACAATCGACAATGCTCGCTCGCATATGAAAAGTCGCGAGACTTGAGAAAAATCGAAAAGTCTCGAGCGACGAGCCCGAGCTCGCGCGCGCGTTTCGTCGCGCTCTCGATATTCTTCGAGAGCTCAGAAAAGAGATACGAGCGGTCATTCGTCGCGGGAGAGAATGTGCGGGTAGTCATAACGGACTTTTGCTCCTCGCCCGTCGAACCGCCCACAGGTCGGACGGATATGCCGTTCAATTCGTACCACATCTCGGCCATTGGCTTCGAGAAATGCTCTTCGACCCAGGCGAGAGGCTTACGGGCAAGGTCGAGGGCAGTGGCGACGCCTCTCTTGCGCAGAGCAAATGCGGTTGCCGAACCGATGCCCCAGACTTTATCGACGGGCGTTTTACCGAGGACTCCTTCCCTATCCTCCGGCGAGAGGACGACGAGGCCGTCGGGCTTCTTGCTCTTCGAAGCGGTCTTAGCGAGGACTTTCGTCGGGCCAAGGCCGAGAGAGACGCTTATGCCAAGCTCTTTTTTGATGTCAGATTTGAGAAGACCGAGGACAGCGAGCGCCTTTCGAGGAAAATCTTCCGCGAATCCGGCGACGAGAGAGAAGTCGGCGAAGCATTCATCGATAGAATACTCCTCGACGACAGGCGTATACCTCCTGACGATATCCATCATGCGTTTCGAGAAGACAGCGTACGATTCGTAGTCAGACTCTACGACGGCTACCTGAGGGAATTCGCGCCTGATCTGAAAGACGGGCATAGCGCGGGTGATGCCGAGGGCCTTGGCTTCGTACGAGAGCGCCGAGGCTATGCCGCGCTCCTTCCCCGTCACGACCGGCTTGCCGCGGAGAGCGGGATTCTTGGCGGTTTCGACCGAGACGAAGAACGCGTCGCCGTCGAGGTGCACGATGTATTTTTGAGGCTTTGACCGAGGCGCAGCAGGCATATCAGTATTTGCGTATGACGGCCGCGACCACGGCTTCGACCTTGAGCACGCTCTCTTTGCCCGCCCGCGGCTCAGCCGACATGCGGCGCATGGCAAAAACACCGTCCGTCACCACAATAACGATGTCGCCGCATTTCGGCTCCCTCGCCCGATCGATGAGGAGAAGGTCGCCCCTGAGAATGCCTTCGTCTTTCATGGAGTCGCTTTTTGCGCGCATGATAAAGGTCGCCTCTTTGTTCTCTATGAGGAATTCGTCGAGCGTCATGCCGTCGAGCGCCCCGTCTTCGTCATGGGTTCGGAAATTGCCGGACATAGAGATAGTATAAGTGAACTATAGTTCACTTTCAAGGGCATTTGACAGACCTGCTTAAGGAATATAAAGTCTGGGAAAGCTCTCGACCCTCAGTCGGAAGCGCACCTTCAACCCATCAACCCAGGTAATCCATGACAGCGTTCCTCGTCCTTCTCAGCCTCATCGCCTATGCGATCGCCGCCTACTTCATCTTCACCCGCGGCGATATCTTCAAGTTCGGCGGCCTGGAGATCAAGAACAATGCCCTGCGCGCAGTCGCCGGAGTCGTCAGCCTCTTCGTCGTCGGCCTCGTCTTCGCCTTCGGGGGTTCGATCCTCCACGCCCTCGGCACGTTCCTCCTGCTGCCCGTCTCTGTTCTGTTCTAACCGTCCTCCGGAAAGAACCCGCCCGTTTTCGCGAGAAAGCGGGCTTTTTATTTTCGCTCGACCCGACACTTTACAGATAATAACAAGTGTGTTAGCATGCTTTTTAGACATAGAACCACTCAACACCCGAAATCCCTATCCTATGAGCGGCAAGTTCATCGACATCTTATTCAGTTTCGTGATCACGCTCCGGTGGAGATGGGTCGTCCTCTGCTTCCTGCTCTTTTTTGCAGGCAGCTGGTGGGCAACCGACTATTTCGAACCGGCCTGCAAGGTCACCTCCCCCGACGTATTCTGGTGGTATTTCACTACCACGATACTTCGCGGCGGCTACGCAGATTATACGCCGATAACAGCGGGAGCACGGATCGTCTCGCTCCTCACGTTCTTTCTCGGCGGCGTATTCTTCATCGTTCCGATCTGCAAGATCTCCTCATCGATCTTCGAACACATCCAGCGCAGAAAGAAAGGCGCCGCAAGGCTCAACATGAAAAACCACATCGTCCTCCTCGGATACCGCAAAGGCGAAACCGAAGAGATCATCAAGCAGATCCTCGCCGACTACCAGACGACGAGGCCTTCATCCATCGTCCTCTGCACGAGGAACCTCGCCGAAACGCCGTACCCCGGACACAGCCTCATCAGCTTCGTCCAGGGCGATACGGCATCGGACGACGTCCTCGAGCGGGCATGCGTCAAAGACGCGAACAAGGTCGTGATCTCCGGTCACGAAGACGCGCGCACCATGGCCATCTGCCTCGCGGTCAACGCGATCGCGAGCAAAGATGCGCACATCGTGGCATACGTCGAGGATAAGGCGAACGCCCGTTTTCTGCGCAAGATCAACAGGAATATCGAGTGCGTTACGTCCTTACGGACGATGCTCATCGCCCAGGCGGTGATGAATCCGGGCTCGTCCTCGGTCCTCCACAGCCTCGCGGATCTCGCGTCGCCGCCGACCGTCTTCAAGATCGGCATCCCTGAAGACGTTCCCGCGATGCCCTTCTCGGCGGTGATGGATAATCTCCTTCACCAATACGACGTGATACCGATCGCTGTCGGCTATGCAGACACTCCGGATGTGCACTTCAGGCCGGACGCCAAGAGCGAGGTCAAAGGCGGCATGTCGCTCTACTACATCGGCGAGAATCGAATCGACGGAATAATCCGGTGGGATACGTTCCGCGACCCGCTCATCATCGAAGAGGCCAACAAGGCCCAGACGTCCGAGGTCAGGATATCGCTCTTGGCCGCCGTCCCGAGCTGAATACGATGCTCTCAAGGCCCGCTCTCAAAGCGGGCCTTTTTTCATGCCGCCTCATCGACACAAAAGAAAAGCGGCCCACAGAGTGGGCCGCTGAGAAGAGCGGGCGCGCGAATTCAATTCGACCGCCAGACGGGGAGGAGCTTTGCAGACACCTCGTCCGCCCATTTCGAGGGCTCGTGGGGATTCACCCACATCACATTCTTGTAGAGCGCGTCGGTCAGCGTCAGCGCCGGCGTCGATCCTGCGATGAACGCAGGATTGCCGGCGTCCTTCTTGTCCTTGTAGGTCACGACGGTCGTGAGCCAGAAGAATCTGCGCTTGCCCGCGATGTCCTTGATCCAGGGGCGATGCTCGACGGGGCGCGATTGCTCCCAGTCGTACTCTTTCCGCGACTCCATGACCTTCGGCGCGATCGCCGAGACTCCGGTCAGGGCTTCGTTCACTTGGTAGTGGCGATAGACCCTGATGGGCCCGACGCCGTCCGCGGGAACGAAGACGCTCGTATTGAGCCCCTGCTTCGACGCATGGTAGGGCTCGAGAGCGAAGTAATGGTAGAGCTTGTCGTCGCTCGACGATTTGGTGAGCTCGGCCATCCGGAAGTATGCGGTGAAGGGCTGCTGGTTCTGGTCGCCGGCAATATCCGGGATGCGGATGTCGCCTTTGTGATACCAGGGCATCGGGGTCAGGAAACCGCTCTGGAAACGAAGCGATTGGGCCATATAGCGCGACGCCTCGTAGGGCATCGTGTTCTGTGCCTGCAGGAACGGATACTTGTGGATCTCTTCGGGAGGTATCCAGTCGCCGTCGCCGACGAACCAGCTCCGGATCGTTTCCAGGGGATTGTCTTCTCCCTGCCGGATGACCTGCACTCCGCCGAATTCCGGCCAGACGAAGAATAGGCCGCGCCACCTGACGAGGGAGACCACCTCGACCCACTCGCCGCTGTCGTCCTTGATGAACTTGACGTCGCGCGGGCTGTAGGAGAAGAAGCGGAAGAAGCCGAGCGATCGAATGACCGCGTGAGCCGCCCGCTTCCCCATATGGAGGTCTTCCCCGACTCGGAACGATACCGGCGTGCGGTTCTCGCCCGAAAAGTTCGGGGATGCCGCGAGCCCTGAGACCGAGAGCACTTCCTTCACGTGACCGAATGTCTTCGGCACGTTATACGTGGGCTCGATCGCCATCGTCCAGCGATACTCGTCGCCGATCCGGACGAAATCCGGTTCGGAGACTTGCTCGACCTCTTTCATCGCCTCGCTGCCGAGGACTTTGACCGATGCCTGCGGCTGGATGCGCTCGTGATCCGTCGTAGGGAGTTGGGTGAGAACGACCGGATCGAGGGCCTGATAGCGCGCGTAGAGCGTGAGATACCGCAAGGGCGGTAGCTCCATCTTGAGCTGCATGAACACGAGCGCGGTCGTAGAAGCCGCCGTAAGGAGGAACCATTTCCACCTCTTCG
>CAZQUF010000041.1:0-6908 GCA_964596505.1 uncultured Candidatus Saccharibacteria bacterium | reverse complement strand
GACGTCGCAGGCGACGGCGATGAACGGCGGCAGATCGGTCGATTCATTCCGGTCGGTCTTTTCGCGCTCCATGAGCAGGAGACCCTCGAGATGGCCGCGAAAGACGTCGACCTCGAAGTACTGCGCGTTCCAGATGAAGCAGTGGCGGGTCTTATTGACCGGCTGGCGGCTCGGGTCTGCCCGTTTCATAAGCAGGGCGTAGGCGTCGGCATCGATCATCCGCTCGATCTCGATCCGTGCGCCGTCTGAAGCTGTGCGCTTGATCGTATGGAAATACGACCTGCAGTCGAGCCACGTCCTTGCCCGTACCCGCTCCTCGGAGCCTTCCTCGGCGGAGGCGAGATATGATTGCGCTATCTCGATCGCTTCGGAGGGCACCGGTAGAGAGGTCGGGTCGAAGCGCTTGAGGAGATACTTATCTTCGATCTCGAGGGGCAGGGGATAGCCGAGGATCCGGAAGACCTCGTCGCTCGCGCGGTAGATCTTCTTCTCGAAGGAGATCTTCGCGCCCGCCCTGTCGACGTTCGGTATCACCGCGAGGTGAGGGTGGCCGAGCCATGCCGCCATCGTCCGCTTGTCGAGAGCGCGGGCTTGCTCGGGCGTCTCTGTGCGCGCCTGGTTGTTGGCCAGCGTGTAGTATTCCTCTGCTCCGTCGGCGGCCGTGACGAGATGGATCACGCCGACATAACGGGTGCGAGCTTTTTCCATGTCGAGGCCGAACTCGCCGAAGATCGTGTTGAGCGATTCGAGGGGCCGGTCGCCGGGAAGATAGGCCGCCGCGCCGACCAATCCGCGATCGCAGAGGAGGACGCACTTCTTCCCGGTCCTCTTCTCGTGGGCGAGAGCCTCGGTCGTCCAAACCTCCTCGTTCTGTATCTGGAGGCGAGCGACGGCCCTCTGAAAGCTCTCAAGGCCGACAGTCCACGGCGCGACGCCGCTCTGAATGAGGAGCGTCGCCGCTTCGGGAACGACGAAGGCTATAATGCCTATATCCGCGAGCTTTCGGACGATGTGGGCGAGACCGGTCGATTTACCCGAGCACGGTCCGCCGTCGACGGCGATGCGAGCGATGTTGTTTTGCATAGTCATAGATTCGAGGGTTATGTAACGTTCTATCCTTTTCCGGGTACAGTATGAAAGAAAGGGCCGTAGAATCTAGACGAGCCGAATTGAGTCAAAACAGATTGACCAGACCGATCGCGGCGCTTACTCGTCGCTCGTATTGAGGGAATATTCCTCGAAGAAAAGCTTCGTGGGATTGTCCTTGACCAATCGCGCTATCTGAGCGACTCCGGGAAGCAATTGGCTTTTTGGTACGGCATCGAGCCTGCTCCAAAAACATCCGGTATTCGAGGCATCTTCGTTTTCGAGCTTTCCTTTCAGCTGCGTGCCGGAAAAGACGTGAGAGAGGATATGGGTGACCAGCTCTGTCTCGTCATGGACCATGATGTAGACATGGCCGCGGTATCGAAGCTTTGCCGTCAAGCCGGTCTTTTCGAAGAGCTCGCGATTGGCGGCCTCCGCGACGCGCTCCTCGATGTGTATCTTTCCATAGGGGAAAGAGATGTTGTTCAAAAAAGGCTCTCGTTTCTTCCGATACAGCAGGTATTTCCCTTTATGCTCGAGGACGATCGTCGTCACTATCTTCGGCTGAGCTCTCTCGCTGAACGACTCGAACGAGACGCCGCTCACCAGGTTCTTTCCTTTCGGAGTCAGAGAATACCCCCGATCCTTTCGCCTGACGTAGCCTTCGCGTATGAGCGATTTCAAATGGTAGCTGAAGATATTGCCGTCGAGCGTCTTTCCCTTAAGCTCCGAGTAGCGGGCAGTCTTGGCTTCCGATAGCTTTTTGAAAATCTGTTTTCGGATCTCGTGCATGCGGGGCATTTATTTTTTTACGATGGCCTTTATGAATTCATCGAACGGAATGCTGGCCGCGGATGCATTATGATGGCCGCCGCCGCCGAGCGCGGTCGCGATATCGAGGGCCGAGGGAACCTGTCCGTCGAGGCTCCTGAAGCTGATGCGCACGTCTTTGCCGTGGATGGTGAAGAGGCCGACGGCGCTCTTGCGCTCGATGGCGAGCTTGTTGCCCGCCTCGGATTTATTCTGGGTGATGTTGTAGACATGGACCGTATGCGCTCCCGCCTTGAGCTCCAGCGGCTCGACGTTCTTGATAGAGCGGTCAACCATGAAATCGCCGTAGCGCGCTATCGCCCCGCCTTCGGTGAATATGCCGTCGAGCGGCGCATCGAAGAGCTCGAGCGTCTTTCCGGGATCGTTCATGATCATAAAAAGGTAGCTCGCGACGGCTTTGGTCTTGTCTCCGTACTTCCAATTCCAGAGGTCGAAGTCTTCGACGTATTTGACGAGCTCGGGCATGTCTTCGCCGGGGAAGAGATACGCCCACGTTCCCGACGCGCCGGATTTATCGTTATCGTAGACGAAGGTAAAGGCCGGATTCGCTTTGGCAAGGGCCGCGTACTCGGCCTGGACGCCCTCGTGGTGGTCGATCGATACGACCTTGTGCCCTACGGCGAGGAATTCCTTGGCTCCCATGACGGTATCGACGGTGAATATCTGGTCGCCAAGCTCGGCTTGGGCGACGATGGGAGACATCTCGTCCGGAGGATAGCCATAGCTCATAGGGAAGAGGAGCGCGCCGGGAAACTTCTTGAGCACCACTGCCGCAGCAGTCGTACCGTCCGAACAGTCTTTATGATATATGGCGATCGTTTTCATGGCGTCTATTCTACGATTATGTTCGCCTTGAAACTGACGATGTATTGGGCGCACATCTCGCCCGGATTGCAGTTCGGTCTGCCTTCGGCCGAGATGACGGTCGTGCCTGAGCGATCGGCGGTGTAGATGCCCTGGGCGCCGCGGATGACCATGATGTTCTTGACGCGGCTTATGACGCTCGGGTCGGAGATCGAGATGGTCCAATTCAAATCGCCAAGGTCGAGAAGGAAGCGGTCGCCGGTATGGAGCGTCACGGACTTGTCGTTGTAATCTTGGGTGAGGGAGAGGGTAGAGCTCTCGGGCGCGGCGGGCGTAGTCGTCGCATTACCTGTCGCAGGCGCTATGGCGCGGTTCGGATGACTGAAGTAGAAATAGCCTCCGATGATGAGCGCGAGAACGACGATGGTCGCTATGAGCGCATGCTGCCTGCACGATTTTTTTGTTTCCATAGCGATATTATGCCACAGCCCGAAACGCCTTGCCTACGACGATGCCTATGACCGTACCGATGATGGCGCCGGCGACGAACTCGGAGAACCAGTGGATGCTCACCGAGACGGCGATGCCGACGTAGAGAGACCACAGGAACCCGAGCCACCGGAGCCATTTATGACGAGGAAAAAGGGCGAAAACAGCGGCTCCCATAGCGAATGCAACGGTCGTATGCGATGAAGGCCAGCCCCAGAAGACGCCGCCTCTCAGAAAGCCGAATTGAAAGCCGTGGCTCGTGTCTGACAGAGCAGCGAGAGCGCTTTGTGCTGTCGTCGTGGCCGTGCTCGCTACGCGACCGATGCCCCGGAATCCTTCCGACGGCGGCACTCTGCCCGTGAACGCCTTATAGAATGATGATACGAGGAATCCGAGGAGCGCTGCCTGGCCGATGGCCCATCCTGCGACGATCGTCCTTGCGCTTTTTCTGAGGGCACCGAAGAAGAGGATGACGAGAGGCAGGATGATAGGCAAAATACCGCCCAAAGCGATCGCGGGCAGAAGGATGCCGAACGGCAGGCCTCTCGTCGATTCGAAATATCGCCAGTCAAAGCCGGATGCCACGATGATATATGTCAGGGCCGCGGCTACGACCTGCCAGATGAGGTTTTTGCCCTTGTAGAGGGATCCTATGGTGCGGGGTAGATTGTAGAAAAGCTTCATGGGTCGCACCGATTGTATCATGCCGGACGCGGTAAACGGGTTTCTCGCATTCCCTGCACCAATATGCGATTATAGTCCGTATAATCAACACATATGAAAGCATACGGCCTTAAATTCATCATTAGCCTCGTCGCCTTTGTGGCAGTCGTGGGCGGTATATTCGTGTATGTATCGAAATCGGGCGGCGGCACATCAAGCACGAGCACATCTCAAGCGAGCGTAACGGTCACTCCGGTTACGCCCGTAACCTCTATCCCGGCCCAGCAGGCGCCGGCTGCTTCGAATGCCGTATCCGACACGCCGGTTGATACTGCAACGGCCAAAAGCACGAAATACAAAGACGGCACATATACCGCTACCGGCTCGTATATGTCCCCGGGAGGCAATGAAAGCCTGACGGTCTCTCTCACTCTCCGAGGCGACATCGTCGCTGACGCAGCTATAACGCCGGGAGCAAATGATGGCACGTCCCGTCGCTACCAGCAGATGTTCATCTCTGGTTGCAGACAGTATGTGGTAGGTATGAGCGTCGATTCTATCCATCTCGGTAGGATTTCTGGCTCGTCTCTCACCGCGGGAGGTTTCAACGCTGCCCTGAGCAAGATAAAAACCCAAGCCCAGGCATAATGGCATCTCATTTCGCCTTCGAAGCTATAGGAACGTCATGGAAGATAGACATATCCGAGACGCTCGATCCCGCTCGGGAGAAAGCGCTTCTTAACGATATACGCGTTCGGATCGCCGAATTCGACAAAGCCTATTCGCGGTTCCGCGACGATTCTCTCGTATCTCACATGGCTAAAAAATCAGGGAACTATTCGTTGCCGGATGATGCCGTATCTATGCTCTCGCTCTATAAAGAACTGTATGACCTTTCTGGGGGTCGCGTCACGCCCCTCGTCGGCCAGGTTCTCTCCGACGCAGGGTACGATGCCACATATTCTCTCAAACCCAAGTCTCAGATCCCGCCTGCGAAGCGCTGGGAAGACGTCCTGTCATTCAAAGCAAAAGGCCATGGCGGACATCCATCGCTCGCGCTCAAGGAACCGGCGCTTCTCGATTTCGGCGCTTTGGGCAAAGGCTATCTCATCGATATCGTGGCCGATATCATCCGCGGGCGAGGGATCGAGACATATACGGTCGATGCGGGTGGGGATATTGCCTACAGCGCAGGTTCGAAGCCGGAAGCCAAGCCTCTCCGCGTCGGGCTCGAAGATCCCCAGGATCCGAAAAAAGTCGTGGGCTTGGCGCACATCGGCGGAATAGGATATGCGCGTCAGAGCGTCTGCGGCTCGGCGGGGAATAGGAGAGTCTGGGACAGGTTCCATCACATCATCGATCCTATAGCCGTCGAATCGCCACGCCATATCTTGGGCCTGTGGACCGTCGCAGACACGACCCTCCTCGCCGACGCTATGGCGACGGCTCTCTTCTTCATCGAGCCGGAAAAGCTCCTCTCGTATCGATTCGAATACGCCATCGTCTTCGCCGACAGGAGCGCGGTCGTTTCGAAGGGATTTCCTGGAAAGTTCTTCGGGTGATAAAATGAACCTATGGAAAAACTCAAACTATTCTCGCCGGTCGTCGTGCGCGTGGGGCTTGCCCTCGTCTTTGTGTGGTTCGGCGTCGCCCAATTGACCGATACGAACTCGTGGACGGCCTTCGTGCCCGACTTTATCGTCAATCTTTCGTCCATGACCGCCGCGACCATCGTCCACCTCAACGGCGCGTTCGAGATCATATTCGGCGCGGCGCTCCTTCTCGGGTTCTTTACGCGCTTCGTCTCCTTCTTTCTCGCCCTCCACATGCTCGATATCATGTTCACGGTCGGCTATAACTCGATCGGCGTGCGCGATTTCGGCCTAGCCGTCGGAACGATCGCAATCTGGTTCCACGGCGCCGATGTTCTGACGCTCGACCGTTTTCTAGGCCGGAAGTACAGCTAATCCCGCCGGATCCGAGGGGGAAGTAAAAGGCGCTCGACATAGTCGAGCGCCTGAACGCCTCTAAGGAATTCTGAGCCTGATTCTTTGCGCGAATCGTATCTTGCCGATGAGCGCGTGTACGTTTTCCGGCGCGATGCGGTCTGTGATCACCGAATGCGGATAATTGTGTTCGATATCGAGATGGACGCCATCCTCGCTTCCGGGGCGTACGAAATCTTCGACGAAATCCAAACCGCCCCTCGGCCGCATCCACTGCCAATACGGGTCGGGATCCTCCGACTCGATAACGATATCGCTCTGAAGGAAGATGTGGCAGTACAGAGTCAGGTCCCGAAAGGATGAGAACCACGTCGGCGGGTTCACTAAGCGATCGCGTATGATAAGGGTCATTTCGGCTACGTATGATACGCCGATGCGCCTAAAATGCAAAGCAAAGCCGCCGGTTCCTGTGTATATCGGCCTATTGCATGCACCCGTCGGCCCGAAGCTACTTCTTCCGCTTCGTGATCCGAGCGTGCTTTATCGCGAGGCGCTTCGCGGTCTTGTGAGATCGCGAGGCCTTCCTCTTGGAATTAGCTCTCTTTGCCACGTATATATCATACGCTATCTATCGCTTGTCGACGAGCGCCGCTATGTGGGCGACGACGTCTTCGAGAGACGGGAAGCGGGGAATGCCGTAGCGCGTACAGACGATATCGACGTTGCCTTTCCTCCAATAGCCTTCAGGGCAGGAAATAAAGAGCTTCCCGCTCGCCGCGTATATGCCCATTTCGAGGAGGGTTATCGGCGCTTTCGTGTTCGGATCGAAATACATCAGGATGTAATCGCTCGCTGCGAGGCCGTCGAGCTCCCATTCGACCTGCTTCCTGAATTCGGGATGCGATTCGCTCTGGGACCAGCTGTTGTTCCATGCGTCTCTTCGGGGATTGATGAGCACGACCGGCTTGCCCGCGAACGCTCGGGCTACTTTCTCTTGCCATTTTTCCGCAGTGTCCATCTCGATGCTCCCTGCGAGGAATATCTTGGCGTCTTTTGAATCCGGCAGGGTCTGTGGCGCTTTAATTTCGA